>JANRJF010000054.1:0-2553 GCA_033764095.1 Deltaproteobacteria bacterium | reverse complement strand
CGCGACTCGTCGGCCATGACGCGGCCGATCAGATCCTGGATCAGCGGCTCGTCCATCATCTGCATGCGCGTCACGCCGAACGCCGCCAGCGCCAGGCCCTCGACCATGATCTGCATGCCGAGGAAGGTGATGTCCCAGCGCGAGTCGCGGATGATGTCGTCGAGCAGCTTGTTGAGGCTCGGCACGCACTCGTACGAGACGCCGAGCTTCTCGGTCAGGTAGCGATGGTAGACCTCGACGTGGCGCGCCTCGTCGGCGACCTGGTTGGCGGCGTAGAACTTCGCCTCCTCCCAGGGCACCCCCTGCACGATCTTGGCGGTCGCCACCAGCGCCCCCTGTTCGCCGTGCAGGAACTGCGACAGCATGAAGGCGTTGATGTTGAGCTGGAAGTTGATGACCTCTTCGTCGCCGAGCGGCTTGGGCGGGTTGAGCAGCGAGTTCATCAGCGCCGGCATGCCGTTGGCGACGCGCTGCTTCACCATGCGCTCGATGTCGACGTCGATCGACCAGTCGAGGTCGTTGGCGTTCCAGCCGAGCGTCTTGCCCTTCTCGTAGAGGTTGAGCAGGTTCTGCTTCTTCAGCTCGTACTTCCAGTCGAAGACGGTGTCGATGGTGGCGCGCACCGACTCGAACTCCGGGCGCCCGGAAGGCAGCGGCAGCGGGTTGTGCTGGGTGTACTGCATGGCGATCCCCCTACGGTGTTGGTCGCACCGGCTCGCGGTGCGGGTCGATTCCCAGGTAGCGCATGACGAGCGTGGCGATCTCGCGCCGCAGCTCGTCGTCGGACAGCGTGTGGCCGGCGGCGTGCGTCTCCTCGAGCAGCACGTGCTGTTGCATGATCGCGAACGCCGTCTGGATGGCGAGGTCGATGGCGAGCGGCGGATCCGGGTGCGTGATCTCCTCGCGGCGCTGCAGGAAGAGGGCGTTGAGCCGCTCCTCGACGCTGCGCCGGAAGCGCAGGCCACCCTCCAGCAGGACCGGGTCGTCGAGCGCGTTGGCGAGGAAGGCGGCGATCAGCGGCCGTTTCTCGCGCGTGATCGACACCAGCTCGGCAACCGCCGTCTCGACGATCGCCGCGGTCGGCGCGTCGGTCCAGCGGCTGGCGTCGGCCAGCCGGGCGACGCGCTCCGACAGCTCGAGGAAATGCCGCTCCTCCAGCGCGCGCAGCAGCTCGTTCTTGTCGCGGAAGCGGGCGTAGAAGCCGCCCACCGACGACTTGGCGCGGCGCGCGATGTCCGGGATCGACACCGCCTTGTGGCCCTTCTCGGCGATCAACGCCTCGGCCGCGTCGAGCAGCCGCTGCAGCGTCTTCTCGCTGCGCGCCTGCTTGGGCTCGGCGACGGTGCGAAGCTGGGCGGCGTGCGACATGAGAACCAGAATCCGATTCGGGTTCTTATATGGGTGCAAGGGACTTGTCGAGGCGAAAGTTGACGAGAACTGCGTGCGGAGTGCCGAGGTGCGGACGTGCTTGAGTGGCTGGGAGCGGGTGCGGACCTGCGGACGTGCTGACGTGCGGAGGTCGGAAGGGGGGCGTCGCTCCCGCACGCAGTTCACCGAAAATGCCCCGTAGGGTTCCGCGGGATGGCGCAGCGCCGTACTGTTCCGGCATGCGTGCGAATGGAAAAGTCTGGTTCATCACCGGCGCCGCCCGCGGGTTTGGGGCTCGCATCGCCGCCGCGGCGCTGGAGCGCGGCGACGCGGTGGTTGCCACCGGGCGCAGCGCCGAGGCGATCACCAAGGGGTTCGGCGAGCGCAGCGATCTGCTTGCGGCGGGGCTCGACGTCACCGACCCGGCGCAGGCGACGGCGGCGGTCGAGGCGGCGCTGGCGCGCTTCGGTCGCATCGACGTGCTGATCAACAACGCCGGCTACGGCATCGTCGGCGCGGTGGAGGAGTCGAGCGCCGACGACGTGCGCCGCATCTACGACACCAACGTGTTCGGCCTGCTGAACGTCACCCGTGCGGTGCTGGTGCCGATGCGCCGGCAACGCGCCGGCCATGTCGTCAACATCTCCTCGCTGGGCGGTTACCGCGCCGCGGCCGGATTTGGCGTCTACTCGTCGACCAAATTCGCGGTCGAGGGGCTGAGCGAGGCCCTGCACGACGAGTGCAAGCCGCTCGGCATCTACGTCACCGTCGTCGAGCCAGGCTACTTCCGCACCGACTTCCTCGACGGCAGCTCATTGCAGCCCAGCGCTGGCCACATCGACGACTACGCCGCCACTGCCGGCGCCGTGCGCGAGCGTGCGGCGGCGCTCAATCACCGCCAACCCGGCGATCCCGAACGCCTCGCCGGCGCCTTCCTCACACTGGTCGATGCGCCGAACCCGCCGCTGCGCCTGCCGCTCGGCAGCGATGCGGTCGCGCGCATCGAGCAGAAGCACGCCTTCGTCGAACAGGAGCTGGCGGCGTGGCGTGGGCTGGCGACGTCGACGGACTTTCCGGCGGGCGAGTAGGGCGGGCACCACAACGACACGGCGGCACAACGACACGACGCCAGCATCGCGACGTGGTGCTGGCGTCGTGTCGTTGTGCCGCCGTGTCGTTGTGGTG
>JANRJF010000053.1:0-13943 GCA_033764095.1 Deltaproteobacteria bacterium | reverse complement strand
AGCTCACCCGCCAGGGGCAGCAGACCGAGCTCGACCTCGACGAGACCATCGACGAGACCTGCCGCAACGCCGGCGAGATCGAACTCGTCTTCCGCGCCCCGCGCCGCAACAACGTGCGCCTGCTGCTGCTGATGGACGTCGGCGGCACCATGGATCCGTACTACGAGCCGGTGAGCCGCCTGCTCACCGCGCTGCACGAGGACCACGGCCTGCGCGAGTTCCAGCCGTACTACTTCCACAACTGCATCTACGACCACGTGTACACCAAGGCTCGCATGATGCGTGCCGACGCGGTGCCGACCGGCGACATCCTGCGCAAGCTCGACAGCCGCTGGAAGTGCGTCATCGTCGGCGACGCGGCGATGCACCCGGCCGAGCTGCTCGAAGCCTACGGCAACATCGATCCGCGCCAGGGCGCGCAGACCGAGGGGATCGTCTGGCTGCGCCGCATCGCCGAGCACTTCGACCGCTCGGTGTGGATCAACCCCGACGATCCGCCCTACTGGGAAGGCTCGCACACCGGCCGCATCATCAAGCGCCTGTTCCCGATGTTCCATCTCAGCGTCGACGGCCTGAGCCAGGCCATGCAGGCGCTGGTGGGAGCGAAGGCGGCATGAGAAGGCTGTTAGGCTGTTACGCGGTCAGGGAGCATCTGGTCTTCCCCCTAACCGCCAACAGCCTAACAGCCTAACAGCCTTCTCTGGCGGGATGACCTTCGACCGCGACGCGCACGCCGCCCGCCTCGAACGCGACGGGTTCACCATCATCGAGGACTTCCTCGACGCGCCGACGCTGGCCGAGGTGCGGCGCGTGCTCGGCTTCTATCTCGGCACCCACGCCGGACGGAACGAGTTCGAGGGCACCAGCACCGAACGCGTCTACACACTGGTGGCGCGCGGGCGGGTCTTCTGGGACATCGTGCTCGACGCGCGCGTCATGGCGCTGTGCGAGCGCTTCCTCGAGCCGGGCTTTCTGCTCACCGCCAGCCAGGCGATCGAGATCCGACCGGGCGAGACGCCGCAGCCGTTCCACTACGACGACGGCTTCTACACGCTGCCACGCCCGCGCCCGATGGTGTCGCTGTCGACCATCGTCGCGGTGGATGCCTTCACCGCCGAGAACGGCGGCACCGAAGTGGTGCCCGGCAGCCACGCCTGGGACGACGCGCGCATCGGCCGGCCGTTCGACGTCTTCGCCAGCGGCGCCACGGTCGAGGCGGCGGAGGCGGCGCTGGCGCGCCAGGCGCGACCGGTGGTCATGCCGGCCGGCGCCTGCCTGGTCTTCGCCGGCACCGTGTTGCACCGCGGCGGACCGAACCGCAGCGCGCGGCCGCGCTGCGCCTTCTCCAACCAGTACTGCCAACCGTGGGCCCGACAGCAGGAGAACTTCACCCTTGCCGTGCCGGTCGAGGTCGCGCGCCAGATGCCGCCGCGCCTGCAGGAGCTGCTCGGCTATTCGATCCACCCGCCGTTCATGGGCCAGCTCACCGCCAGCCATCCGAGCAAGGCGCTGGCGCCGGACTACGTGAACCCGGTGGTGGCGCAGGCGCGTGCCGCCGGGGCGCGTCTGCCGGAGTGACGACGCGGCTGTGCGGTGATTCGGGTGCCGCACGGCGGCGCCCGGCCGACGCGAGGTCGGCCGGCTACCTGGGACGTGCGGGTTGCGCAGCGGTGTCGATGCAGGAGCCGGTGCGCGCTCCCACACGATCCGGGTAGCCGGCCGACCTCGTGTCGGCCGGCGGTGCGCAGCACCGCCGCGGCGCGTCCCGCCAGTTCACTCGCGGCGGAAGGCGGTCAGCTCGGCGGTGAACAGGCCGCTGCCGTCGGGGCTGCGGTCGCGCTGCACGTACTTCACCAGGCCGACGCCCGGCGCATACCAGAACGTCGCGTCGATGCGCATCGGCGTCAGGTCGCTGCGCAGCGGGCGTTGCACCTCGCCGCGGCCGCTGAACTGCAGCTCCAGGCAATGCCGATAGGTCCCGGCCGGCACCGTGGTGGTCATGTCGAGCGCGGTGATGCGCGTCTCGCCCGGCAACTCGGCCGTGCCACCCTCGAGAAACATCGACTCGGCGAAATCGTCCCAGGCGCCACCCACCACCAGTGGATAGCGCACGACGATGCGCCCCGGCGTCGGGTGCGGCGTGTCCTCGCCGGGCGACTGTACGGCGACGGTATGCACGCCGCTCGCATCCTCGACCTGGTAAGCGACAGAGTACCGGGCGCCGAGCGCCATGCTGATTGGCGTCACCTGCCGACCCTGCAGCTGGCGCTCGGGCAGGATACGCAGGGTGCTGGTGCGGTACATCAGCGCGGCGAGGTTGTTGCCGTCGCTGTCGGTGCGTTGGAAGCTCACCCCGTACTCCCAGGTGAGCCCCTGCTGCATCGGGAAGTAGCTCGGCTGACTGCAGGCGCTCGACAGCGCGGCGAGCAGCGCAAGCGCACCCAGTGCGGCACCGCGCATCATCGCCCTTCCGTCATCCCGATGTCGCGGCCTCATTTCTCCCCGTCGATGACGCGCAGCACCCGGTCGGCGACGGATTGCAGCCGAGGATCTTCCAACGCGGTGAGGATGGCGGGGCGTGCGGCGCGCGCCGCGCGCCCGTACATACCCAGCGTCCAGATGGCGCCGTAGGCAATGTCGGGATCCTTGCCGCCGATCGCCTCGGCCAGCGCCGGCAGCGCGGCGCGCGGTCCGATGCGTGCCAGGGCGTTGGCCGCAGCCAGGTTCTGCATCTGCCGAGGGCCACCGGGTCCGAGCTGGCGGATCAGCGCCGGCACCGCCGGTTCTGCCGCCGGCCCCATCAGCATCAGCCGCTCCGCGGCGCGGGTGGAGACGCGCCAGTCCGGGGAGTCGAGCTCGCGGATGAGATGCGCCATCTCGACCGGGTCCGGACCGGTGCGCCGCAGGCACCCCGGCAGGGCCAGCAGCAGGCAGGCGAGCAGTAGGCCGAAGCGTCGCATCGCAGCAGCGCCAGGCTAGTCGGGCCCGCCGCGCCGGCAAGCGGAATCTGTTGCCGTGGGCAGATCGAAGCTGCACAGCCGCACTGCGGCTGCCATCATCGCGCGCGGAGCGCGATACCGTTGGCCGACGATCGCTACCGCACCGTCGAATTGATCGGGTCCGGCCCGGCCGGACAGGTGTATCGCGCCGTTGACAGCGCCACCGATCGGGCTGTCGCGCTCAAGCTTCTTTCCGCCGAGCTCGTCGACGATCCGGTCGCGGTCGAGCGCCTGCAGCGCGACCTCGAGCGGGTGCGAGCGCTCGCCCACCCGGCGATCCCGGCAAGCGAGTATGTCGTTCAGCACGACGGGCCTCCCTGCCTGGTCATGCCGCTGATCGCGGGCGAGCCGCTGCACCGATTCGTCGATCGGCACCATCCCATCGAGCCGGCCGTTGCGGTCGCCCTGCTGCGCCAGTTGCTCGCCGCGCTCGCCGCCGGCCACGCGCACGGGCTGCTGCACCGCGACCTCAAGCCGAACAACGTCCTGGTCGGCGCCGACGGCGCGCCGGTGCTGCTCGACGTGGGCATCGCGCACCTGACCGGGCGCGGCGATCCGGCGCGGGTCGCGGTGGCGCCGCTCGACGCGCCGCACTACCTGCCGCCGGAACAGCGCGCCGGCGGCCTGGCCGAGGCGCGCGGCGACCTGTTCGCGGTCGGCGTCCTCGCCTTCGAGCTGCTCGCCGGGCAGCCGCCGAGCGACATCGACCGCGCCGCGCTGCCCCCGCGTTCCGCCGAGCTCGCAGCGCGCCGCCGCGGGCTGCCCGCCTGGCTCCTGCAATGGGTCGAGCGGATGCTCGCCCCGCACGTCGAGGCGCGCTACCAGACCGCCGCCGCAGCATTGGAGGATCTCACCCAGCGGCGCGTCGTCGCGGCGGCGCTGCCGGCACTGCCGCGCCGCCGCTGCCCGCACTGCGGCGAGCAGACGTTGCGCGCGCAGAGTGCGTGCGTGGTGTGCGGCTGGGACGCGCGGCGCATGCTGACGCCGGGCGACCGCAACGTGTGGCGGCTGCCGGAGACCGACGTCGCGCGTTGCACCGACTACGGCGAGGAACTGTTCGGCCGGCGCATCGCGTTGCGCGGCCGGCGGCTGTTGCTCGGTGGCGTCGACGACGGCGCCGCCGAGGTCGTCGAGCGCGGCGCCGCCGCCGGTGCGCTGGCGCTCGACGTGCGGCCGCGCTCGCCGTGGGCCGAGCTGCGCGGCGCGGTGCCGATCGCGGCGGCGTGCGTCATCGCGCGCGGCATGGTCGAGCTCGCGCAGACGCGCTGGGACTACTACGGCTGGTACTACTTCGATCAGGTCGACGGGATGCAGGCGATGCAGTTCATCGCCCCGGCGGTGCTGTTGTGGATCTGCGTGCGCAACATTCGCCGCGAGGCCGTGCTCCCCGCCTGGCCGCTGGCCGCGCTCGCTCCGCAGGACGCATCACCGGCGGAAGCGGTCATCACCACCGGGTGTCCGGCGAGCTGGCACGCGCTCGGGCTGCGCCTCGCCGAACGGCTCGCGCAGCTCGACGCGCACGTCGACGCGCGCTGGCGCGAGACGCTGCGCGACCTGGTCGGCAGCGCCATCCGTTTGATTGCGCCGCTGTCGGAGGCCGAGGCGCGCCTGAGCGCCCCGACGCTGCTGCTGCGCCTGCACGACTGCGCCGCCGCGCGGCGCGCGCCCGCCACGGCCGAGGACGCGGAACGGCGGCGGCGCGCGTACTACGACGCGATCGACCACCTCGCCGGCGGGCGCCAGACGCTGTGCACCGCGGACGCGTTCATGACCCACGCCGCCGTCCGCGTCCTGGTGCAGCACCAGGCGCTCGACGCGCCCGCTCACGCGGCGGCCCGCGCCTGCCTGGCCGATCTCACCGCCGCCGCGGACGACATCGCGGCGCTGCAGCGCAGCGTGGCGGAGCTCGCATGAGGGTCGACGCGCCGTCAGCCCCCGGCCCGACGCCGGAGCCGCGGCCCCCCGGCCTGGCCGCCGCCGCGCTGGTGCACGCGCTGCTCTGGCTGCACGGCGCCTGGAGCGAGCAGGCCAACGTGCCGCTCGGGCCGCTGCTGACCTGGCTCCTGATGGTCGCCTCCGGCGCCTCGGCCATCGTCATCTACTGGCGCCTCTCCGAGTGGTTGACCGAGACGCGCGGCTACGACGGGGCCGACCGCTACCTGACCATCGCCACCGGCCTGATTCTGGTCGACGCCCTGATCCGCACGATTGCGTTGGCGACCGGTTCGGATCGCCTCGGCACCGGCGTGGTGCCGCTGTTCGGGCCCTACTCGGTGCTGGTCGGCTACCAGTACGTCTACTACTTCGCGCTCGGCACGGTGCTGATCGCGCTCGGCTTCGCCCTGCTGCGGGCACCCGACGACGGCGCCCGGCTGCGCTGGTATGCCCGCGCCGTGGCCGTCAGCGGCATGTGCTTCGCCGCCTTCCTCGGCGACCTCGCCATCTGGCCCGGCGTCGCCGCCGACCTGCTGCTCGCCTGGCGCTTTGGCGGCGCCGCGGTCGCCGCGCCAGCCGTCGGCCGCGCCGCGCCGCCTACGTCGCGTCACCCGGCGGGGGCCCTGCCGCTGTCGCGCGCCACCCCCAGCGGATTACCGCCGACGGCTCTTGCGTCCGCCCATCGCGGCGCGCGAGACTGCCGCCGTTCCACCACATCAAGGGGGTTTCCAGATGGCACAGACGGCACAACTTCGTCGCATCGACGTCGAGGAGAACGAGGCGCAGCGGGTCTTCAACCTGCAGCGCCAGGCGTATCTGCGGAAGCCCTATCCGAGCCTGGAGGAGCGGCGCGACAACCTGCGCAAGCTGGAGCGCATCCTGGTCGACCACCGCGACGCCATCGCCGACGCCATCAACGCCGACTTCGGCCACCGCGCCGCGGAAGAGACGCTGATGGCCGAGCTGTTCACCAGCGTCGACGGCCTGCGCGACGCGCGCAAGAAGCTCAGGAAGTGGATGCGCGCGCAGCGCCGCCACGTCTCGATCCTCTTCGCCACTGGCTCCAACCGCCTGGTGCCGATGCCGAAGGGCGTGGTCGGCGTCGTCTCGCCGTGGAACTACCCGCTCTTCCTCACCATCGGCCCGCTGACCAGCATCCTCGCCGCCGGCAACCGCGCCATGGTGAAGATGGCGAGCAACTCACAGCATCTCTGCCGCCTGCTGGCGGAGAAATGCGCCGCCGTCTTCCCCGAGGACACGCTGGCCATCCTGCCCGGCGTGCGCGCGCAGGACTTCTCGACGCTGCCGTACGACCACATCATCTTCACCGGCTCGGCCGACGCCGGCCGCACGGTGATGCGCTCGGCGGCGGAGAACCTGACGCCGGTGACGCTGGAGCTCGGCGGCAAGTCGCCGACCATCCTGTGCGACGACTTCGACGTCGAGGAGGCCGCCTCGCGCATCCTCTACGCCAAGTTCCTCAATGCCGGGCAGACCTGCCTGGCGCCCGACTACCTGTTCGTGCCGGAAGCCAAGCGCGACGCCTTCGTCGCCGCCGCCAAGCGCATCATGCCGGCGCGCTATCCGGACACCAATCAGCAGAGCTACACCTCGGTCATCGACGAGAAGTCGTACAAGCGCCTGCGCGCGACGCTCGACGACGCGCAGCGCAAGGGCGGCGAGGTGGTGCCGCTGGTGCCGGGGATGTCGTTTAACGACGCGCTACGCAAGATCCCACCGCACCTGGTGCTCGGCGCCACCGACAATATGACCATCATGCAGGAGGAGATCTTCGGCCCGCTGCTGCCGGTGAAGACCTACCGCGACCTCGACGAGGTGATCGCCTTCGTCAACGGCCGCGACCGCCCGCTCGGATTCTACGTCTTCACCAACGACCAGGCGACGCAGGACAAGCTGGTGTACTCGACCATCTCCGGCGGCGTCACCGTCAACAACTGCATGCTGCACGTCGCCCAGCACGACCAGCCGTTCGGCGGCATCGGCGCCAGCGGCATCGGCCACTACCACGGCTACGAGGGCTTCCTGGAGTTCTCCAAGCTGCGCCCGGTGTTCAAGAACCCGCGCCTGTCGCTGCTCCACCTGTTCTACCCGCCCTACACCAAGGGCACGCGGCGGCTGCTCGATCTGCTGATCCGCTTCAAGCCGTGAGCAGGCTGTTAGGGGGTTAGGGGGTTACGCTGTTAGGGGAAGAGAAGGTCTCAGAACCGTCGGGCGAACCCCTAACAGCGTAACCGCCTAGCAGCCTAACAGCCTGATCAGAAGAACACGTCCCAGCTGATCCCGCCCTCGATCCAGTCCTGGTCGAAGTCGCAGTTGCCGTTGATGCCGCCGCGCAGGTCCATCTGCGGTGTCAGCGTGATGCGCAGGTCGAGGCCGCCCTGGTACCACTGGCTCTGGTCGCCGAGCACGTAGCCGGTGACCGCGCCGTAGAGCTCGGCGCGCCAGCGATCGTCGGGCGGACCGGCGAACAGGCCGACACGGCCCTGCGGGCCGACCGCGAAGTTGTCGTTCAGCTCGGGGCTCCAGTCGACGATCGCCTGCGCCAGGCCATAGGCGATCGCTCCCTGCCACGGCGCGACCGCCAGGCCGCCGCCGAGATGGTTGTGCCAGACGTACTCGTTCTCCAGGTCGTCGTGGCCGTTGGGCAGCAGGCGGTTCTCCAGGCCGGTGCCGACGGTCCACGAGATCGGATGGAAGAACGCGTCCCACGGCGTCAGCGAGACGATGTCGACCAGCGTGAAGCGATGGACGCGCGCCTCCTCGTGCTTGGTGTAGTAGCGAAACACCAGCTCCATGAAGTCGATTTCCGCGCCGGCGGTGTAGCCGCCGAGCGGATCGAGCAGGTCGTGGTACGCCGGCCGGATGCTCGCCTCCAGGTAGTACTGGTTGTCGCGCACGCCGGTACCGAGCGAGGCGCGGTTGCTGCGATGGCCCTGGTCGGGGCGCACCGCCGGCACTGGCACCGGCGGCAACGGGTCACCCTCGACCGGCACCTGGCTGCGCGCCAGCAGGATGGCGCGGGCACGCTTCTGCTCCTCCGGCGTCAGCAGGCGCTTGTTGGCGTAGCGGACGCGGAACAACTCGTACGCGTCGCCGAGCACCGCGGCGCGCTCGCGCGCCGGCAGCTCGGCCAGCGTCGCGTCGTCGGCCGCACGGGTCCCGTCGGCGACCTGGCTGACCAGATCCGTTGCGCCGGACGGCAGCTCGCGCGCGTCGTGGCGCAGCGTCGTCGACAGTGACGGGCGGTAGCGCGGCGTGCCGATCAGGCCGGGCACGTCGCTGATCGCGCGCACCGTGTCGGCCGGGATCACCCAGGCGGGAAACTGTCGCGTCAGCTGCAGCGACGGCCGCGCCACGTCGAGCAGCGCGAGGATCTGGTAGGAGCAGTTCTCGTCGAAGAAGTAGTAGTCGAACTCGACGCCGCGCAGCTCCCAGAGATGCGCGATCAGCATGTCCTGCTCGGCCGGCGCGAAGAGCAGCGGATACTCCCAGATGTCGCGCGCCTCGGTGTCGCCGTAGCGGGTCAGCACATCGTAGTAGGGCTCGACGTTGAAGCGCCCGGGATACAGGCCGACGATCCCCTTGAAAGCGAACGGCACGCCGCCGTCGGCGCCGGTGTCGGCGGAGAAGTTGACGCCGTAGGCGAGCAGGTCGCTGCCGCCGGCGCTGGGGCCGGCGTCGAGACGCAGCAGCGTATGGCCGAACAGCGACGACGGGTTGTTCATGTACGCTTCCGGGAAGATCAGCGTCACGCCGTCGGCATCGAGCGCCTCGCGCCAGGCGTCGTACGCCTCGCACTGCTGCGGCGGCAGGCGCGCCGGGTCGATCGCCAGGCGCTCGACCAGCCACTGGTAGCGCGCCCGCAGCGCGCACTGGATCGGCTCGCCGTCGCGCAGCGTCGCGTCGGGATCGAAGAACCTGGCCAGCGTCGCGTGCAGCTCGGCGCGCGGATCGGTGCGGCCGTCCGGCGCCTGGAAGAACCAGTCGGTGTCGGCGGTGCTGCGCACGCCGCGGCCGAGGTGCAGCGGCTCGTAGTGCAGCAGCGCGATCCACTCGGGCGCCGCGGCGAGATCAGCCGCGTCGGCGGCGGCGGTCAACTGCGCCAGATAGGCGGCGCGGTCGTCGTCAGCGCGCGCGGCAACAGCGACGAGCAGGGCGGCGGCGCAGAGGCCGCCGAGGTGCGCGCGAAGGGCGCGCTGACCGCGGGCGCGGAGCACGATGGTCGGCTCGCGCCCGCGGTCGTGGCGTCTTACGACACGTACTTGGCGAGCTGCTGGTCGGCCGACATCAGCGTCGACAGCGACCCGAGGAGCTCACCGGCGGTGACCTGCTCGGTCGGGAACAGCGCGCCGAAGTTCTGCTTGGCCAGCGAGTAGAAGGCCGGCTTGTCCGATTCGCTGACGCCGAGCAGCGTCGCCAGCGTCGCCAGCGACTCGCCCTGGCCCTGCGCCATGTCGTTGGCCAGCTTGTCGATGTTCGAGCCGGCAAACATGTTCAGGCGGGCGTCGGCCTGGATCGCGCCGCTGCGCTTGCAGCCGGCGGTGCCGGAGCTGATGCCGAACGTCTGGTTGCCGAAGCAGCCGTTGGTCGTCGCCGCCAGCACCTTCGGCGCCACGCCGGTCTGCCCCTTGAATGCCTTGGTGCCCCAGCCGCAGCCGACATCGGGATCCTGCGCGAGCGCGACACCGCCGCTCACCAGCACCCCCAGCACCGTCAACACGAGTGTCCTCTTCATACGACCTCCCTCTG
This sequence comes from Deltaproteobacteria bacterium, assembly GCA_033764095.1. Classification (GTDB taxonomy): domain Bacteria; phylum Desulfobacterota; class Binatia; order HRBIN30; family CADEER01; genus JBDTMT01. The sequence continues at coordinate 4,239 of JANRJF010000053.1, read as the reverse complement.
TTGGTTGCGTTGCGTCGCCATAGCGGGCGCTCGCGCGGGCTGTCAACGCGCGACCGGCCGCATTTCCGCTGTCCGTTCTACTCCGTTTCGCGACCGGCGAAAGCCTCGCGGCGCGCTTTGTTGACGCTCGTCATACGCCTGCCGTCGGCGCCGGCGCAGCCGCCGTGACTGGGACTGGCGGGTCGCCGCAGCCTGCCTGGTACGCATCTTGGGTTGCGATGCGTGCCTCAGCCGAGAGGAGCCTGCTCATGGCATCACACACGTCGCCCGATGCCGCGTCGTCCCGGTCGCGCCGCCTGCGCCGCGCCCTGATCGTCGCCATGCTCTGCGCCGCCCCGCTGGCGGCGTCGATGCTGCACGCCATGAGCAGCGACGTTCCCGCCGCGCGCGTGTACGTCTGGCGCGACGCCGGCGGCGCGGTGCGCTTCAGCCCGGTGCGCTGACCCCTATCCCGGCCTTCCCCCGCTGCGCGGGGGAAGGAGGCCTGGCGGCATCGAGGCGGCGGTTCCACAGGTCGATTTCCCGTGTGGGCCGGCGGTGCGCAGCACCGCCGATGCCGTGGTATCTGCGGCGCATGCACGTACTCGTCGCCGCCCTGATTCTGATCGCTGCCACCAGCGCCACCGCGGCGCCGCTGCCCTCGGAGGGGTGCAGGGCCACCGCGATCGAGCACGGCCGGCGGCTCGAGCGCACGCTGAACATCGACGGCGTCGAGCGCCAGTTCATCCTCGACGTGCCCGACGCCGTCCGCGCACAGACGCCGGCGCCGCTGCTGCTCGACTTCCACGGCTTCGGCCACAGCGGCGCGGGCGTGTGGGCGGTGTCGGGGTTCAAGTCGCTGGCCGAGACGGCCGGCTTCATCACGGTCTACCCGACCGGCCTGCCGGTGACGCTGACCCTGCGCGGCCAACCGATGACCGCCGCCGGTTGGCAGATGGATGGGCTCGACGGCAACCGCGACATCGCCTTCGTGCGCGCGCTGCTCGACGACCTCGAACGCCGCTACTGCATCGATCGCCGCCGCATCTACTCCACCGGCTTCTCGAACGGCGCCTTCTTCAGTCAGGTACTCGCCTGCGCCATGCCCGAGCGCATCGCCGCGGTGGCGCCGGTGAGCGGCGGCGAGCTGCGCTTCGCCTGCGCGCCAGCGCGCCCGGTGCCGATCCTCATCCAGCACGGTAGCGAGGACGACCTGCTGCCGCCGGCGACCGCGCGCGCCGCGCGCGACGCCTGGCGCAAGATCGACGGCTGCAGCGGCGAGCCGACGCGCCGCGACGGCCCCACCTGCGAGCGCTGGCAGTGCCGCGACCACACCGCCGTCGTCTATTGTGAAGAGGCCTACCCGCACCGCTGGCCGCCGCAGGCGACGCAGCGGGTGTGGACGTTCGTGTCGGGCTACGAGCTGCCGTAGTAACCCTTTGAAAGCTTCCGGATCCCCCCTTTAATAAGGGGGCCAGGGGGATTTTTCTGCAGCGGGGCGCGAGGGGAGTTCCTGACTGACCTCCCTTCGCAACCTCTCTCCCTCGTCAGGCTTGTTTGCAAAATCCCCCCTGCCCCCCTTTTTCAAAGGGGGGGATCCAGCCTACTTTACGGCCCGATGGCGTCCTCCTTCGGACATCTCTTCCGCCTCAGCACCTTCGGCGAGTCGCACGGCGGCGGGGTCGGAGTGGTGGTGGACGGCTGTCCGCCGCGGCTGCCGCTGACGGTGGAGGAGATCCAGCGCGATCTCGACCGGCGCCGACCGGGGCAGAGCAAGATCACCACGCCGCGCGACGAGCCCGATCGCGCCGAGATCCTCTCCGGCCTGTTCGAGGGACGGACGCTCGGCACGCCGCTCGCCATCCTGGTGCGCAACACCGACGCGCGTTCGAGCGCCTACGAGGACTTCAAGGACACCTATCGGCCCTCGCACGCCGACTACACCTACGAAGCCAAGTACGGCATCCGCAACTGGCAGGGCGGCGGGCGCGCCTCGGCGCGCGAGACGATCGGTCGCGTCGCCGCCGGCGCCGTCGCGCGCAAGCTGCTGGCGCAGGCGGCCAACGTCGAGGTGGTCGCCTACGTGACGCAGGTCTGGCAGATCGCGGCGACAGTCGACCCGAACGCCGTGACGGCGGCGGCGGTCGAGAGCAACATCGTGCGCTGCCCGGACGGCGCCGCCGCCGAGCGCATGATCGCGCGCATCGACGAGGCGCGGCGCGCCGGCGACTCGCTCGGCGGCGTGGTCGAGTGCGTCTGCCGCCGCGTGCCCGCCGGGCTCGGCGAGCCGGTGTTCGACAAGCTGGAAGCCGACCTGGCGCGCGCGGTGATGTCGCTGCCGGCGTCGAAGGGCTTCGAGATCGGCAGCGGCTTCGACGGCGTCAGGCTGACCGGCATCGAGCACAACGACCCGTTCACCACCGAGGCCGGCCGCGTCCGCACCGTCACCAACCGCTCCGGCGGCGTGCAGGGCGGCATCAGCAACGGCGAGGACATCGTCTTCCGCGTCGCCTTCAAGCCGACCGCGACGATTCGTCAGGCGCAGCAGACCGTCGACCGCAGCGGCCAGGCGGTGACGCTGGAGGCGAAGGGGCGCCACGATCCCTGCGTGCTGCCGCGCGCCGTGCCGATGGTCGAGGCGATGGCGCTGCTGGTGCTCGCCGACCACTACCTGCGCCAACGCGCGCAGTGCGGCTGAAGGCCCTGCAGCAACCACGACCGGGAGACGAGCATGAAGCACGCACCGGGGTTCCTGAAGATCGTCGGCGACGCCAAGACGCGGGTGCGCGAGTGCACGGTGGACGACGTGCGCGCGCGTCAACAGCGCGGCGACGTCTTCCTGCTGATCGACGTACGCGAGGACAGCGAGTGGGCGCGCGGCCATCTGCCGCAGGCCCGCCATCTCTCGAAGGGCATCATCGAGCGCGACATCGAGACCGCGGTGCCCGATCACGACACGCCGCTGGTGCTCTACTGCGGCGGCGGCTTCCGCTCCGCCCTCGCCGCCGACAACCTGCAGAAGATGGGCTACACCAACGTCATCTCGATGGACGGCGGCTGGCGCGAGTGGACCGAGCGCGGCCTGCCGATCGAGCGCTAGTCGGAGTGCGGGGTGCACTGAAGGTGCACCCCGCGCGTATGGCTTATCGCCTATGGCCTATCGTCGGAAAACCAAGACGAGGGCACAGCCGACCTTTCGACGATAGGCCATAGGCGCTTCTCAATGCAGCAGGCCGCCGCTGTCCTCGTCGTCGGCTTCGACCTCGGCGACCGGGCGGGCGACGCCGCTGGCGTGGTGCTGCACCAGGCGCCAGGCGTCGTCCTCGCGCACGAAGACGTTGGTGGCGACCAGCTCGACGCCGGGCAGGCGCTCGGTGCAGATGACGAAGGCGGCGTCGCCGAGCAGGTGCGCGGTGGCGTCGGCGCAGGTGATGTCGGGCGGATTCGGCCCCTGCAGGATGCCGAGCCAACTGGCCAGCACCGCGTCGCGGCCGCGCAGCGCCTGCCAGCCGGGATGCACGCAGGTGACCGGCGCGCGCCGCGCCCAGAGCGCGTCCATCGCCGCGACGTCGCGCGCCGCGAAGGCGTCGTAGAACGCCTGGTTGGCGGCCAGCACCGCCCGCATCTCGGACATACCGCCTCTTAACACTCGCGCCGGGCTGCGCCCACCCATCTTTGCGGCGCACGCGGTTGGGACGCGCGTGGCGGCAATGCTACACCGAACGACACCCACCAACGGAGGATCGCATGACCTTTCCCGCCATCGTCGCCCTGCTCGCGCTGCTCGAGTACATGGTCATCAGTCTGCTGTGCGGACAGGCGCGCGGCCGCTACGACGTGCAGGCCCCTGCCACCACCGGCCATCCCATCTTCGAGCGCTGGTACCGCGTGCAGATGAACACGCTGGAGCAGCTCATCGTGTTCATCCCGGCGCTGTTCCTCTTCGCCCGCTTCGTCGGACCGCGCGGCGCCGGCTGGCTCGGCCTGGTGTTCGTCGTCGGCCGCGCCCTCTACGCGCGCAGCTACGTCGCCGATCCCGCCAGCCGCTCGCTCGGCTTCGGCCTCACGTTCATCCCCAACGTGATCCTCGTCCTGGGGGCGCTGCTCGGCGCGATCTTCTAGTCCCAGCTGAACGGTCCTTCCCCCAACCCCGGCGGGGGACGGACGAGCGCGCGGCGACGCAGCCTACGAGGGCCGGCGCGGTCGCGGCGCGGAGCCGCGTGGGCCCGCCGAGCGCGGTCCGCCGCCGCGCGGCCCGCC
>JANRJF010000052.1:0-4414 GCA_033764095.1 Deltaproteobacteria bacterium | reverse complement strand
CCGGTTCGATAGGGTGCGTTTGACACATCCGGCGCCCTCACGGGCGTACCCCCCGGAGCGAACGACCGCCCTCAGCTGCCCCTGAGGGCGGTCACCCCGGAGAAGCAGCTGTCGGCCATCAGCTATCAGCCGTCAGCTATTCAGTTCTGTCTGCTGGCCGACAGCTGACTGCTGACAGCTGGATCTGGACAGCCATCTCCGCGGCAGCAATTGCGTCCGACATTTTCTTCCTAGAGATCGCGGAGTGGCCCTGCTACGAGGGCCGAACGATGCGGGCGGGTCTGGGCGGGGCGCTGATGCTGAGCGCTGAGAGCTGACGGCTGAGAGCTGACGGCTGAGAGCTGACTGCTGAGAGCTGCGTTTCAGGGGGCGGCGCGCGGAATGCGCGCCGGGGAGGCGACGTCGATGGCCGGTCGTGGCGAGTGGGTGCGGCGCAGCGCGATGGGATTCGCGGTGCTGGTGGCGTCTGCCGGGGTGGCGGCGGGCCTGAGCAACCCGAACGATTTCTGCACCGGGAACCCGTGCGTCATCTCCGCCGACAAGGTGGTCGACGCCGGCGCGGTGCTCGACTTCGGCACCCGCACGGTGATCCTGCAGAAGCAGCTCACCATCGCCGCCTTGCCGAACGGCGCCATCGGCTCCTTCACGCTCAAGTGCGGCACCTTCCAGATCAGCGGCAGCGACGGGCAGATCAAGGGGACCAACGCCAGCGGTCCGGGCGGCTCGGCGACCATCGAGGCGCTCAACGACATCCAGATCAACGGCACCGCGTCGATCGGCGCGGTGCGGTTGACCGGCCAGGACGCCGGCGTGCTGACCCTGACCACGACCAACGGCTCGATCTCCGGCAGCGGGCGCATCAACCTGTCCGGCGACGGCCTGATCGCCAGCGGCGGCACCCTGGTCATGCGCAGCGGCAGCACCATCAACTACAGCGGGCAGATCAGCGCGCCGGGCGGCACGCAGGGCGGCGGCGGGCTGCTCGACATCGGCGCCACCGGCAACATCACCTTCACCAACCTCCTCGACCTCACCGGCGGCGAGGTGGGCGGCGGCGAGCTCGACGTCTTCGGCCAGGCCAACGTCACCCTCGGCGAGGTGGACCTGTCGGCCAACGGCGACGCCGGCGACGCCGGCTTCGCGGTGATCGAGGCCAACGGCAGCGTCACGCTGAGCGGCCGGGTGCGCGGCCGCGGCGCCGACAACGGCGAGAACTGCGGCGATGGCGCCGACATCGACATCAACGCGCTCGGCAACCTGACCATCAACGGCGAGATGGACATCCGCGGCCGCGGCCTCGACTGCTCGGGCGGCTTCCTGTCGCTCGACGGCGAGAACGTCTTCCTCAACGGCCTGCTGCAGATGAGCGGCACCGGCACGGAGAGCGACGGCGGCGACCTCGACGTCTCGGCGCGCACGCTGATTCGCGTCGTCGGCACGGTGCAGATCGACGGCGGCGACAGCGGCGCCGGCGACGTGCTGTTCCTCAGCGACAAGGACATCGACATCCAGGGCCAGATCAACGCCTACGGGCGCTCCTCGATCAGCCCCGGCTCGGCGCTGGTCGAGTTCGACGCGCAGGGGACCCTGACCGTCTCCGGCGACATCGACGCCAGCGGCGGCCCCAACGCGCCGATGGGCGGCGGCGACGTCACCCTCGGCGGCTGCAAGGTGGACGTGAAGTCCACCGCGCTGATCAAGTCGCTCGGCGACCTCGGCGGCATCACCGTGCAGGGCAACGACAAGGTCACGCTGCGCGGCGTCTTCCAGGCCGGCAGCGGCGGCAACGACATCGAGTTCGGCCCGCGCGCGGCGCCGCCGGACATCGCCGGCGCCTCGTTCTCGCCGGCGGCGACGCTGATCCCCAATGCGACGCTGCTGCCGTGCCGCGCCTGCGACACCAACGCCGACTGCAACGACAACAACACGTGCACCAGCGACACCTGCGCGGTCGATGGCCTCACCTGCCTGTACGCGCCGGTGGTCGGCTCCTGCAACGACGGCAACGCCTGCACCACCGGCGACACCTGCGTCGGCACGCTGTGCGTCGGCGGCGCGCCGCCGAACTGCGACGACGGCAAGGTGTGCACCGCCGACAGCTGCGCGCCGGCGAGCGGCTGCACGCACACCAACGTGGTCGGCGCGTGCAACGACGGCAACCTGTGCACCACCGGCGACAGCTGCTCGGGCGGCAACTGCGTCGGCACACCGCTCAACTGCAGCGACGGCAACCCGTGCACCAACGACGTCTGCACCCTGGGCGTGTGCAGCAACCCGAACAACACGCTGCCGTGCAGCGACGGCACCGCCTGCACCAACGGCGACGTGTGCAGCGGCGGCAGTTGCGTCCCCGGCCCCACCCTGGACTGCGACGACCACAACGCCTGCACCATCGACTCGTGCAATCCGAGCAACGGCTGCCAGCACAGCATCGGCGGCTCCGGCTGCGCCGACACCGACGGTGACGGCACGCCGGACGAGCTCGACCCCTGCACGACGCTCGACTGGACGCCATTCCCGGTCACCCCGCCCAACCAGCATCCGCGCGCCTTCACCTTCGGCCTCGGCAAACTGGTGGCGAGTGACGGCGAGCAGCGCCTGCTGCTCAAGGGCGTGTTCAACAGCGCCCCGGCCTCGATTCCGATCGACCCAACCGCGAACGGCATCCACCTCTACGCCGCCGACGCGGCCGGCGCGTTCTTCGACGTCAGCCTGCCCGGCGGAGCCGGCTGCGCGGCCGGCGACGGCTGGACGACGGTCGGCGTCGGCTTCAAGAAGATCTGGGTCTATCGCAACAAGTCGGGCACGCTGCCGCCGAGCTGCGCCGCCGGCTCGGCGCGCGGCATCACCAGCGTGCAGATCCGCGACCAGCGGCTGTCGAACAAACACGGGCTGCAGTTCAAGGTGAAGATGAAGAACGGCAGCCTGCAACGCGATCCGGTGCCGCCGCTGACGCGCGTCCAGGTCAGCCTGGCGCTCGCCGCGCAACCCGCGCCCGGCGTCGCCAGCCCGCAGGCCAAGGCGGGCGAATGCGCCGAGGCACTGCTCACCGGCAACCCGATCGCCAGTCGCGGCAAGCCCTTCTGCAAGCCGAAGCTGTCCGGCGCCGCGCTGGATGGCCTGACGTGTAAGGAGTGACAGCGGACAGCTGTCAGCCATCAGCTGTCCGCTCTCAGCCGATCGGACTCGGTCGATGACCGCGCCGCGCAGTTGCTCGCGGACGAGCGCCGCACCGGCGAGGTCCTGCGACTGAGAGCTGATGGCCGAGCGCTGACGGCTGAAAAAATGAGGAGCCGGCGGTGGGGGGTCACCGCCGGCTCCCGGGGGGCGCGTGGCTGCCCTGAGGGGGGTGCGTCGCGTGGGGGGGAGCACGCGACGCGGGCGTTCACGCGTGTCTGACCGATGTCTTCAGGTTGACCGTGATGTTGTGGGCGCGGGCGAAATCGAGGATGAGCGCGCGCGCCAGCCGGCTCGGCCGGAAGCGTCCCTTCTCCCAGCGGCTGACCGTACCGACGGTGATGCCGAGCGCCTGCGCCAGCTCCTCCTGGGTCATGCCCAGCTGCTGGCGCAGGTAGCGGATCACGCCACCGAGGTGGTCGTCCACCGCATGAACGGTCGAGCCCGGGACCGTCGGCATCGCTTCGCTACTGACGTTTTCGTTGTTCATTGGTGCCACCTCACGCGACATGATCGTTCTTTCCTAAGGGCAAGATGCATGCCGAGTGCGCCAGCGCTTCGGTAAGGCGGGTGCGCGGCGAGAATCCCCGTTTTCAGCCTTGCGCCGGGCCGCATCGTCCGTTGCCAAAGATGCGGAATCCCGGAAGCCGCCAAGTTTTCGACTCGCCCGTTTCGAGACACTGGCGCGCCAGCTTGTGAGCGCTGGAGCGCGCCGATAAGACGGTCGGCGCTGTGCGAACCGCCTACTCGATCGCCCACCGCGGGCTCGCACTGGTCCTGCTTGCCGCCGCCGGCTGCGGCACCGCCCGGATGTACGAGGGTGAGCCGCGCAGCGCCGGCGAGGTGGCGACGATCAACGTTGGCAGCACCATCGTGCGCGCCGTCGACGGACAGCCGCGGCGCGGCGGCGCCTTCGACGCCGAGACGTTGGAGCTGCCGCCCGGTCCGCACCAGCTCACCCTGGTGTTCGAGCTGCCGGCGCGCAGCATCGGCATCCGCTCGCTGCCGGCCCAGGTCGGCGTCGGCACCTGCGTGCTCGCCTTCGAGGCCGTCGCCGGCCACCAGTACTACCTGCTGGCGCGCGCGCACGGCGAGATCGGCGCGCGCTGGGACGGCACCTGGGAGGCCTGGGTGCGCGACCCGGCGGTGGCGCACGAGAACGACATCATCGCCCGCTGCACCGCCGTCGATCCGCATATCGCCGCCGGCAAGCCGGGCGGCCCGACGGCGCCGCCGG
>JANRJF010000051.1:0-16380 GCA_033764095.1 Deltaproteobacteria bacterium | reverse complement strand
CACTGCCCGCCGCACCGCTGACCCCGCCGCCGGCGCCGCCGTTGCCGTCGCCACAGCACTCGGCGCCGCCGCCACCGCCGGCGACGACGACGCGATCGCTCAGCAGGTTGCCGCCCTGACGGATGTCGGACGCACCGCCGCCGCCGGGGCCCGGACCGTTGAAGTCCACGTCGTCGATGCCGCCGGCACCGCCGCCGTTGAAGCCGCCGGGCCCGGCGGTGTTGGTCATCGGCAGCGCGGCTCCGCCCTGCCCGCCGACGTAGATGTAGAGCGTCTCACCCGGCGTCACGGCCAGGGTGGCGAGCACCCGCCCACCGAGGCCGCCGGCGTCGGCCGGCGTGTTGCCGTCGCCGCCCTGCGCGCCGCGCACGTCCACGTCGATCGAGGTCACGCCGGCTGGCACCACCCAGGTCTGCTCGGCGCCGGTGAAGCCGAAGGTCACCTGCGTGTCGGGCGTCGGCGTCGCGCTCGGCGTGTCGGTTGCGGTCGGTGTGTCGGTTGCGGTCGGTGTGTCGGTGGCGGTCGGCGTCGCGGTCGCCGTCGCCGTGTCGGTCGGCGTCGCCGTCGGCAGCGGACAACTCCCAGCGCTGGCGTCGCGCGCCAGGAAGCGCTGGCCGTCGCCCGTGCCGGTGAACGACATGCAGTAGCGATTCGTCCCGCCGTCGAGAGTGAGGATGACGTTGATCGTCGCCATCCCGTTCGGAATCGGGAGCGCCGCCCCCTTGCCGACGAGCTTGAGCAGCCCCGACTTCAGTCGTACCAGCTTGACCACCGACGGTCCCGCCGGTGCCAGCGCGTTCCTGTAGCGCAGGCGGGTGCCCGAGCCGTTGGCGCTCCAGTGCGTCGCCGGCAGCGCGTGCGCGACCGGCGTCCCGCCGTCGTCGAAGCTCAGCCACGAGTCGGCGCCGCCGACGGGATCGGAGCCCGACAGGGTGATGCCGACGTCCTTCGACAGCAGAACGAACTTCGCCCCCTTGAGCTGCAGCTTCTTGCCGGTGATGCCCTGATCGAGCGCGCGGCTCTTGCCTGGAACCAGCGCGAGCGCGAGCAGCGCGGCAGCGGCGACACGACTCCACTGAGCCTTGACCATGCGTCCTCCCCCGGAGCCCCCGTTCTCGAGAGCGGCCAATGCTGCGGTTGTGCGTCGCAGATGCCAGGCGCACGCGTGGCGTGACTAGCTGGAAGTTTCCCGTACGGATTTCCCCTGATGCCGCCCGCACGTTCTGGACAGCGATTCCCCCGCTGCCGCACCAGCGTGGCGGCGCGCGGCAGGATGCCGGGCGATCCCGCGCGAGCCTGGGCGAGATGCGCGCGCTGCGCCGCCCGCGGTCGGTCCACGCGACCCGCCGGCGCTAGGCCCGGGGCGAGACAACCAGCTCACCAGAGAGCACAGAGACTGCCGCAGCTGCGCACGCGGGCATCCCCTTCACAGCCATCAGCAATGCGGGTTGGGAAGCACGCGCCTGATCGTGCCCGGCCCGCTTCCCCTCTGTGCCTCTGTGGTGAATTCCTTTGAGGCTAGCGCGCCGACCCTTGTCGCCTATGGCGTAACGCCGGAGGATTGGCGCGTGCAGCGCAGCAGGCGCGCGGTCGGCGCCTCGACCAGTCGCTCGCAGGCTGCCAGGCGCTGCGCCAGCGCGGGAAGGCTGACGGCGTCGCGGTCGACGACCAGCACCGCGCCGTCCGCCACCGCCTCGTCGAGCCGCCGCAGCGCCGCCGCCTCGGAGCCGGCGTCGAGCGCGTGGACGAGCAGCAGCGGCTCGATGCGCGGCCCGCCGGCCTGATCGAGCTGGTACCAGTCGAGCGCGCGCCCCTCGCGGCGGGCGAGATAGTAGGCGAGCAGCGCCTTGTCGTAGTGGGCGACGGTCAGCACGCGCGTCTGCGGATGGCGGGCGATCTCGGCCGCGAAGCGCGGCATGCAGGCGTCGGGATCGGGCGCGTAGAGCGCCCGCGCATCCGCCAGTCGTGGCGCCAGCGAAGCCGCCGCGACGGCGACCAACCCCAGCGCCGCCGCGGCGCGCCAGAACGGCGCGGTCGGCACCGGCCACACCGCCAGCCCGAGCAGCGCGAGCGGCAGGACGGTTTCGATGTAGTACGGCTGCACGCGCGCCACCGGCGCCAGCAGCGCGATGCCGGCAAGCGTCGCGGCCGCCCCGAGCGCCGGGGTGATCGCCGCCGCATCGCGGCGCAGCAGGCCGCCCACGGCGGCGGTGAACGTCAGCAGCGCCACCGGCCAGCCCAGCGCCTCGACGCTCAGGCGCAGCATCGCCACCAGCAGCCCCAGCGGCGTATGCTCGCCCCAGGCGAGCGACGGATAGGCGCGCGCGACGTCGCGCGCGCCGCGGTCGCGTACCAGAGTGAGCGCCGCCAGCCCGAGCGCCGGCAATCCGGCGATCACCCCGACGACGAACGCCAGCCAGACGCGGCGCGCCGCGCGCCGCCAGACCAACACCGCGGCGTGCGCGGCGACCAGGAACGGCGCCAGGTAGTAGGTCCAGAAGGCCAGCGCGTGCGCGGCGGCGACAACCGCCAGCGCCGGCCAGCGCGGCGCCCGCAGCGCGGCGAGCAGCGACGCGGCAGCGGCGAGCGCCAGCAGAGCGTACAGCGGGATCTCGCTGACCTCGCGCGCACCGGCAACCAGCGCCGGCGAGACGGTTGCCGCCAGCGCCGCCAGCAGCGCCAGCGCGCCGACGCGGCGGCCGGCAGCGCGCGTCGCCAGCAGCAGCGCCGGCCCGACCAGGGCGCCGGCCAACGCCGCCGGCGCGCGTCCCACCGCCTCCGACTGACCGAACGCCTGGGCCGCGTGCAGCAGGAAGAAGTAGAGCGGCGGATGGCGGTCGCGCAGCCCACCGCCGAAGGCGATCTCGGACAGCGGCAGGTGGCCGGTGAACAGTCGCTGCACGTCCTGATCGCGCACGAACGGCAGGTCGAGCACCGCGCCGCGCAGCCCCAGCCCGATGGCGAAGAGCAGCGCGCCCGCCGCAACGGCACCATACGGAAGCGAGGCGAGCAGCAGCAGCGCCAGCGCGACCGCACCGCCGACCGCCGCCGCGCGCGCGCCGCGCAGTCGCTCGAGCACCCCGACGATCGGCGGCGGCGCGGCATCGTCGGGCAGCCGGATCGCGCCGACCGGCGGCAGACCGCCCGGATCGTTGCGCGCGATCGCATCGGCCAACGCCTGGGTGACCGCGACCGCATCGGCCTGCGGGAAGTCGGCCGCGTTCGGCGGCTGCTCCCAGGCGACGCCGAAGCTGCGCGTCTCCAGGACGCCCGGCCAGCGGCCGCGGTCGAGCACGTGCAGCTCGATGTGCGCCGGCGGGCCGAGCGGGCCGGCCGGGCGGCGGGCGACGCAGACGATGTCGCCGCTCGTCCCGCGCCGCGGCGGCAGCAGGACGTAGCCGCGCGTGACCGCCTCGCCGACGCGCAGTGGCGCGATCAGCTCGGTCCAGCCGACCGCGTCCTGGCGCGGTCCGGGCGTGAGCAGCCCGACCGCCGCCGCCCCCAGCAGCAGCGCCGCCACCCCCACCCGCGCCGCGATCGAGCGCCGCCATCGCTCCCGCATCCGGCCTCCATAGCTGCGCGCCTGCGGCGGGCAAACCGCGCGCCGGTCAGCCGCGATGGGGCTTTGCCCATGAAATCACTTCGGACCCCCGTCCTGACCCCCGCGCTGCGGGCGAAGGAATCGGATCCAGACAGGCTATGGGCCACACGGGCTTGCGGGTTCTGTTCCTTCCCCCGCGTCAGCCGGGGAAGGTCGTCGATGGGGGCCCGAACTGAGCGCTTGGGCTAAGCCCCGCGATGGAACTTCTCGTACAGCGAGCGGAACCGCCCGTGCGGGTCGAGGCGCGCCTTGGCGGCGTCGTAGCCGGGCTTGTCGTAGATCTGCCAGAAGCGCTCCGGCGTGTGGTGGTTGCGCGAGATCAACGTCTTGATGCCGCCGAGCTCGTAGGTCTTCTCCTCCAGCGCCTGCGACCAGTCGACGGCGGGATCGCCGTTGCGCTTGCCGTACACCGCGCAGTCGATGAACAGCTCGTCGGCGAAGCCGGCGGCGTGCGACGGCGCGATCCACGGATACGGCGTCGGGATGCGATAGGGCACCAGCCACAACGGATAGAAGGCGAGGCCGTGGCGGTACCACTCGAAGAAGTCGCGCAGGCGGCGCGACGGCACGAAGACGTCGACCACCACGTCGGGCCGCTTCTTCAACCCGAGCAGCGGTGCGAGGCGCTGCGACCAGCGGATCAGGTTGGTCGAGCCGAGGAACAGCTTGCCGACCGCGAAGCGCACCGGTTTCCACTCCAGCGGCGGAACGGTGCGCGTCAGCCAGTGGCACTCGGTGTCGTAGCGGAAGCAGTAGTCGATCGTGCGCAGGTAGTCCTCGCCGCGCGTGCGCGTGCTCTTGTAGTAGATGTCGAGCCAGCGGTAGTCGCTGACGTACGGCGCCTGATCGGCGAAGCTGCCGAGGCACAGCACCAGCTCATCCGGGGCGTGCACGATGCCGTCGATGAACGGACAGTCGCCGGCCGCGATGCGCGCCCGCAGCTCCGCCTCGAACCCCTCGATGGTCGAGAAGCGCCGATACTCCATGCGCACGTACGGCGCGGCGGGCACCAGCCCGAAGCTGAGCCGGGTGAGGATCGCCAGCGTTCCGTAGGACCCGTGCAGGCGGTGGAAGAGCTGCGGCTCGCGCGCCGGCGAGACGGTCAGCACCTCGCCGCTGCCGCTGACCAGCTCGTACTCGTCGCACGAATCGTGGAAGCCGCCGTAACGCCACGACATCGACTCGACCGAGCAGCCCGCCACCGCGCCGCCGACGGTGATGCCCTCCAGCTCCGGCACGACGGTCGGCAGCAAGCCGTGCCGCAGCGTCGCCCGCGCCAGCTCGCCGAAGGTCACCCCCGGCTCCGCCACGCAGCGCCGCCGCTGCGGATCGATCGCCAGGATGCGATTCAGCCGCGAGACGTCCACCGCGCGCCCGCCGAAGCGCCGGTCGCCCGGCAGCGGCACGAAGTGATGCACGCCGCCCTTCTCGATGTGCGCCGGCTGGCCGTCGCGCGCGCGCAGCTGCGCAGCGAGCTCGGCGACGATGCGGTCGTGCGATGCGTCTGCGTCCGGCAGCTCCGGCCGCGTCGCCGCACCGCGCCCGCCCGGGCTGATCGCTGGTTCGATCGCATCCACTCTCGCCCCCCTTCGCCGGCGCGCGGATTGCCTAAACCCGCGACCCAAGTTGCGCGGTTCCGCCAGTCGTCAGAAAGCAGTCAACGCTGATCAGGGAATCCGTCAGAACAGTCCACGCTGGCCTTGGGCTGTCGTCCGGGCAATGGTGTCCCAGATCTTGTTGCCGAGCCGATCCTTCGTCGCATAGATCAGGTGGTACATCACCGCATTCGTGCTCTGCTTGATGGGAAGATCTCGTACTTTTTCCTGTTCGTAGCCAAATGCGGCGAGCTGACTTCTGAGGATCTCCACCAACTTCACGACGTCTTCGGGCTTCTTCACTACATCCCGCCACCTCTCAGTGCCGAGGAAACGCGTGATGAACCCTCCCGCCCGACCAAGGTTTCGCTTGATGTCCATCGTCGGGAAATGGATCACAAGATCCATCCTCTTCATGGATGCGAGCTTGCGTAGCGTCTGAAAGCGAAGCGGTCCCAAGCCGTATGGATCGACTAGCGCGATATTGAGGCCATGTTCAGGAATCTGCGCGACGATTTCATCAATGCGCTCATTGCAGTCTCCTGAGACGATCCGAACTCGGCCATCGAGAGCGTCTGTTCGCTTCAAAAGCGCCGCGACGTTCGCCTTGTCCCTTTCAGCGAGTACGATCCTGGAAAATGGCGCCCCAGCGTGCTCGATCGCAATGAAGGGGCTACCGGGAATGAGTTCTCCCGACGTCCGAATGCGCGCGCGCCCAGGCCCGGCGAAGAGCTCCACATAGGCGGCGCCTCCCGCTGGCCGGCCACCTGATGGCGTCAAAAACTTTGACCGCGCAGCTTTGGTCGCCTCAACGTAGCGACGTAGGTAGTCGTGTTTGTCTTTTGCCCAGGGACCAACGCATTGGACCGGCAGACCGTCATCGCCTGCGACGGTGCAGTTGCCGTTCGGTTTGGTCGGCCCACCGAACACGCATCTGTCGGGCTTTGACATAGGCGGCCGCGATCAGAGCTACAGGCAACCGCAGCCTACGAGGCGAACTGGCTCCAGGTGCGGCCATCCAACACACGACCCGTGTTCTTCTTCCGCACGCCGCCCCATTGCTTGAAGAAGAAGGGCACCCTCTGCTCCACGCATTGGTCGCGAATTGAACGAACCCATTCCGGATTCATCGACCGAGCGCGTGCACCGCTCTCGCCACCAACGATCACCCAATGAATCCCGCCGAGGTCGAGTATACCCAAGTCCTCGAGCAGCGGCTCAATCGAAAGAAAGCGAACCGCTGCGCTTGTTTCGCGGAGTGTGTCAACTCGTGGCAATCCTTCCCTGCGATTCTCGACGCTCACACCCCACCAAGCGTTCGGAAGGTGGGAAAGCCACTCTAGTTCGCCGGAGAGGAGGTCGTGCAACCGGCCGTGACGCTTCGTGAGCGTCTGGAAGGTATGCCAGTGGGCTCTGCGCATCACGGCCCCCACCGCCCCAATGAATTCGGCAGGAACGTCCTCGTGGAACAGGTCGCTCATCGAGTTGACGAAGATCCGCCGCGGCGTGCGCCAGTGCAGGGGCTCTTCGAGCTTCGCAGGAATTAGTCGGAGGTCGAAGCCGAATTCGAACGGATGCCCTCGGACTCCACGGAATCGCTCTGCAAACGTCTCTGCGTAGCAGTGTTTGCATCCCGGGCTGATCTTGGTGCAACCCCGAACCGGATTCCATGTGGCATCCGTCCATTCGATCGCACTTCGGCTCGACACGCTTCCTGTGTTCCACGCGCTCCGGAAAAAAGCGAATGTCAGCGTTGGAAGCGTCACACACGCGCTTTAGAACGCGTGTTGCGCTCGACGGACGTGCAATCCGGGCCGTCGCACCGACGGCGGATCCAGGCTAGCTGGCGTGCGGCAGCATGATCGACGACGACGCAGACCTGCCCTACGGCGAGGACTTCCACGACCCCGCCGTGGTCGCCGCGTGGGCCGACGCAGCGGCGCGCACCCGGCCGTGGCGCGCGCTGCTGTTCGACCACTTCGTCGCCGCCGCGACGCAGGCGGCGGCAGCGCGCGTCCTCGAGCTCGGCGCGGGGCCCGGCTTTCTCGCCGAGCAGATTCTCGCTCGCTGCCCATCGGTGTCGCACTACGCGCTGCTCGACTTCTCCGACCCGATGCTGCAGCTGAGCCGGCAGCGCCTGGCGCGACATGCGGCGCGCACGCGCTTCGTGCGCGCCGACTTCAAGCGCGCATCCTGGCCGGCACTGGCCGGCGGACCGTTCGACCTGATCGTCTCGCTGCAGGCGGTGCACGAGCTGCGGCACAAGCGCCACGCCGCGCAGCTGCTGGCGCGCGCCCGCGGCCTGCTGGCGCCGCCCGGCCAGCTGCTGGTGTGCGACCACCTCCCCGAGGGCGCCCTCACCCCGGCGCATCGGCGCCTCTACCTGAGCGCCGGCGAGTACCTCCTCACCCTCGCCGAGGCGGGGTTCCGCCACGCCGAGGTCGTGTGGAGCGCGCACGACATGGCGCTCTACCGCGCCCGGGCGTGAGCGCGCCGCCCAAACGCCCCCAGCAGCGCGGCGACCACGAACAGCGCCCAGGCTGAGGCATGCGGCGCCGCGATGGCGCAGCCGCTCGAGTCGCCGTTGGACGGGCGCGGCGTCACCGTCGGCGTGGACGTCGGCGTCACCGCAGCAACCGCGACGCGCGGACAGCGTCCGCTGATCGGCGCCCCGCCGCTCATGCTCAGGCTCTGGCGGCCGCGCAGGCGCTCGCGGAAGAGAACGACGCCCGGCGCGCCCAAGGCGATCGGCTCGCTCCGGCGGTCGGCGAAATCATCGTCTTCCGAGAGCCGTGTCAGCTCGCCGTCGGCGAAGAGAAAACGCCCGTACCCGTAGTACTCGGTATCGAGCAGCGCCGAGCCGTCGGCGGCGAGATCGATCAGATAGGCGGCGGCGGGCAGGTACGGGCCGTCGAGTAGCTCGCGTAGCGGTCCCGCCTCGAGGTCGTAGATGCGTGGCCACGGGCCGAAGTCGCGCCGATCGGCCTCGAAGCCGGCCATGTGCCCGGCAATCACCAGGCGCTGCGGTCCGTCGTCGAGCACCGCCGCCGACCAGCGCCGGCGCGGCCCGCGCCGGGCGAGCAAGTGGGTGCCGGCGCCGTCGATGCGCACAACACGCGCGGCCGGGCCGACCGCCCCACCGGGATCGTCCCAACGCCGCAGAGTCGCCAGGATCGACTCGTCATCGGCGATCTCGACCTCGAACACCTCGTCCAATCCGAACACCTCGGGCTCGATCGCCTCCAGCGGTCCGTCGTGGCGGCGGCGCAGAATCTGCCGGCCGTCCGCCGCGACTACCGTGCCGTGCCGGTTGACGGAGAAGACCTGATCGGTGTCGGGCTCGCCGAACCGTCCCACCTCGTAGTCGCTCCCGAGCGGGAGGTCGTCGGAGCCGACTATCCGCTCGACTCCGGTTGCGGTGGAAATACGAACGACACTGTCGGCGGCGCCGATGTACATCTCGTCGCCGTCGGCAAAGGCGCACTGGACCTGCGGCCAGAAGCCGTACGGCGCGAGACGAGGGTCGTGCTCAGTGAGCACCGCATGCGGACCGTCGGCGTCGATACACAGCGCCGCGCGACCGCCGTCGAGAAACGATGCGACCGCACCGACGCGACCGTCGGCTGCAATGCAGACCGCGTGCGATCCCCATCCGTCGGCCAATCCCAGCGCGCTGAACGCGGCGCCGCCCGGTGCGAGATCGTCGCGCTGCAGCAGTGTCGTCGCGGCACCGTTCTGCCAGCGGCCGAGCGTCGCGCCGGTCGCCGTCGCCACTGCGCCGGCGTCGTTCAGCCATCCGCCGTCGAGCCGGTCACGACCGATCTGCATCGTGCCGCCGCCTGCAGGGAGATACAGCAGCCCGGCGTCTACCTCGCAGAATCCGCTCGGATCGTCCGGACAGCGAACCGACCAGGCACCGCGCAGAACGACATCACCGTGCGTATTGAGGAACCCTTCCCCCGCGTTGAAGTACGCGCCGTCCGGGGTGCGATCGGTGTCGCCCATGACCCGCACCAGCCGGCCGCGTTCGGTGCGATAGACCGCGCAATCGCCGCGCGACGCGTAGTCAGCTGCCGTCTGCACGCAGGCCGACACCAGCAACTCGCCATCCGCACTGACCGCCAGCGGTCCCGCTTCGCGCACGCGACCGCCCGACGGCAGCCGATCGCCGGGACCGACCACCCGACGTACCTTCCCAGGACGCCCGGCGTAGATCGCGCTCCGCTCATCGTCGGCCCAGGCCTGGAAGAACACCTCGCCGCCGGCGGCGATGCCGAACGGGTTGACCTGGTAGTGATCGCTGCCGCGCGCGAGGACGTGCGCGCCCGCGGCGTCAATCGTCACCACGGCGTTGCTCCACTCCCCCGGCAGCACCGGCGCCGGCTTCTCCGACAGGCCGGCGAGCGCGACGACCGTCCCGTCGTCGCCGATCGCCACCAGCCAGTTGAGCACCACGACGTGCAGCCCGTCGACGACGTCGCCGACGCTCAGCAGGTGCCGCGGGCCGCCGGCGTCGATGGCGAAGATGGTCGGCGGCGGATTGCTGCTCTCACCCGGGCGCAAACCGCGCACCGCGACGCGCCCATTCGGGCTGCTGACCGCGGTGGCCGGGAAGAGAGTCACATCGGACGCCTCGATCGGCAGCGGATCCAACCCCTGCTCGTCCAGCCAGTAGAGCGCCGAACGTCCATCGCTCAGATCGGCCGCCACCAGCAGCCGGCCGCCGGCGTCGATGCCGTGTACTGTGGCGCTGAAGTCTCCGACCCGCCCGAGCGGCTCGACCACGTCGCCGGTGGCGAGCAGCTCGCGGCGCTGCGTCGCCGCGGCGACGGTGGCGCAGACGAGCAGCAGGACGATGGTCGCGGCGTTGCGGAGCATGCTCCTCCATAACTGACGCGCTGACTGTTTCGCTATTGAATCCGCCGACCGACTTGCTGCCGCGTCGCCAGGATCGTGAATCGGGCGGCTGTGCACCGGTGTCGTGTCTCCGAAATCCCCGAGGGCGCCCTCACCCCGGCGCATCGGCGCCTCTACCTGAGCGCCGGCGAGTACCTCCTCACCCTCGCCGAGGCGGGGTTCCGCCACGCCGAGGTGGTGTGGAGCGCGCACGACATGGCGCTCTACCGCGCCCGGGCGTGAGCGCGCGCCGCAGGCGCCCAACGCGCGGCGGCACGGCTGACGACGGGGCCCGCTGTGATTCGTTGTGCCGGGGTGCCGTGGTGCTTCTAGACAAGCCGCGACGGCGGGGTCGAAGCAGACTCGCCGGCGAGCCGCCAGCGGGTGAACAGCGGATCGCGCTCGAGTTGCGGCACCGGATAGGCGCCGCGGTAGCCGGTGTCGCGGATGGCCCGCCGCAGCGGCTCGGCCTCGACGTCCCAGAAGCGCCGCAGCGCCGCGAGGTGTTCCTGCACCTCGGCGCGGCGCGTGCGCGCCGCCGCGCGCTCGAGCAGGCTCAGGGTCAGGGTCTGCAGCAGCGCGCACGACGTGCCGGCGAAGAACGCGTGCAGCTCCGCGTGCCACGCAGTGGGAATCTGCCGGAAGCCGTGCGCGCCGGCGCGGGCCTTCTCCTTGTGACCGACGAACTGGAGCAACGCGAGCAGGCCGTAGAACGCCGCGGCGGTGACCTCGCGCGAGCGAAAGGCGCCGAACGCCGCGTAGCCCGCCAACCTCTCCGGACGCGAGCTGAAGGCGACGTACAGGCGCCCCGCGGCGCAACGCGTCGCGATGAACGGATACGAGCGGCTGAAGCTGGCGCTGACGTTGAATCGCGGTCTGAGCTGCTGAATGAGGCGCAGCTCGAGCAGGCACGCGTCGAGATGCGAGGCGGTGGTCTCCCACTCACAGCCCGCCGCCGCACGCAGGATGGCGGTGATCCTGCGATCGCGTTTGCGACGCGAGCGCAGCGCGACGGTGCGGTAGGCGGCGAGCCGGCGCCTGAGGCGCTTGGCCTTGCCGACGTAGAGCACGGCGCCGTCGGCGGCGAGGAAGCGATAGACGCCGGGCTCGTCCGGCGCCGCGGCCAGACGCTGCCGATCGAGGAGCGACTGCACGGCGCTCGCATGACAGTCGCGCCGCCGGCAGGCAACCGGCGCGCTGGCAGCGACAGGCGTTCCGGGCTGCGCCGCAGCAGGACGTCGCCGCGGTGGCGCGGGGCGACGGCCATTCGCGCGAAGGCATTCGACAGTGTCGTTCCTCCGCGATAGATCCCAGAGTGGATTCGCAGTGAGACCGAGAGCGGCACAGTGCACGTGAAGGGGTGGTTCCGCGCGCTCGCCGTCGCCGCCCTGCTCTGCGGCTGCGGCAGCGACAACGGCGATTCAGCGCCGCCGGTGGTCGGACCGCTGCCGAGGGGGCCGGACGCGCCGCAGGCCTACAGCGAGGATTTTCTCGCCCGCAATCCGCGCGCGCTGGCGCACCTCGAGCAGCTGATGATCGTCCAGCTCGAGTCGACCGCCGAGGGCGACGACTCAGGCGATACCTGCAACGAGCGCGAAGGGATCGACTGCGTTTCCTACGCCGTCGAGGCGCCGACCGTGCTGACGCTGAGCATCGACGCGTCGGCCCCCGAGGTCGCACGCCTGACCCTGCGCGACGCCGCCGGCGCGGTGGTGCTGACGGCGGAACCCGGTGCCGAGCCCGTCACCACGGCGCTGACACCGGGCGACTACGCGATGGAGATCGTCCATGCCTTCGCCGGCGATCCCAGCGCGGAGACGCCGACCATCTTCCTGCAGCCGCAGGCCGGCGAGGCGGCGGGCGAGAGCGATGCCGAGCCGGCCGCCGATGCCGCCGCGCGGGCGCCGGGCGAGGCCGCTCCCGCACCGCCGCGCAGCATGGCGCTCACCGCGGGGCGCGATTGTCTGCGCTGCAGCTTCGCCAGGTCGGATCTGACCGACCAGCACTTCGACGGGGCGAACCTCACCGGCTCGAATTTCCGCGAAGCGAAGTTCCTGCGCACGACGCTGCGCGGCGCCACGCTCACCGGCTGCACGATGACCGATCTGTACCCGCGCAGCGGCGACGTCTATGCCGAGGGCGGCAACCTCACCGATCGCTTCGACGCCGATTTCAGCGACGCCAAGGCGGCCGGGGTGCACTTCTCCTTCGCCATCGAGCTGGCGTTCAGATCGTACTTTCCGCTCCCCTTCTTCGCCATCTTCCGCGGCGCCACGCTCGACGACACGCTGTGGCACCAGGACAGCGATCCGAGCGCGCCACCCTCGAACCTGCGGCCGGACTTCAGCAATGCCAGTCTGCAACGGGCGCACTTCAGCTTCATCGTGCTGACCACGCCGACCAAGTGCGCCGCCGCCTCGCGGGCGCGCAAGGATGCCTGCTCGTTCCGCGGCGCCGACCTGAGCGGCGCCGTCTTCGACGACTACTTCTGGAACATGAACAACCTGGTCGAGCCGGCCTATCGCACGGTGGGCAACAACCTCGCCCACTGCAGCTTCGGCATCGAGCCGACCTCGGGCAGGGCCACGACGATGCGGCAGGTGGACATGCGCCCGACCGACTCGCTGCGCGCCGACATGTCCAACGCGGACCTCTCCGGCGCCGATCTGACCGGCGCCACGCTCGACCTGGTCGAGCTCGACGACGAAGCCCCGGAAGCCTGCCAGCGCGTCGGCGCCACGCTGGCCGGCGCCGATCTGTCCGGCGCGTCGCTGCGCGATGCGGTCCTGACCGGGGCGAACCTCGCCAAGGCCAAGCTGCCGGGCGCGACCGTCACCGGCGTGAAGTGGCGCGGGGTCAACCTGAGCGACGCGGTGCTCACCGGCATGGTTCCGGCCACCTTCAACGACCTCGACCTGGCCGGCGCGAACTTCAGCGGAGTGGACTTCTCCGGCTTCGACCTGACGCGGACCGACTTCTCGCGCGCCCAGCTGTCGGTGCCGCCGAACTTCGGCACCGCCGCGCTCAGCGACGGGGTGCGCGGCGTCAACATCAGCGGCCACAAATTTCCGCCCCGCTACCAGCTGTTCAAGGGACGCGATCTGAGCGGCGTCGCTTTCAATGACGTGGAACTGCTGGAGGCGAATCTCGAGGGCACCATCTTCAACAATGCCAAGCTGGTCGGCGCGAACCTGAACTTCGTCAACCTGCGCGGCGCCAAGTTGCGCGGCGCGACGCTCGGCGTGCAGCCCGGCACCGAGGCGCAGTCCGCCACGCTGCGCGGGGCCTTCATGCCCGACGTCGACCTCTCCGATGCCGACCTGCGCACCGTCGACCTCACCGCCGCGCACCTGTACGGCGACCTGCAGCACACCCTGCTGGTCCGCACGCGGCTCGACTCGGCGAACTTCGTCAATGCCGTCTGCTCCGGCGTGCACTTCAGCGGCTCGATGAACAACGCCGTGTTCGTCGGGGCGCAGCTGGTGAACAGCGTCTTCAACGGCGCCACCCTGACCGGCACCAAGTTCGACGACGCCTACCTGCAGGGCGCCGACTTCTCCGGCGCGCTCAGCGCCACTGGCGCGGTGTTGAGCAACGCCGCCGTGTCCGCGGCGGCCGGCAACTGGTCCTACAGCGAGCAGGACGGCACGCCCTTCACCTTCCGCTACCAGGCCACCAAGCTCGGCCCGCTGGGCCGCGAGAAGACCGTGCGCTGCCCGAACGGCGCGCTCGGCCCCTGTTGCCCGGACGGCAACATCCAGGCGTGCCTGTCGGACAAGCTCAAGCCGGTGCGCAACGGCCCCTTCCCGCCGATCCCCGAGTGCGTGGCGAAGCCGCCGCGCTACGACAACTGCGTCACCCCGCGCCCGACGGCGACGCCGCGCGGCACGCCGACACCGACGCGGAGCTAGTGCACCGCCGGCGCAGCGGGCTCGGTGCGGCAGAATGTGTCGGACCCCCATCCTGACCTTCCCCCGCGATGCGGGGGAAGGAATTGGACCCATCCTGACCTTCCCGCGGTGCGGGAAGGAATCGGACCCATCCTGACCTTCCCGCGCGGTGCGGGAAGGAATCGGACTCATCCTGACCTTCCCGCGGTGCGGGGGACGGAATCTGAGCGGACCTATCTGATCCGGTCCTCGAACCGGTGCGCGGAATTCGACCGCGCCGGCGCCGTGAACACCGCCTCCCAGCAGGCCGGTGCATCGCTGCGCTGCAACTGGACGATCACCTGCGGCGACGCGCGCAGCAGCGACGCCGCGTCGGCCGGCGTCGGTAGACGCAGATGCGGCCCGTGGCCGCTGACGATGATCGAGGCGGCTTTGCGGCTGCCGCCGGCGCTCAACGCCAGATGGCGAATGCCGTCCGGCGTCGCGGCGTGGTTGGTGTAGGCGAGGCGCTTGCGGGTCTGCTTCCAGCACGGCCGCGTGCCGCAGGTTCCGCCGGCTGGCACGCTGGCGCCGAACACCAGGCCGGGCAGTCCGTCGGCGGTATCGTAGATGCACAGATGGTAGGCGCTGGCGCCGCCGACCGGGTCGCCGAAGCCGGCGGCGGTGGTCGGCTGGGTGCCGAACCACTCCCAGCGCAGGCGCGGCGCGGAGGTGCGCAGGCCGATCTCGGAGGCGCGGCGCGGCGCCTGGCAGCGGCTGCGCGGCAGCGGCGCACAGGCATCGGCGTTGATCGTCGCCGTCGCGGTCGGCGTCGCGCTTACCTCCGGCGACGGCGTGCCGGTGACGGCAGGCGTCTGGTCGGCGGTCGGCGTCTCGGTCGGATTCGCGCTCGGCGTCTCGGTCGGCGTGTCGCTCGCCGTCTGCGTCGGACTCGCGGTCGGTCCGCCGACGGTGATCGCCTGCTGCGCCGTCGGAGCGGCGGAGAACATCGGCAGCCCGGACGGGATGGCGTCGACCACCGGCGCATCGCCGTTGACCAGGCAGGTGCCGGCACCGGTGAAGGTCACGGTGGCGTCGGTGCGGAAGTAGCCGCCGGCGTTCACCACTTTGACATTGGTCAGCGTGCAGCCAGTGCTGCTCGCCGCCAGCCTCAGCGCGACGATCTGCAGGTACGAGTCCGCGTAGGCCGAGACCGCGTAGGTGTCGTCGACGTTGGGGCTCGACGGCGGCGTGGTAGTGAAGACGACCTGCTGCGCGTGCGGACCGACGACGATCTCCTGCACCGCCTGCGGCGCGGCGGCGAGCCCGTTGCCGCCCGCCTGGTTGGCGAGGATACGGCAGAGGCCGCCGAAGGCGAAGCGCACCAGCCCGTCCGACCGGACGACGCAGGTCGGGTCGGTGAACGCGTTGGAGAACACCACCGGGTTGCCGGACGCGCCGCCGCTGGCGGTGGCGGTGTAGAACTGGTCCGGCACTGCATTCGATGGTGGCGTCGAGGTGAAGGTGATGCGCTGTCCGCCGCCGGCGGCGACCGTCACCTGCTGCTGCGCCGTCGGCGCGGCGTTGTAGAACGCGTTGCCGGCCTGGTTGGCGTTGATCGCGCAGACGCCGGTGCCGAAGAACGACACCGTCGCACCGGCGATCGAGCACACCGCCGCCGAGGCGGGGGCAATCGAGTAGCTCACCGCCAGGCCCGACGACGCGGTGGCCGCGACGGTATAGGTCGGCCCGAACTCGTAGGCATCGCCTGGCGCGGGCGAGGTGAACGCGATCGACTGGTCGGAGGGCAGCACGTTCATCACCAGGGGGTTGGAGGACGTGTCGCCGATCACGCCGTAGTGATCCTGAAACCTGGCGACCAGGACGTGATTGGGCCCGTACGACATCTGCCCCGGGTTGATCCGGACCGAGAAGCTGCCGTCGGGGTCGAGCAGGCCCTGCCCGACGTTGCTGCACGGACAGGCGCCGTTGCCGTCGGCGTAGCGACTGATGGTCACCGTGCCGACCGCCGGCGCGCCGGTCGAGATCGCCACCCGAGCGGTGAGCGTCACCACGGTTCCGCGCGCCACCGGGCTGTCGTGGTCGGCGGTCAGCGTCACCGTCGCGCCGACCGGCGTCTTCGGCCACAGCACGAAGACCACCCCGTCGAACAGATCCTGGCCGTCGACGATCACGTGGCGGACGGCGCCGAAGAGGCGGCGGTGGCTGGCGCGCGGGGTGACGTAGCCGCTGCCGCCGCCGCCGCCGCCCGGCTCGATCGCCGAGGCGGTGCCGCCGCCGCCGTAGTAGCCGCCTCCCCCGCCGGCGCCGCCGCTGGCGATCGCCGGAATGTCGGGCCCGCCGGAGCCGCCGAAGCCGAAGCCGGCGCTGCCGGCGTTGCCGGGCGAGGCGCCGCCGG
>JANRJF010000050.1:0-5478 GCA_033764095.1 Deltaproteobacteria bacterium | reverse complement strand
GCTACGTGCGACAGGGCTTGCTGGCTCTTTTCCTTCCCCCGCGCAGCGAGGGAAGGTCAGGATGGGGGCCCCAAGTGATTGCCGGGAACGCCGGCAAGCGGCCACAAGCGCCGCCGTCTTCAGCGCCCAAGCGGCTCAGCCGTAGGCGTCGCGCACCTTGCGCAGCAGCGCGATGTTGTCGCTGTGGCCGGTCTTGCAGGCGCGGATGCGGCCGCGCAGCGGCCGGCCGAGCAGCGAGAAGTCGCCGAGCACGTCGAGGATCTTGTGGCGCGCCAGTTCCTCGGGGAAACGCAGCTGGGTGTTCACCACCTTCTCGTCGTCGATGAGGATGAAGTTGTCGAGCCGGCCGCCGCTCGCCAGCCCCATCGAGGCGAGCGCCTTCATGTCGCGCATGAAGCCGAAGGTGCGGGCCGGGGCGATCTCGCTTTTGAAGGACTCACCACCGGTGTGCACGTAGGTGTAGACCTGCCGGCCGACCGGCGGCGGATAGATGAGCGTGTACTGGACGCTGAAGCCGTCGGCCGGTTCGATGCGGATGCCCTCCTCGTCCGGCCCCTCGCCGCCGACGTGCAACGGCTCCTCGATGATCACCGGCTCGACGCCGCCGCCCTGCTCTTCGACGCCGGCCTGCTCGATCAGCTTGCAGAACTCCAGCGCCGAGCCGTCCATCGCCGGCACCTCGCTCTGCACTTTGATCAGTGCGTTGGTGATGCCGTAGCAGTGCAGCGTCGCGAGCAGGTGCTCGACCGTCGCCACGGTCATGTCGCCGGCGTGCAGCGTGGTCGCGTAGCCGGTCGAGTCGACATAGTCGATGTGCGCCGGCACCGAAGCGCCGCTGGTGACGTTTGCGAAGATGATGCCGCGGCCGGCCGGCAGTGGGTTGAGGATCAGGCCCGACTTCACGCCGGTGTGCAGGCCGTGACCGCTGGCGATCACCGCACGCCCGAGCGTGCGCTCCGGCACGGTGCGGGCGTGGCCGTTGGTCGCCGGACGCGGCGCCGCGTCGGGCGTCGCGCCGCGCTCGGCGCGCGCCGCACGGTGCTCCAGCGCACGGTTGACGACGCTGAGCAGCGCGTCGATCGAGAACGGCTTCTCGATGAAGTCGAAGGCGCCGAGCTTGGTCGCCTGCACCGCCGTCTCGATGTTGCCGTGGCCGGAGATCATGATCACCTGCGGTCGGTCGGGCTCTTCCTGCAGGCGGCGCAGCAGCTCGATGCCGTCCACCTCCGGCATCCAGACGTCGAGCAGCACCAGCTCCGGCCGCTCGCTGCGCACCAGGGTAAGGGCGCGACCGCCGTCCTCGGCGACCAGCACCCGCAGCCCCTCGTCCGCCAGCACCCCGCGCAGCGAGGAACGGATATCGCCTTCGTCGTCGACGACCAGCACAGTGGCCATGCAGCCTCCTACTCCTGAAGCGAAACGAAACCACAGATGAACACCGAGAACCACGGATGAACACGGAGGCCGCCGTCCGGCAGCGCGCTTCCGTGTTCTCTGTGGTTCTCTGTGTTCATCTGTGGAGTCCGCCGCTCACGCCACGCCGGCGGCGCGCATGCGGTTGGTCTGGCGCAGCGGGAACTCGATGACCATGCGGACGCCGCGCGGCTGGTTGTCACGGATGCGGATGTAGGCGTGGTGATCGGCGACGATCGATGCGACGATCGCCAGGCCGAGGCCGGTGCCGTCCTTCTTGGTTGAGAAGTAGGGCTCGAAGACGCGCGCCTGCACGTCCGGCGTCATGCCCGGGCCGTTGTCGGCCACCTCCAGGCGCACCACGCCGAGCCGCGCGTCGTGCGCGACGCGGACGTCCACCCGGCCGCCGTCGGGCATGCCGCGGCAGGCGTGCACGGCGTTGTCGAGCAGGTTGATCACCGTGCGCTTGATCGCGTCGGGGTCGAGATCGACGGTCGGCACGTCGGCCGCCGCCTCGAAGCTGAACGCCACCTCGCGGTGCGCCTCGCGGTAGAGCACCAGCGCCTCCTCGACCACCAGGCGCAGGTCGTGCGGCGCCACCTCCAGCGCCGGCAGGCGGGCGAAGGTGGAGAATTCGTTGACCAACCGCTTCAGCTGCTCGACCTGGGCGCTGATCGTGCGCGTGCACTCGTCGAGCAGCGCCGCGTCGTCGCCATCGAGCTGTGCCGCGTAACGCTTGCGCAGGCGCTGCGCCGACAGCTGGATCGGCGTCAGCGGGTTCTTGATCTCGTGCGCGATGCGCCGCGCCACCTCGCGCCACGCCTCCATGCGCTCGACGCGCCCGAGGAAGGTCACGTCCTCCAGGAACAGGATGCTGCCCAGTGGCGTGCCCTGCTCGTCGGCCTGCGTCGTCGCGGTGGCATAGACGGTCAGCGTGCGCGGCCCGCCGGCCAGCTTGAGCTGCTGCTCGAGCCGCTCGCGGCGCTCGCCGTGCATGCGCTCCAGCAGCTCGGCGATCGGCTGCAGCTCGGGACGCGCGAAGGCGACGCGCCACGGCCGGCCTCGCACCTCTTCGGAGCGGACGCCGAGCATGCTCGCCGCCGCCGGGTTGACCGTCGCCACGACGCCCTCGCGATCGAGCGAGACGACGCCGGCGGTGATGTTCTCCAACAGGCTGGCGATGTAGCGATGGCGCTCGGCCAGCTCGTCGTGCGCCGTCTGCAGCTCGGCGGTCATCTGGTTGAACGAGGTGACCAGGGTGGCGATCTCCTCGTCGCCGCCGAGCGGCGCGCGGTAGTCGAGGTTGCCCTGCGCGACGCGCCGCATCGCCTCGCCGAGGCGCTGGATCGGCACGGTGATGCCCTTGGCAAAGTAGAAGCCGAACCAGGTGGCGGAGAACAGCACCACCAGTGCGATGAGCAGGAAGGTGAGCGTGTAGCCGCCGCGGATCGGCTGCTTCAGCACCTGCAGCTGGCGGTACTCGTCCACCGCGCGCACCGTGCGGCGCGCCGCCAGCGCTACCGAGCGGGGAATGAACTGCGCCACCACCACCGCGCCGCTGACGCCGCCCTCCGGGTCGCGCACCGGGACGCCGCCGACCACCAGGTCGCCGCGGCCGAAGTGCAGCGTACGGGCGAAGTCCTGTCCCTCGTCGAACAGCGCGCGCAGATGGCTGCGCGGCAGCGGCACGCCGCGCGCCGCGATGCGATCGCCGTGCGCCTGCGCCAGCGGGCCGGTCGGGCCGACCACGTCGATGCCGTCCACCCGCTGCGCCTCGCGCTCGGTGGCCAGGAAGGTGTTGAGCTCGCCGCGTCGCGCCGGCGCCAGCAGCCCGCGGCGCTCGATCTCGCGCGCGACGCGGTCGCCGCTGATCAGCGTGTCGTCGGCCGCCTGCTGGTAGAGCCGGTGCGCCACTTCCAGCGAGCCGCTCAAAGCCGTCTGGACGCGCAGGCTGAACCAGTTCTCGATGACGCTGGCGAAGAACCCCTGCGCGACCAGGAACAGCAGCAGGGTGGGGAACAGCGACAGCGCCGCGAAGGCGAGCACCAGGCGAGTGCGCAGGCGCGAGCCGAGGATGCGCGAACGGCGCTCGACGATCAGCTTGGCGAGGTTGCGGGCGACCAGGAAGACCAGCAGGACGAGCAGGATCAGGTTCAGGTTGATCAGCAGAAAGAAGACGATGTTGCTCGCCGCCGAGCCGCTGTCGCGGAAGTCGGGCAGGCGGGTCTGCAGGATGGCGAAGACGGTGAACGCCACCGCCGTCACGGCGATCAGGGCGGCCTCGCGCCGGCGCCGGCGGACCTCGTCGGCCGGTAGGCCGGCAGGGGTCAGCCGCCATCTTTTCCACCACCGCGGCATTCGGGTTCGGGGAGTGTAGGGCCCCCGGCCTGGCGGCTCAACCCGGCGTCGGAGGTAGTCGCGCAGGCTTGAAGCGCTGAGTAGCGCCGCCCTCCGCGGCCGCTCCTGGCCTCCTGAGCGGGAGTAGCGCGGCCCTCCGCGGCCGCTTCCGGGCTTCTGGGCGCCAGTCTCGCCTGCGGCCACGGAGGGCCGCGCTACCGGGCCGTGCTACCAGGCCGCGCTACCGGGCCGCGCTGCCGGTCCGCCTCCTAGCTCGCCAGCCAGAAATCGGCTGTCGGGAGCGGAACCGGCATCGGATGCCGCGTCGCTTCCTGCGCGATCGGAAGTCAGCGCCCACGCGGTGAGGAGAATTTACTCATGCCCATGAGTCAGATAGGGGGGACGGTATGAGCAGGCGCATGCAGGTTCTCGTCGAAGAGGCGGAGTTCCGCCGCATGCAGGCAGCCGCCAAGCAGCGCTCGATGACCCTGGCCGAATGGGTGCGCGGCACGCTGCGCGAGGCGCTGCGCCAGACCCCGACGGGAAGCCTCGAACGAAAGCTCGAGTGCGTGCGCGCGGCGGCGCGGCATGCGTTTCCCAGCGCCGACATCGAACAAATGCTGGAGGAGATCGAACGCGGCTACGGAATCGGGTCGTGATCCTGATCGACTCGAACGTTCCGATGTACCTGGTTGGGGCCGAGCATCCGCACAAGGTCGATGCGCGGCGCCTGCTGGAGCGCGTCATCGCCGACCGTCAACGCCTGGTGACGGATGCGGAGGTCCTCCAGGAGATCTTGCACCGCTACGTCGCCATCGATCGACGCGATGCGATCCAGCCGGCGTTGGACGCGCTCCTTGGAATCGTCGACGAGGTGATTCCCATCGAGGATCGCGACGTCCTGCGCGCACGCGACGTCGTTCTCGGCGTTCAAGGGATCTCGGCGCGCGATGCACTCCACGTCGCCATCATGCAGCGGCATCGCATCGTCAGCATCCTCTCGTTCGACCGCGGCTTCGACGCCGTTCCAGGTGTGCGGCGCATGACTTGACGCGCGCAGGCGGAGAGATCGACGGCGCACCGCCGTCAAACGTACGCCCTGATCATCGTCTCGGCCTGCGTCACCAGGCACTCCCGCGGCAGCTAGTCCGCATTAGCTGCTCAGAAATGGGCGTAACACCCAGTATCGGACGCGGGTGGTCGCGCGTCGTTCGGCGGCGGGGTGGTGGTTCACGCGCTGGCCCTTCCCGGCAGGCAGGCATACGGGGGGCGGCGGCCGGCGGTCCACGACGCAGTGAGGCCGAGGCGAGGACGGTGGGGCCAGCCGCAGCGCGCAGGGCGGCGCCCCCACCGCCGCCGCCCCCACCGCCGCAACCGGGCGGCGGCAGGGTCATGGGGTCGCGGGTCGCGAGTTCAGTCTGGCCAGTCGGGGAGCCACGCGGGCGAGCGGGCGGGGGCTGGGCTCGGCGGCGCGAGCGGCAGACCGAGATGCGCCAGGATCGTCTCGATCACCGGGCGGTCGGCGATGGTCGCCACCAGGCGCAGGCGGCCGCCGCAGTCCGGGCAGGCGAGCAAGTCGATGGCGAAGGTGCGGCGCAACAGCTCGGCACCGGCTATCTGGCGCGGGCGGCCGTAGGCGGCGGCGGGGGGGGGACCGCGCGGGGCGGCGGGCGGGCCGGCAACAGGTGCCGACGGCGCACAGCCGCCGGCCGGCGTCGGCGCGCCGGG
>JANRJF010000049.1:0-48754 GCA_033764095.1 Deltaproteobacteria bacterium | reverse complement strand
CCTGTCGCGAGAGGAGTGACCACAAAGGCACGAAGGCACCACGGCACACGAAGCCGCCGCGAATTCTCGAAATCCGGCGGCTGCGTGTGCCGTGGTGCCTTCGTGCCTTTGTGGTCACTCCTGGCTGAGGACGAACTGACTCGGCGGCACCAGCTCCCGCTCCCCGCCGGGCGGCGTCCAGTAGAGCTGGAAGACGCGGCGCGAGGTGTGGGCGGCGCGTGAGGCGTCGAAGGTCGCGGTAATCGGGTGGAGGCCGGCGTCGAGGTGGCGGGTCGCGCGCGCGGTGATGGGATCCTCGGGCGCTTCCGGGCGGGCGGCGAGCAGCGGGCGGCCGTCGAGCGTCACCGCGAAGGGGCCGCTGCCGATGGCGTCGAAGCTGTAGTCGCCGGGGGTGTCGATCTTCAGCGCGCCGCGCCACGCGGCGGTGAACGGCATGCGCAGGAAGGGCGTATTGCCGGCGGCGAACAGCACCTCGACGGCAAACGAATTCAACGCCGGATCGATCGCTTCGTAGACGCTGCCGTCCGGGCGCCGGTAGGTGGCGCGCAGCCCCTCGCCCTGTTCGGGGCGCAGCTGCCAACGGGTCAACGGACGCGCCGGCTCCTCGCCGCGCATGCCGATCTCCAGCCGGCGCGTGCCGCCGCCCGACTCCTCGACATGGATCGGCTGCCAGCCGCGCGGCAGGGTGAGCTCGGCGCGGACGCGGTCGCCGGCGGCGACCACCAGCGGCGCCGCCGTCCCGATCGTCAGCGTCGCCGCGCGCGCCGAGCTCAGGACGATCTCGACCGGTGCGAACGACGGCCAGTACAGGCTGCCGCTCCAGCTGAGCTGCTCGGCGTCGGCGAGCTCCGGCGGCAGCGCCGCGAACGGATCGATCGGGACGAGCTCGGCGGTGGCGTCCGGGCGCTCGGCGCGCAGGCGCAGGCCGGTGCGGGCGCGCGCCTGCTCGGGCGTGATGTGCAGGGCGCGGAAGTAGAACGGCTGGCCGTTCGGACCGGCGACGTCGATTGGCTCACTGCCCGGATAGAGGGTCTCGACATACGCCGAGAGCTCGCGCTGCGCCGGCCCGAGGATCAACGTCAGCGGCGCGTCGAGCGCTTCGTGCAGCGGCAGGAAGTGCGACGGCTCGGCGACGTCGGAGCCGCGCCCCGGCAGCTGGACGTCGAACATCTCGCGCCGCATGCCGAGATGGTGCTCGGCGCCGAGCAGCACGGCGCGTTCGGCGGCCGGACGCGCCTCGACGTAGCGCACCAGCTCGGAGCTCGAATCGGCGGCGACGCCGGCGAAGCTGACGAAGTACGTCTGCCAGTTGATCCACGCCGCCGCTGCGACCAGTCCGGCCACCGCGACGCGCACCAGGGCGCGGCGCGCCGCGGGCGCCGTGGCGCCAGCCAGCAGCCCGTCCAGCGGCAGCGCCGCCAGCAGCGTCACCGCCGGGATCACGCCGACCATGCGCACGAAGGACGGCGGGTCGACGGTGGCGATGCCGCCGACCAGCACGGTGAGCAGCCACCAGTAGAGCAGGAAGGCGTTCGGCCCGTGCCGCAGGCGGCGCAGCGCCAACGCCAGGCCGAGCACGAACAACGCCGCCGTGACGTCATCCACCATGCCGCCGTTGCGGTAGCCGAGCCCGTAGCCGCCGCCGGGCAGCACGCCGAAGCCGAGCCAGGTGATCCAGATCTGGCGCGCGAGGATCTCCCACGCCGGCGCGACGCCGCCCGCCGCCAGCGCGTCGCTCACTCGGCCGAGCGTCTGCCGGTTGCGCGCCATGATCGTCCACTGCTGCCAGTTCGGGCCGAACTGGAACGCGTCGGTGAAGTGGATGGCGTACGGGAACAGCGCGAGCCCGAAGCCGACGACGAGGAGCGCGGCACCGGCGCCGTGCGAGCGCAGCCGGGTGGGGCGCCGTAGCGCGGCGAGCAGCAGCCAGCCGGCGACCAGCGGCGGCACCAACTGGCCGGCGTTGTAGCTGTACAGGCACCAGCCGCTGGCAAAGCCGGCCATCAGCCAGTGCACCGCGCGGCCGCGGTTGATCGCGCGCCACAGGTGGAAGAACGCCAGCGGCTCGAGGAAGAGGATCTGCGCGTGCGCGATGCCGAGGCGGCTGAAGTCGATGCCGGTGCGGCAGATCGCCAGCAGCGCGGCGGCGCACAGGGCGAGGCGCGGACCGCCCAGCTCGCGCGCCAGCAGGTAGGTGCACAGGACGCCGAGCGTGCCCATCAGCGCCGAGCTGGCGCGCAGGGCGGTGACGTCGAGCCCGATCAGCGGTGCGAAGAGGCCCTCGACGACCATGCCGAGGGTCGGCCAGGTGTTCCAGCCCATGACGAAGAAGCTCGGCAGGCGCGGCTGGCCGGCGGGGAAGACGAGCTGCAGGTAGGCGGCGACGCGCGGCTCGTCGCCGAAGATGCCGCGCGGCAGCGACTCCAGCCACAGCACGCGCGCCAGCGCGGCGACCAGCAGCACCAGGGCGAGGGCGAGGCCTTCGTTGCGCGTCCACGCCGGCGCCGCCGCCCGCGCCGGGGTCAGCTGCCAGCCGCGCACCGCCAGGCAGGCGAGCGGTACCGCCGCCAGCCACAGCGCCAGCCCGGCGACGGGGTGCTCGCGCTGCGCGCCCAGCCAGGTGGTGGTGGCCACCGCGCCGATGGCGGCGGCACCGAGCAGCAGGCGGTCGACGCCCAGGCGGGGGCGCGGCGGCGCGGCAAGTGGCGCGGCAGCGCCGCGGCGGCCGGCGACCAGGGCCGCGAGCAGCGCCGCGGCGCCGTACAGCGCCCAGCCGAAGCCGCTGTTCGGGTTGTCGTGGACGCGCGCCTGGGCGACGAGCGCGACGGCGATGGCGATCGCCAGCAGCAGGGGCCGCCACGGGCTCGCGTCGCTCATCGGGGCGCTTTTCACCATAGATTCCCCCCTTCGAAGAAGGGGGGGCAGGGGGGATTTTCAAATTGCTCCTCGCGCTCACCAATGGCGCGCGATCGAAAAATCCCCCCTCGCCCCCCTTCTTCGAAGGGGGGACTTTGTGGTGAAAGGGCGCCCGTGCTGCGCCGCCTCGCCGTCTCCGCCATCGCCGCCGCGTTGCTGGCCGCGGCCTGGCGCGCGCAGACCGCCTTCCAGTTCGGCGACGTGCGCCTGCCGCACCTGCCCTGGATGGTTGCCGCGACGGTGGGACTGTGGCTGCTGTGGCTGCTCACGCTGCGCCGCACGCCGGCGCCCGCGGCGCCGCTGGCGCGCCGCACCGAGTGGCTGGCGGTGCTGGCGCTGTGCGGGCTGGGCGCCTGGTTCCGCCTGGTGCACTTCGGCAGCGTGCCGGAGGGCATGAACCACGACGCCGCGTTCAACGGCATGTTCGCGCTCGACGCGCTGCAGGGCGCTCCCTACACGCCGTACATCTCCGCCGCCTGGGGGCGGGAGACGCTGTTCATGTACCTCTGCACGGCGCTGGTGGCGGTGTTCGGCAACACCATGGAGCCGATCCAACTCGCCGCGACGCTGGTCGGCCTGGCGACCCTCCCCATCTTCTACTGCTTCGCCCGCGCGCTGGTCGGTCCGCGCCTCGCCCTGCTCGGCCTGGCGCTGCTCGCCGTGTCCGGCTGGCACGGCGTCTTCAGCCGCGTCGGCTGGCGCATGATCATGGTGCCGCCGTTCACCATGCTGGCGCTGCTCGGCCTGTGGCGCGGCCTCGAGGGGCGACGCTGGGGCTGGGTGCTGGCCGGCGCCGGCGCCGCCGGCGCGATCTA
Source organism: Deltaproteobacteria bacterium (assembly GCA_033764095.1). Classification (GTDB taxonomy): domain Bacteria; phylum Desulfobacterota; class Binatia; order HRBIN30; family CADEER01; genus JBDTMT01. Next base: position 45,023 of record JANRJF010000049.1, on the reverse strand, counting down.
CACGTACGACGCCGGCCGCATCGTGCCGCCGATGGTCGGCGCGCTGTTCCTCGCCTTCGCGCCGCTGCAGCCCAGCCGCTGGCGGCTGCGGGCGCTGGGCGCGTTCGTCACCCTCGCCACCTTCCTGCTGGTCGGGGCGCCGATGCTGTACTACGCCGCGACGCATTTCGAGCAGTTCAAGGCGCGCGCCGCGCATCTCGCCGACGAGCACTCCACGCAGCACATGGGCGTCCTCGCCAACGCCGGCACGGCGCTGGCGATGTTTCACTATCGCGGCAATGGCAACGACTTCTTCATCGACGAACCGCTGCTCGAGCCGCTCGCCGCGGTGCTGGTCGGCTTCGGGCTGCTGATTGCGCTGACCCGCATCCGCGAACCGGCGTCGCGCTTCCTGCTCATCGGCTTCGGGCTCGCGCTGCTGCCCGGCGTGCTGGCAGTGCCGAACGGCAACCGCTGCATTCCGGCGCTACCGTTCGTGTATGTGTTCGGCGCGATGGGGCTGGGGGAGGTTGTCAGGTTGTTAGGTGGTTGGTTGTCAGGTCAGAGGAACTCCGTCTCCGATCCCGACCTGACAACCAACCACCAACAACCGAACAACATGGATGGCGGGCACGGAGGCCCGCGCTACGTCGCTCGGGCGCTGCCGATCGCGCTGGCCGTCGTCGCGATCGCCATCGCCGGCAGCGAGACCTACCGCGAGTTTCTCGGCGAGCAGCGCCGCCGCATCCTCGGCTTCTCGCCCGAGGCGACGGCGGCGGGGACCTACCTGCGCAGGTTCGATCAGGACCGCTACGCGCGCTACGTCGTCGCCGAGGACTGGCCCGAGTACACGCTCGCGTATCTCTCCTACAACGGCGGCGGGACGCCGATGGAGAACCACTACCTGATCGGACGCACGCTCGACGACATCTCCGATCGCATCAACCGGTACGGCCGCAAGGGTCTGGTCTTCGCCACCGACCTCAAGCCGGCGGGCAGGGCGGCGTTCGACTCGCTGTCGCGTCTGTTCGCCGACCATCGCGTCGAGCCGATCCTGGCGCCGCGCGTCGGCGACCGTCCGGTCGGCCAGGCGCTGATCGTCGAGCCGCAGAGCGCCGGGCGCACGGCGCTGTGGTCGAACACGACGCGCGCGCTGGCGGTGGGCGGCGATGCCACCGCCAGCGGCATGCGTTGCTTCGCGCCGGTTGGCGGCGCGAGCGGCGTGAGCCTGCGCCTGCAGCTCATGCGACCGGCGCTGCCCCCCGTTGAGAAAGGCGGGCAGGGGGGATTGCTCCACCTGCTGGCCGATTGCAGGGCGCACGGCCGGCCGCTGCTCACCCTCGCCTTCACGCCGCGCGGCCTGGAGGCGAACCAGACCGTGTTGATCGCCAGCGACCGGCTCGAGGCCGGCCGCTGGTACGATCTGCTCGTGCAATTGCCGCCGCGCGGCGCCCCGACCGTGTTCGTCGACCGCGTCCCGGTCGCGCTCGCCGCCGTCGCTCCGACGCAGCCGCTCAGCGGCGTCTCGCTCAGCGCCCCGGCCGGGCAGCGCTTCTACCTCGACGATCTCCTCGTCGTCGCCGGCGTGCTGGCGCCGGACGCCGAGCAGTGGCAGGCCGCCGCGCGCCCGCCCGGCGCCTTCGACGACGACTTCGAAGCGACGCCGCTCGGTCTGCTGACCGCCGGCGGCGACTGGCGCACGGTGGTCGGCCCGCTCGCCGCGCTCGCCAGCCCGGCGCCGCACGCGTCCGGCGCGCCGCCCGCGGCGAGCCCCGGCGAGGGCGGCAACGCCTTCGACGGCGGGCCGGGCGCGTCGCCCGGCCACTTCGACCAGCCGATGGGCATGGCGTTCGATCCCGACGGCAACCTGCTGGTCGCCGACCGCAACAACCACCGCATCCAGGAGTTCGACCGCAACGGCGACTTCGTGCGCGCCTGGGGCAGGTACGGGGAGGCGGCGGGCGAGTTCAAGGAGCCGCACGACGTCGCCGCCGACCGCGAGTTCATCTACGTCGCCGATACCTGGAACCAGCGCATCCAGGGCTTCACGCCGGACGGCGTCCACGCCTTCACCTTCACCGGCCAGCCGAGCCTCTCCAGCCCGCGCGGCATCGCCGTCGACCACGCCCGCATCTACGTCGTCGAGGCCGGTGGCGGCCGGGTGACGGTCTATGATCGCGACGGTCACCTGCTGCAGACCTACGGCGCGCCCGGCAGCGGCCCCGGCCAGTTGATCGAGCCGACCGACGTGGTGGTGGACGGCAAAGGCGACGTCTGGGTGCTCAACACCGGCAACAACCGCATCGAACACTTCGCCGCCGACGGACGCGCGCTCGACCCGGTACCGATCGCGGGCTGGACCGGCAACCGATTGAAAGAGGTGTACCTGGCGATCGATGCGCAGGGCACGCTCTACGTCGGCGACTGGGATCTCGGCGCGGTGCGTCGCTTCCGTCCCGACGGCACCGAGCTCGAGCCGCTCGGCGACAAGCTGCGCAGCCCCACCGGTCTCGTCGTCGACCCGACGCGCGTGTTGGTCGCGCTGCGCGGCGAGAACGTCGTCCGCGTGCTGTCGCGACCGGCGCCGTAACCACAACGACACCACGGCACAACGACACAAAGCTGTGGTTGAGTCGTCAGACTGCTGCACCGACGTTGTGTCGTGGTGTCGCCGTGTCGTCGTGCTTTTTCTTGACACCGCGCCGACGCCCGTCGCATGGTCCGCGCGGCGGAGCGAGGGCTGACGATGGAGCGGATCCAGGCCACGGTTCTGGCGGTGCTGATTGCCGCACTGGTGCTGTTCGGGCTCGGCTACATCCTCGACGAGGGCGGCATGCTCGCCTGGCGCGGCGGCGGCTCGCATGACGAGCGGGCGCGCATCGCGCTGTGGAACGAGGAGGGCGGCTGGGAGACGCGTCGTCCCAATGTCCAGCCGCCAGCCGGCGGCGAGACGCGCGGCGGCAGGTCCCGCCGCGGCGGGCTCGGCGGCGGCGCGGGCGATGCGGGCGACGGCGGTCGCCGGCGCGGCGTCTTCTTCGACGAGGGCACGATCGGTGCCGACGGCGAGCCGCGCCGCGGCATGACCCGGGAGTTGGTCGCGGCGCGCACCGGTATGTTGCCCGCCGGCCCGACCGGCCGCGATCATCCGAGCCAGCCGCAGGCGCCGGCGGCACCGCCGAATCAGGACGACGAGACCGATCCCGAGCTGCTGCTGTCGGTGCCGTTCGACGGCAGCGTCAACGGCGAGAACGGCGACCAGGCGACGGTGGCCGAGGGCGTGTTGTTCAACGGCGACTCGGTCGAGTTCACCGACCAGGCGCGCGTCGTGTTTCCGGCCGAGGGCAACGTCGACAGCAGCGCCGGCACGATCAGCTTCGACGTCACGCCGCGCTGGTCGGGCACCGACCCGAGCAACAACTCGCTGCTGCAGGTGCGCGATGGCGACGACGCGGCGAACAGCCTGCAGATCGTCAAGAACCTCGGCACGCTGCGTTTCATCATCACCGACTGGCGCGGTCTGCCGAGCGAGATCAACGTGCCGATCACCGATTGGCTGCCGGGCGACCGGCACCACATCGACGCGACCTGGACCGGCGGCGAGATGGTGCTCTACGTCGACGACGTCTCGGTCGGCACCGCGCAGGTGCAGCGCGGCATGCGCTTCGCCGACAGCGCCTCCATCCAGGTCGGCTCGGCGGGCTCGATCTACGGCGGCGCCGGCGGCCTGATCCGCGACCTGCAGATCCGCGCCAACGCGCTCAGCGGCGACCAGATCGCCGGCACGACGCGCATGGTCCAGCTCCAGGTCGAAGAAGTCGCGCGCCACTGAACACGGCGCGCCTCCGACCAGCGCGCTCAGCCACGGAATCGGGATCCTCTCCTCTCCGGGCCTGCCTCCGCGCCTGCGTCTCTGCTTTCGTTGTCTCTTTTTTCGGTCCGTGAAATCAGATCAGTGATCCGTGTAATCCGTGGCTACGGTGCGCTCACTCGAAGCCGTGCGGACGGCGGTCACCTGCATGATGTCGTAGGTGTTGAGCGTCAGCCCGGCGGTGGCCGGGATGAGGCGCTCGAGCGCGGCGTAGGCGCGGCGCTGGCCGAGGCGCAGCGCGAGAATCGAGTAGGCCATCTGGCGCAGGCTGCGCACCACCGGCACGGCGCGGATGTCGCGCACCTGGAAGCCGTGCCGCTCGAGCAGGCGGGTGATGGTCGGGCGCGAGAAGTAGTGCAGGTGGGTCGGCGGGTGGATCAGGCGCCAGCGTTGGCCGCGCCAGCGGGCCACGGCGCTGCCGATGTCGCCGGTGGTGATGAACAGCAGGGCGCCGGGCTTGGAGAGCGCGGCGACGCGCGCGATCACCCGGTCCGGTCGTTCGAGATGCTCGATGACGTCCCACATCACCGTCGCGTCGACCGGCCCGACGCCGTCGAGCCCGGTGCGGGTGAAGTCCTCGCTGCGCACGTCGAGGCCGAGCCGTTGGCGTGCGTGCGCCGACGCCGCCGGGCTGATCTCGAAGCCGACGACGTCGAAGTGGGGGCGCGCCAGGTCGAGGAAGAAGCCGTACGCGGCGCCGATCTCCAGCAACCGGCCGCCGCGCCGCTGCGCCAGCAACGCGTCCAGCCGCGGCCGCAGCGTGCGCTTGATGAACGCTTCGTCGGCGGCGTAGTCGAGGTACTCCTCGCCGCGGAAGTAGGCTTCGCCGTAGAGCGTCGCGGGGTCTATCGCCTCGTCCACCGGCGCGGTGATGAAGCCGCAATTCCGACAGCGGCGGAGAATGCCGAGGTGCGGCTCGAACTGGCGCGCGTCGCAGACGAGACAGCTGTCAGGCATCGAGCCATCAGCCATCAGCTGTCAGCTTTCAGCCAGAACAGAGATGAGGGATCAGCGAGCGATGAGCGACGAGCGACGAGCGATGAGTGGAGGTCGAGGCCATCCATCGAAACTTGTCGGGCCGCCCTCATCGCTCGTCGCTCATCGCTGCCCGAGTCTCGTCGCTGCCTGAGTCTCATCGCTCTTCTGGCTGATGGCTGACAGCTGAGGGCTGACAGCTCTCCGCCGTCAGCTGTCTTGCCACGATGTACACCGGCCGTGCTTTGATCTCGTCGAACATGGTGGCGATGTACTCGCCGATGAGGCCGAGGAAGAGCAGCTGACAGCCGCCCAGGAAGGTGGTGACCAGGATGATCGAGGCCCAGCCCTGCATCACGGCGCGGCTCATGAACACCCACGCGAAGATGGCGAACAGGCCGTAGAGCAGGCTGAGGGTGCTGACCACCAGGCCGAGCACCGAGGCGACCTTGAGCGGCAGCTTGGAGAACGAGATCAGGCCGCTGCGCGCGAAGCGCAGCATCTTGCCGAGCGAGTAGTTGCTGTGGCCGGCGAAGCGCGGCGGCGGGTCGAACTCGATGCGCGCGTAGCGGAAGCCGACCCACGACACCAGGCCGCGGATGAAGCGATCGCGCTCGCGCAGGTCGCGCTGGAACACCGCGAGCACCGGGCGCGACAGCAGCCGGAAGTCGGAGGCCATCGGCTCGATGTGGGTCGCCGACAGCAGGTTGAGGACGCGGTAGAAGTTGCCGGTGGTGAGGCGCTTGAACAGGTTGACGTCGCCGACCTCGCGGCGCGTCGCCTGGACGATGTCGTAGCCGGCTTCCCAGCGTTCGAGCAGCGCCGGGATCAGCGCCGGCGGGTGCTGCATGTCGCAGTCGAGGCAGATCATCGCGTCGCCGTCGGCGACGTCCATGCCGGCGGTGAGCGCCGCCTGGTGGCCGAAGTTGCGCGACAGGTGGATGACGGTGATCTGCTGCGGGTGCTCGGCGTGCAGGCGGTCGAGCACCTCGGCGGTGCCGTCGGTGGCGCCATCGTCGACCAGCACCAGGGTGGCGTCGTAGGGGAGCTGCGCCATCACCGCCAACACCGCCGCGGTGAAGTGCGCGATGCCCTCCACCTCGTTGTACACCGGTGCGACGATGGTGATGCGGCGGCGCGGCGCCGCGCCGCTCAGCGGTCGATCACCCACAACCGCACCCCCTCCGGGTCGAGCACGTAGACGCGTCCGTCGCGCGCCCGCAGACGCGCCTCCCTGCCGTAGCGCCGCTGCGCGAGGTCGCGTGCCGGCGTCTCGGCCATCAGGCGCGTGCCGCTCGCGTCGTAGCCGCGCACCACGCCGTCGAACGCCAGCAGCATGCGGTCGGGCCCGTCGAACGCCGCGCTGAGCGCCGGATCGCTGGCGAACGACTCGACGAAGCGCGGCTGGAAGTCGTCGAGCGGCGACTGGAACAGCACCGCCTGGCCGTCGGCCTGGACGACCAGCACGCGGCCGTCGGGGCCGACGCGCAGCGCCGTCGGCGAGAACAGCCGGCCGGCGCCGCCCTCGAAGGTGGTGAACTCGCGCAGCAACTCGCCGTTGCGGCGGAACACGGCGATCGAGTCGCGGTGCGGAATGCTGACCAGCACCAGGTCCCTGCCGAAGAAGGCGACCTCGGATTCCCACACCAGCCACTGGTGCGACCAGCCGCCGGTGCGCGTGCCGGCGGCGTCGTAGAACACCACCGCCGGCGAGAACATCGCCATCACGTTGCCGGCGGCGTCGACGTCGAGCGACGACGGCACCCGGCCGTACGGCCCTTCGATCGGCCACTCGCCGGCCGGCGCGCCCTGCGGCGTCAGCTTCTGGATGCGGTAGCGCTGCTGCTGTTCGAGCAGTACGTGCACGGTGCCGGCGCCGTCGAAGGCGAGGTCGAGCGGCCGTGCCGTCAGTTGCGCCAGCGGCTTCGGCGCCGCGTAGCCGGGATAGGCGACCACCGGCGGCGCCAGCGCGGCCGGCACGGCGGTGACCGCCGGCGCGGTGAAGCGCTCCGGCGGCAGCGGCGCGCCGGCGGGCGCCTCGGCCGTGTGCAGCAGCAAGCGCAGCGGCAGCGGGCAGGCGTCGAGGCTGGGCAGCGTCAGGGTGAACGGGCGGACGCCGGCGGTCATCGGCGCCAACGCCTCGCCGTCGGGCGGTTGGCCGCTGACCTGCAGCGTCGCGGCGGCGCAGGTCGGATCGAGCGTGAGGCGGTACCAGCCGTCGGTGTCGAGCCGGATGCCGCCGGTGATGCTGAGCGCCGCGCCGTCCGCCGGGGCGCCCTCGACGCGGGTCAGCGCGACGCCGCGCAGGATGTCGGGCGGGGCCGCGCCGGCGACGCGCAGTGCCGGGCGGCGTAGCGCCTCGGCGTCGCTGGCGGCGATAGTCAGCGCGACGATGTGACGGTTGTCGCGCGGGCTGGTGTAGTCGAGCCGCTCGGCCTGCGGGTAGAGCGCCGAGACCAGGTCGACCTGCGCCTGCGAGGTCTGGTCGACGAAGAAGATGAAGCTGACGTGCCCGGCGGTGTGCGCGTCGCGCGCCGCGGCGATCTGCGGTTCGGTGAGCAAGAGCTTGTAGGCGGCGTCGCTGAAGTCGCTGCGCGGCACCAGGGCGTAGCGCAGCCACTCGTTCGGCGCCACCGGTTGGAAGGCGGGCGGGTCGCGTTCGAAGCGCTCGGCGTCGCCGAACACCAGGTAGTCGCGGAAGGCGATCGGCAGGTTGAGGAAGAAGGCGTTGCTCTTCTCGAACACCGGCCGCAGCACGCGCAGGTAGTCGCCGAAGATCACCGGCTGCAGCGGCATGCGGTAGTGCGACACCGCGTTGGTCACCGCGACCAGTGCGATCGTCACCGCCAGCGCCGCGGCGGTGAGCCGCGCCGCCCGCTGGCTGCGCGCCTCGCGCGTGGTGCGCATCAGCACCGCGCACATGATGCCGACCATCGCCTGGGCGACCAGGAACACCATGCTCATGCGGCGCGGCGCCGCGTCGCGGCTCATCACCCCGGGCAGCAGCGCCAGCACCATCCAGGCCAGCAGCGCGAAGGCGCGGCGGTCGTAGACCTGCGCCAGCATGTAGGCGAGCCCGAGCACCAGCAGGGCGGTGAGCGCGACGTGCATGACGGTCGGGTGGTCGCCCACCTGGGCGCGCATGTACCAGTGCGAGAACCCGTTGGTGGTCTTGTAGGCGTTGTCCTTCGCCACCCGCACCATGTGCTCGGCGATCGAGGTCGCCTGCAGCTTGATGAGATCGAGCGGCCCGGCGTCGGCGAAGTCGCCCTGCTTGGTCCACGCCGAGCCGCCGTAGATCGACGCCGGATGGACGAACTTCCAGGGGCCGCCGGCCAGCGCCTGCATCATGAACGACAGCCAGAAGACCCACGCCACCAGTCCGACGGCGAGCAGCGGGACGACGTACCAGAGCCGCTTCCACAGGCCGCGCGCGAACAGCGCGGCGTGCGCGGCCATGCCGATGGGGAACAGGAACATCGCCAGGCAGGTCGTGTAGACGGTGCGCGACAGCGGCATCAGCAGCGCCGCCACCGCGACCGCGGCGGGCGAGAAGCGCTGCACCATCCACAGGCCAACGTTGACCGTGCCGAGTGCCAGCACCGGCACCGGGGCGAAGAAGCCGTTCTCGCTGCGCGACCAGAAGAGCTGGTCGGGCGCCAGCGCCATCACCACCGCCGAGACCACCGCCGGTGCCGGCCCGGCGATGCGGCGCACCAGCAGGTACATGAGCGGCACGCCGGCGGTGCCCCACAGCACCGCGGCCATGCGCAGGGTGAAGATCGACGTGCCGAACAGATTGAAGACGACGTACTGCACCGGGATGTGCGCGGTGCCGGGGTTGGTGGCGAGGAAGGTGAAGCGCAGGTAGCCCTTGAAGCCGTGCCAGGTGTGCGCCTGCACGAAGGAGTCGACCACCTCCAGGTCGAGGAAGTCGGACTGCTCGGTGAGCGCCCAGGTGCGGGTGATCAGCGCGACGACGATGATGGCGGCGAGGATGGCGCACTCGCTCCGCCAGGTCGGCCGCCAGGCGTCGCCGGCCGGCAGCGGCGCGGCGTCGGGCGGGAACGGCGGAAAGCCGGGCAGGCGATGCATCGGCCGCCAGATGCCGAGCCCGAAGGCGAGCGCCGTCGCGTACGCGTACAGCCCGGAGCCGAGCAGCGTGTAGTCCTCGAGCAGCAGGATCTGCCCCCAGCTCACGGCGAGCAGCGCCATCCACGCGACGGCGCCGGGCAGCCCGGCGCGGCCGGCGCGCAGCAGCAGCGCCAGCGCGGCCAGCGACACGGCGCTGATCGCGCCGCCGACGTGGAAGGGGTGGTTCTCCAGCCAATCGGTGCTGTCGGCGCCGTGCGTGCGCAGCCACAGGAACAGCGGGTCGAGCCAGCCGAGAATGCGGCCCTGGCGCGCGTCCTCGGCGCGGCCGATCAGCACCAGCAGCGCGAAGCCGCCGAACAGCACCAGCGCCAGGACGAGCAAGCCGGCGCGACGGCGCGGCGGCGCGCCGTTGGCGGCGGTGGCCGGAGGGGAGAGCGAGGGCGCGGTCACCGGGCGCGGCCCGCCCTCATGCGTCGCGCCGCGGGACGGCGAGCATGCTGAGGAAGAAGGAGGAGAAGAGGGTTTGCGCGCCGATGATCATCAACGTCGACGCCTGCAGCGCCGGGCGCACCGCGTCGAGCGTCGCGCGCCCGCTGGCCAGCCAGCGCACCAGGATGGCCCCGTCGAGCAGGAAACCGGCGACGAACAGGACGGCGCCGACGATCAGGCCGCGCTCGAGCGTGAACCAGTCGAGCAGCAGCTGCAGGGTGCGGTCGGGCGCGTAGAGGCGTGCCGCGTGCGAATAGGCCTTGGCGAACAGGCCGGTGGTGAAGATCTGGTAGCCGAGGACGGTGAGCAGGCTGCCGAGCACCATGTAGTGGACGTCGAAGGTGAGCCCCAGCCAGTAGCGCGGCCCGCTGCCGAGCAGCAGCAGCGGGATCAGGCCGAGGCCCATGCACAGCAGCCCGGGCAGCACGAACAGGTGGGTGGGCGAGAACAGCAGCATGAAGCGCAGGTGCCGCCAGCCGTCGCGGAACGAGCGCAGGTGCGGCGGCCGGCTGCGCCCGTCGCGGTGCAGCGTGATCGGGATCTCGCTGATGCGCAGGTCGGCGAGCGCCGCCTTGATGATCATCTCGGAGGCGAACTCCATGCCGGTGGTGCGCAGCTGCATGCGCCGGTAGGCGTCCTTGGTGAAGCCGCGCATGCCGCAGTGCGCGTCGGAGACGTGCGCCCCGAACAGGAAGTTGAGCAGCCGGGTGAGAATCGGATTGCCGATCCAGCGGTGGTGCCAGGGCATGGCGCCGGGCTCGATGGTGCCCTTGATGCGGGTGCCCATCACCAGATCGTTGCCGGCGCGCAGGCCGGCGACGAAGCGCTCGAGGTCGGTGAGGTCGTAGGAGTCGTCCGCGTCCGCCATGATGATGAACGGCGCGCGCGCCTCCTCGGCGCCGCGCATCAGCGCGCTGCCGTAGCCGCGCGCCCGCTCGTGCACGACGCGTGCGCCGCAGCGCGCCGCGATCTCCGGCGAGCCGTCGCTCGAGCCGTTGTCCACCACCACCACCTCGCCGCGCAGGCCGAGGGCGCGGAGCGTCGTCACCGCCTTGGTGACGCAGGTCTCCATCGTCTCCGCCTCGTTCAGGCACGGCAGGATCACCGAGACCTCCAACCCCTCCTCGGCCGCCAACCGCGCCACTTCCGCTTCGCGAGCGCCCATGGCCGACGGACCATATCCAGCGCGGGGAAACGGCTCAACTCGCGCCAGAATAGAACCTGCTGAAAACTGCCTAACACGGATGAACACAGACCCCGCCGCCCCGCCTCCCGATGGCCACAGAGCCCCAGCGGATGGCGTATCGCCTATGGCCTATCGTCGGAAGAAGCTCAGAGCCCCCACCACTCCTATGGCGTCCCTCTCTGGCTCCCTGGATTCAGATGAGTCGGTGGGGCGGGCGGGGCTCTGTGTTCATCGGGCGGTGGGGTGGCGGGGATCTGTGTTCATCTGTGTTGCGCAGTTTCCGTTCGGTTCATCTGTGTTGTTCCTGGAGCGCCTCCCACTCGATGACCGAGATTGGTGGCTGCCCTGCCGCGAGGCGGCTGTACTGCATGGCCTGCCAGTCGGGGTAGTCGCGGTAGTCGACGCCGCCGCCGCGCGCGTTGGCGACCCCGGGATCGGCCATCCAGGCGGTGAAGGCGCGCCATTCGAGCCCGCTGAGCAGCAGCGCCCCGGCGACCACGCCGGCGGCGGCGAGGCGGCGGCGCTCGGTGGGCACGCGGCGCAGCAGGCCATCGGCGCCGTAGCCGATGAACCAGAAGCAGAGCGGCGCCGCGCCGGCGAGGCGGCCGAGGTCGGGCGCGTCGACCGACAGGCCCTGGGTGGCGATCAGGACGACGAAGAACAACACCGCGTACCAGGCCCCCTCGCGCCAGCGCTGCAGCGACCGCCCGAGGCCGAGCAGCAGCAGCGGGACCAGCAGCCAGTGGTAGGGTGGGCGATCCGGCGGGCCGTAGTGCACCTTGCCGAGCGGCGCGCCGACGACCAGGTAGTGCAGCGTGGTGGCGAGCTGGCCGGCCGCCATGCCGAGCCGTGTGGTGCCGGGCGCGAAGCCATGCGCGGCGGGGTCGGCGTTGAGCACCGATACGTTGGCGACGCGCTGCTGGAAGTGCTCCCAGTCGCGCGCGATCACCGGCACCTGCGGGGCGAACAGCGCCGCAGCGGTGGCGAGCACGACCGCATAGACCACCGCGGCGCGCCGCCAGCCGGCGATCGCCACGGCCAGCGGGGCGTAGAGCGCCCAGGCGACCAGCAGCAGCCGGCCGCTGAAGTAGCCGTACAAGCTGAGCGCCAGCGCCAGTCCCGCGCCCCCCGCCCACGCCGTCGCGCCGCGCCGCGCCTGCAGGGCGCGCAGCGCGCAGAGAGAGAACAGCAGCCAGTAGGCGCCGACGTGCGCGTTCTCCCAATTGCTGCGCGAGAAGTTGAGGAACCACGGATTGGCGAGCAGCAGCAGCGCCGCCGACCAGGCGACGGCGCCGGCGCACTGCTGACGCAGCAGCACGAACAGCAGCACGCCGGCCAGCAGGCTGAGGCCGATGCTGAGCGCGCGCAGGCCGAAGATGGTCGGGCCGGTCACCCCGATCAGCGCGGCGCTGGCGTGCGCGGTGAGCGCCGGCATCGGCTTCCAGTCGAGCCCGAACAGCGGCGGCCCGCCGCCGTGCGCGATGGCGAACACGTCGAGCGCGGTGGTGTACTCGTCGGCCGACAGGCGCGGCGGCAGCTCCTCCAGGCGGTGGAGCCGCAGCGCGCTTCCGATCAGCAACAGCAGGGCGATGGCCAGCACGTGCGGGACGACGGACTGCGCCGCGTCGGGCGTCGGTGGGTGTTCGTCGTCGCGCATGGCGCAGCCGGGGCCGGATTGATCCTTCACCGTGGCTGGTTCAGAGAGAGCCTCGGCGCCCGCCGGGCGACGACGAACCGTGCGCATCCTGACCATCACCCACTACCAGCTGCCCCACTGGGGCGGCATCGAGCTCACGGCGGCGGCGCTGCATGCGCGCTACACGCGCCTCGGCCACGAGTCGGCCTGGCTGTCGAGCGACCTGCCCGCCGCCGCGCCGGCCGCCGGCCAGGTGCGGGTGCCGGCCTCGGAGCTGCCGTACCGGCTCACCGGCGTGAAGTACCCGCTGTGGGGGGCGGCGGCGTCGGGCGCGGTGCGGCGCTGGGTCGAGTGGTGCGACATCGTCAATCCGCACGACTGCCTCTATCCTGGAACGGTGCTGGCGCTCCACTGGGCGCGGCGCCTGCACAAGCCGCTGGTGCTCACCCAGCACGCCGGCCCGTGGCCCTTCTATCGCAGCCGCGTGCTGCGCGGCGTGCAGCTCGCCGCCTACCACACGCTCGGGCTCGCCGTGCACCGGCGGGTGGCGCAGGCGGTGTTCATCTCGCGCGCCGTCGAGGCCTGGTTCGCCGCCCGGGTCGGGTATCCGCGCGCGCCGCGCTTCATCGCCAACGGCGTCGACACGGGGCTGTTCAGCGGCGCCGACGCCACGGCGCGCGCGACGGCGCGGACGCGCCTCGGGCTGCCCGCCGGGACGCGCATCGTGCTCTATGTGGGCCGCTTCCTGTTCATGAAGGGGCTGCCGGTGATCGAGCAGCTGGCGCGCCGCATGCCGGAGGCGCTGTTCGTGCTGATCGGCGCCGGACCGATCGAGCCGCGCGACTGGCGGTTGCCGAACGTGCAGGTGGTCCCGGTGGTCGACCAGGCGGCGCTGCGCGACTACTACCGCGCCGGCGACGTGCTGGTGCTGCCGTCCACCGGCGAGGGCTTCCCGCTGGTGGTCGCCGAGGCGATGGCCTGCGGCTGCCCGGCGGTGGTGTCGGCGGAGACCTACGCGGCCTGGAACGAGGGCCGCGAGTATTTCCTCGTCGCCGACCCGACCCCCACCGCCGAGACGGTGCACGCGCTGTTGACCTCGAACGCGCCGCTGCTCGCCCCCGAGGCGCGCGCCGCGATCAGCGCCTATGCCCGCGCGCATTGGGACTGGGATCAGGCGGCGCGGTCGTACCTGGCGCTGTTCGAGTCGATGGCGCTGTGAGGCGGGTCACCACAACGACACCACGGCACAACGACACCACGGAGAGGTCCCCCTCTTTTCGTTGTGACCGGTTGTGCGGTGGTGTCGTGGTGTCGTGGGGGGGACCGCCTCACGCCGCTGCCCGCAGCCGATACCGCACCGGCAAGCGCTTGGGGCCGCCGACGAAGGTGGTCGCCATCAGTTCCGGGTCGCCGGCCAGCTCGATGTGCTCCAGGCGCGGCAGCAGCTCGCGGAAGAACGTCTGCAGCTCCAAACGGGCGAGATGGGCGCCGAGGCAGAAGTGCACGCCGATGCCGAAGGCGAGGTGGCGGTCGGCGTTGGGCCGTCGGATGTCGAAGCGGAACGGGTCGGCGAAGACGCGCTCGTCGCGGTTGGCGGACAGATACGAGAGCAGGAACCAGTCGCCGGCGGCGATCGGCGTGCCGTCGAGCACGGTGTCCTGCTGCGCCTGGCGCATGAAGTGCCGCACCGGGCTGACCCAGCGGATCATCTCGTCCACGGCGTTGGGCAGCAGCGCCGGGTCGTCGCGCAGCGCCTGCAGCGCGGCGGGATCGCGGATCAGCGCTTCCAGGCCGCCGGCGAGCGAGCTGGACGTGGTGTCGTGCCCGGCGGTGGCGACGATGGCGTAGTAGCCGGCGGTCTCGATCTCGCCGAGCGGCGCGCCGTCGATGGTGGCGTTGGCGATGGTCGAGGCGACGTCGCTGCGCGGATGCGCGCGCCGGTCGGCGGTGATGGCCTGGAAGTACTGCGCCATGTCGAGCAGCGCGGCGAGGCCGATCGGAGTCGGGTCGCTGCCGTCGCGGGCGGTGGCGGCGGCGATGTCGGGGTCCTCGGCGCCGAACAACTCCTGGGTGAGCTGCAGCATGCGCGGCTCGTCGGACTCCGGCACGCCGAGGATGCGCATGATCACGTGCAGCGGGTAGTAGAGCGCGATGTCGCGGGCGAAGTCGCAGCGCTCGCCGAGCGCCTGCATGCGATCGACGAAGTGGCGCGCCAGCGGCGGCAGCGCCGCCTCGACGGTGCGGCGCAGGTTGGCGGGCTTGAACCAGTCGTTGGTGATCTTGCGGTGCTCGCGATGCTCGCGCCCGTCCATGTGGATGAGCGTCTTGATCACCGGCATCGCCCGGCGCAGCTCCAGCTCCTTGGCCGAGAGCAGCACCGCGTCCGTGGTGTTGTGGAAGACGTCGTGATTGCGCTCGATCTCCTCGACGTGCGCGTGGCGGGTCACGGCGCGGAAGGGGATGAAGCCCTCGGCGCGCACCCACGGCAGCGGGTCGTGCGCGCGCAGCCGCGCCGCCGCGGCATGCCAGCGCGCCGCGTCGCGATAGGCCAGCGGGTCGACGAAGATCAGCTCATCGCCGGGTCGGCGTGCGTCGTCGCTCATGCGGGCGAGCCAACCATTATCGGTGCTCGCGTTTCAACTGCGAGGCGGGTTCACCACAACGACACTACGGCACAACGGCTCACGGCATTGGTGCCGTTGTGCCGTGGTGTCGTGGTGGTGAACAACGATCAATCCAGCTGGAGCTCCAGGTACGCCCGCCGCGCGTAGCGCCCGAACAGGCGCGAGCCGGCGTCGAGCAGCCACATCTGCCAGCCGTACTTGGCGACCAGCGCGGCGTGGGCGCGCTCGACCAGGGCGGCGTCCGTGACGACGCGCCCGACGCCGTCGCGCCAGTCGCCGCGCAGCTTGCCGCGCACGTCGCAGACCGCGACGCGGATCTTCTTCGTCGCGCGCAGCCGCTTCACCTTTGCCGAGGTGCCGTCGGTGACGACGTAGTGCCTGCCGTCGAGGGTGGCGAACCACACCGGCGTCTCGACCGCGACGCCGCTGCGCCGGAAGGTCGCCAGGCTGATGTACGGTTCGCCGTCCAGCGTCTGCGTGCGCTTCGCCATGGCTCACCAGAAGGTGCGCGGCACCAGCTTGTGCTCGCGCGCGTCGCGCTCGAGCGACTCGCGGAAGTCCGGGTGGGCGATGCCGATCAGCGCCTTGGCGCGCTCGGCGACCGACTTGCCCTTCAGGTTCACCAGGCCGTGCTCGGTGACGACGTACATCATGTCGGTGCGCGGTGTGGTGACGATGTTGCCAGGCGTCAGGCAGGTCACGATGCGGCTGCGCCGCTCGCCGTGGCGCTCGTAGGTGGAGGCCAGGCACATGAACGCCTTGCCGCCGCGCGAGGCGTAGGCGCCGCGTATGAACTGCAGCTGGCCGCCGGTGCCGGTGAGGTGGCGAAAGCCGTCGCTCTCCGACGCCGCCTGGCCCTGCAGGTCGATCTGCGTCGTGTTGTTGATCGCCACGACGCGGTCGTTGCGCGCGATCACCTCGGGCAGGTTGGTGTAGTCGACCGCGTGGCTCTGCACCTGCGGGTGATGGTCGAGGAAATCGTAGGTGCGGCGCGAGCCGCCGGCGAAGGTGTAGACGCTCTCGAAGCGGTCGATCTGCTAGCGCGCGCCGGTGACGATGCCGCCCTCGATCAGGTCGACCATGCTGTCGACGAACATCTCGGTGTGGATGCCGAGGTCGCGGATGCCGGCGTCCTTCAGCACGGTGCAGACCGCGTTCGGCATGCCGCCGATGCCGATCTGCAGGCAGGCGCCGTCGTCGATCTCGGCGGCGATGCGGGTCGCCACCTGTCGGTCCACCTCGGTCGCCGCCGGGTTGGGCAGCTCCGGCACGTGCCCGGCGCCGCCGTCGATGACGTGGGTGACCTGATCGACGTGCACGCACTCCTCGGTGCCCTGCACGTAGGGCATCGCCGCGCAGGTCTCGACGATCAGCAGCTTGGCGCGTTCGGTGATCGCCTTGGTATTGGCGACGGCGAGGCCGAAGTTGAAGTACCCCTTGCTGTCCATCGGGCAGGTCTTGATGCAGACCACGTCGATCGGCTCGATGAAGCGCCGGTAGTAGTCGGGCGCCTCGCCGAAGTTCATCGGGATGTAGTTGATCCGCCCGTCGTGATTGCAGCCGCGCTCGTAGCCGGAGAAGTGCCAGGTGAACCACAGGAAGTGCTCGCCGCTGGGGTCGGCGTCGAGCACCGCGCGCGGCGTCATGGTCAGGCAGGCGCGGATCTTCACGCCGCGCAGCTCGCTCGCCCGCCGCGCCAGCGCCTGGTCGAAGAGATCCGGCTGCCCGAGCGCGGCGCCGTAGTCGACCCAGTGCCCCGACTGCACCAGCGCCGCGGCGTCGTCGGGCGAGATCAGCTTGGCGCGCCGGCGCGCTTCGAGGTCATGCGGCATGGCACGCGAGCTTTATCGTGTTGCGAGCGCCTTCACCACAACGACACCACGGCACAACGCCACAACGGAAGAAAACTCATCAGCTCCTCGTTGTGGCCGTTGTGCCGTGGTGTCGTTGTGGTGAACAACCGCTACGACACCACCCGGAACAGCCGCACCCAGATGTCGTGCTCGTCCGAGCCGGGTTTGCGGACGTTGCACTCGTCGGCGCGGCGGGCGAGGCCGTCGGGGGCGGCGGCGATCGGCTCGGTGCGGAAGATGGTGTCGATGGCGGCGAGCGCGTCGCCGACCTCCTGGGTCACCCAGATCTCGCCGGGGCGGACGTGCGGCTCGATGCGCGAGGCGACCAGCACGGCGTTGCCGCCCTCGATCGCCGGCGGCTCCTCGCCGCGCTCGCGCACCGCGACCGGCCCGGCGGCGATGGCGATGCGCATGCGCGGGCTGCCCGGCACCTCGGAGACTTCCTCCATGATGCGGCGCGCCGCCTTGATCAGCGTCAGCACGCTGTCGTCGACCAGCAGCAGGGCGTCGCCCTCGCCGAGCGAGGCGTGCAGGCAGTCGCCGGCGTAGCGCTCGACGGCGCGCCGCATGGCGTCGCGCACCGCGTCGTCGAGGCCGCGCTGCATCAGCGCGCCGAAGCCGTCGAGGTCGCCGCGCAGCACCAGCAGCGACTTCAGCTGGCGGTCGCTGGCGTCCTTCCACGGCCGCCCGTGGCCGATCAGGTTCACCTTGTCGATGCGCTGCACGTAGCCCGGGTTGAGGCGCGCGATCAGGCCGGTGAGCACCGGGTGCACGGCGTAGTGCGAGGAGTCGGGCAGCAGGCCGTCGGGCTGGAAGATGCGCTCGCCGGGCCGCAGGAAGCGCTGCACGCGCTTGCCGGAGACGTGGTCGAGGTCGACATGGCCGAGCAGGCCGGAGCGGAAGAGCATGCAGAAGATGTGCAGCTCCTCGCCGATCCCGGCGTCGGCGTTGTGCGAGAAGAAGATCTCTTCGACGTCCTCGCGGCGCAGCACGTTCGACGACAGCCGCGCCAGCACCGTCGGGATGTCCACCTCGCCGAGATAGGGGGCGATCTCGTTCAGGTACTCGGCGGCGATCTCGGTGGCGGCGTGATTGACCGCTTCCTTGAAGCGCTCCGGCACGCAGCGCTCGCTCGGGCGCAGGTCGGAGAGCTTCTGCCCGATGGTCATGAAGTCGCGCGGCCGGTGCAGGGTGTGGCGGGCGATGTAGTCGAACGGGTCCTCGGTCTCGTGGGTGAAGGCGTTGACGATCGCCGCCTGGCCGACGAAGGCCTCGACCGGGCGGCTGCGCAGCAGCTCGGGGCGCACCAGGTTGCGCTCCTTCTCGCGGCGGATGTTGTTGACGAAGATCTCGCGCAGGCTGTCGAGCCCGTAGTGCGTGTCGACCGCGCTGCCGCGGTACTGCTGCACCATCGAGGTCATCTCGTCGAAGCGCAGGAACGCTTCCTTGCGTACCGCGGCGAAGACGCGCAGGTGATGGTTGATGCGGCGCAGCTGATAGGCGACCTCGACCAGGCCCATCTGCGCGAAGTACCAGACGTTCGACGACACCTCGCCGGTGTGGCTGGCGCGCCCGATCGCCTTGACGTGCTTGTTGAAGTACTCGTCGACGTTGTCGATGAAGATCGCCACCGGCGAGTTGAGCGCGCGCAGCCGCGGCACCAGGGCGTTGTCGACGTCGGTGGCGCAGCGGTGCAGCTCGGTGCGTGGCAGGTCGAGCAGGTTGACGAAGTGGTCGATGACGCCGCGCAGGCTGCGGTCGTCGAGCAGCGTCTTCAGCCGCGCGTCACAGCGCACGCCGTCGAGCCCGTCGAGCCGCTTCAGCACCGCCGCGGCGATCGAGATCAGCCAGACCTTGGTCCACCACTCGGTCGACTGCGCGTAGAGCGCCAGCTGGTCCTTGCTGAAGATCTTGTCGCCGATCGGCTTGTCGAGCAGCGCATTCTCCGGGATGCACAGCACCCCGTCGGTGCGCTGCAGGCGGATGCGCTTGGCCTTCAGCAGCAGCGTCTTGCCGAATCCCTTGGTGCCGACGACGATGAACTTGTCGTCGCCGGCATTGAGAAAGCCGTCGATCCACGGCGGCTGATGCAGCAGCGCGTCGTCGAAATCCTCGGCGATCTTGATGTCGTCGGCGTCGACCGTCCACGGTCTCATGGCGTGCTCCCGCGTCCCGCAGGCGGACGAGCGAACCCTATCAGGGCGGCGCGCCGCTTTGCTACGCGCCCTTCAACCACCACGACACGACGACACAAAGACACCACGAAAAGCCGTTGTGCCGTGGTGCCGTTGTGGTGAAAGACCCCCGCCGGAGGACGCATGCACGCCACCGCGATCATCCCACAGCTGCGCACCACCGACCTGGACGCCTCGATCCGCTTCTACACCGAGGTGCTCGGCCTGCAGCTGGCGTTCAAGTACCGGGACTTCTACGCCGGCATCTGCGCCGGTGAGCACACCTTCCACCTCAAGCTGATCGACCAGCCCGACCCGTCGATCGCGCACGTGCGCGCCGGCGGCCACGTCCATCTGTACATCGAGGTCGACGGCGTCGCGGCGGCAGCTGCCGAATTGAAGGCCAAGGGCGTCGCTCTATGCCGTGACGTGCACGAGACCCCCTGGCAGACCCGCGAGATCGTCCTCGAGGACGACCAGGGCCACACGCTCTATCTGTTCGAGAACATCTGAGACTTCTTCGAGTGGCGGCGGGAGGGGCGCCCGCGGAGTCTTAGACTCGACGGCGCGTCGCTGAGGCTTGAACTGGCCTCTGCCAGCGCGCTGCCTCACGCGGGTCGAGCGGATCCTTGCCGGCCAGACGCAGTTCGACGAAGCGTAGGTCGTCGAAGCCCCAGAACAGCTCGCCGTCGACGATCATGCTCGGCACGCCGAAGACGCCGTCAGCGATCGCGTCGTCGGTCTGCTGGCGGACGCGCGCCTTGTTCTCCGGTTGCGACGCGGCCTCGATCAGCGCCGCGCCGTCGAATCCAGCGTCGCATACCACCGCCTCGACCACGGCGCGTTCCTCGACGTGCAGACTGCGCGCCCACACCGCGGCGAACAGTCCGTCGATCAGTCGGCGGCGCGCGTCCGCTTCGAGCGGTAGCGACGAGATGCGCAGCGCCAGCAGCGGATTGAACGGGTGGAACGCCGGCGGCTGCAGCGGCACGCCGAGCTGCGCCGCCTTGCGCAGCACGTTCCTGTTCATCCACGCCGTCTTGGCTGGGATCTCCGCCGGCCCGAGCGTGCCGTGCGCGTCGAGCAGCCCGGCGAACAGCACCGGTACCCGCTCGATCGTCGCGCCGTAGCGTGCGGCCAGCGCCGGCAGCTGCGTCCACGCCAGGTAGGCGTTGTGCGACACGTAGTCGAAGTAGAAGCGGATCGTCGCCATGCGGCAGCTTCGCACGGCGGTGTCCAGGCGACGAAACGCCGCGCTACTGCGCCGCGGTGAGGTGCTCGATCAACGCCGTCTCGCCGCGTTCGTCGAGCCACGTAGACCAGTCGCGTCCGTACAGCAGTCCGGCGCTCCTCGCCTTGTTGGCGAGCACGTCGGTAGCTGCCTCGATGGCGGCCTCACGCTGCGCGGCGGGAAGGTCGGCGCCGTGCAGCGCGTCGAACAGCTCCTCCACCCATTCGCGCAGATCGTCGCGACTGTTGATCATTGGTGTGACGACTCCCGGTTCGGGCGGGCGCGTGCCGCCGCGGTTGATCAAGCGCGCCCGCCCGGCACGGTGCCGGGCGCTATTTTGCCGGCAGGCGCACCAGCCGATTCTCGAGGTCGGCGATGACCAGGGTGTCGTTGCGCGGGTCGTACTTGATGCCCATCGGGCGGTCGAAGGGCAGGGCGGGGTCGTCGCCGCCTTTCACTTCCTTCAGGACGGTGCCGCTCTTGTCGTAGGCGCGGATGAGCTGCTCGACCGGGACGCTGACCCAGATGACGCCGTCGGGCGTGACGGTGACGTGCGGCTCGGAGAACACCTTCTGCTGCCAGCCCTCGACCGGGAAGCTGCCGAGCAACTTGCCGTCGGCATCGAACATCTGCAGGCGGGCGTTGCCGTTGTCGACCACGTAGACGGTGCCGGCGTCGTCGACCGCGACGCCGACCGGCTCGGTGAACTGGCCGGGCTCCTTGCCGAGGCTGCCGAACGACAGCTCCTCGACGCCGTCGGGACTGAAGCGGCGCACCTTATGGTTGCCGGTGTCGGCGAGGTAGATCTTGCCGCTCTTCGGCGCGATGCCGATGCCGCGCGGGCCGTAGTACTTGTCGGCCCATTCCTTCTTGTACTCGCCCTCGGGGGTGAAGACCTGGACGCGCTGGTTCCAGGTGTCGGCGACGTAGACCAGGCCGTCGGGGCCGACCGCGACGTCGCCCGGCTGCTTGAACTGCGACGGCAGCTCGCCGCGCGAGCCCCACTCCTTCACGAAGCCGAACTCGGGAGTGAACTTCTGGATGCGCTCATTGCCGAAGTCGGCGACGTAGACGTTGCCGTCCTTGTCGAGCGCCAGGCCGCGCGGCTGGCTGAGCTGTCCCGGCGCGCCCTGCGGCGGCGCCGCGGCCTCCTCCTCGGGAACCAGCGGCACCTGCTCGATGGTCGTCACCGGAATGGCGCCGGCATACTGGCCCTGCACGGCGAAGATCGACACGCCGGCGTTGCTGTAGACCGGCGTCAGCAGATCGCTCCACTCGTTGAAGCGGGTGAGGTTGGCGCCGGCGTAGGTGCGGCGCTCGAGCGGACCGACGTAGACCAGCGCGACGTGGTACTTGCGCAGGATGTCCTGCGCCACCTGCTTGTTCTCGGTGGTGTAGAGCTTCTTCAGGTCGTCCTTGCGCTTGTTGATGTCCGGCCAGCGGTGGGCGCGCTGGTGGACGTGGTAGTCCCAGCCGAGCACGGTCGGCAGGCCGGTGTTCATCGCGACGCGGGCGAACTCCTGGTACGACGGCCCGTACGCCTCGGCCAGCACCGGGATGCCGCCGACGTTGTCGTTCAGCCATTCGTAGGCGGCGCGATCGAGCGGTGCGTGCTGCGGCAGGTAGGCGGTGCCGTCGAGCGTCGGCTCCGGCGTCTCGACGCGGTCGAGGCGCACCACGGCAACGACGCCGCTGGCGGCGGTGAACACGCTCAGGCCGAGCAGCAGCACGACCGCCGCCTTCCAGGCGCGGCGCAGCGTGGCGGAGCGGATCAGGCCGCTCCACAGCTCGGCGGCGGCCGCCGCGCAGGAGGCGCCGAACAGGAACCACGCCTCCAGGTAGAACTTGAAGATGGTGTTCATGCGGTCCCACACGAACACCACGTCGGTGCCGGCAGTGACCGCGAAGGCGAACGACAACATGGTCGCCGCGACGCGCTGGGTCGAGCTCAGGCCGCGCTGCACGGCAATGGTGAAGGCGAGCACCGCCAGCACCACCAGGCCGAGACGCAGCGAGCCGTGCAGGCCGAACGGCAGGGCGCGCTCGATCGGAGGAACCGAGGCGAGCCAGACCGCGGCGACGGTCAGGCCGACCAGCCACATCGCCAGGCGGCGCGCGGCGCCGAGCGGTTGATCGGCGGGGCGCAGGCCGCGCCGCCACAGCGCGAACAGGAACGGAATGGCGATGAACAGGAAGAGGCCGAAGATGTTGGCGAAGTCCCAGGCGTTGGCGAAGTTCTGGGTCTCCAGGCCGACATTGCGCGGCGGCGCCTCGAAGTCGCTCCAGAACGGCAGGTAGAGGACGTACGCCACCGCCACCATGACGCCGGTGAGCAGCAGCGGGCCGGGCAGCAGGACGAACGCCATCAGCCCGAGCACGCCGAACAGCAGCCAGGGCAGCAGTGAGCCGGCGATGTCGCCGAAGCGCTCCAGCGCCCAGGCCGGCGGCTCCGGCACCGCCAGCTTGACGCCGAGCAGGCTGACGCCGAGCAGCGCCAGCAGCACCAGCAGCAGGACGCGCGCGCGGCCGAGCGGCGCGCGCGCCAGCTGCGCGCAGCCGACCAGGAACGGGAAGAACAGCACGTAGGTCGGCGAGCTCCAGCCGTTGGTGACCATGATCGCGCCGAGCAGCCAGCCGAGCAGCAGGAACAGGCGCAGCGGCGCGATCGGCGCCGGCGCCTCGGCGCGCCGCACCCACCACACCGCCAGCGCCAGGAAGCTGAGCGAGAACGGCATCACCAGCACGTGCGCGTGCAGGTCGGCGAACAGGTAGCTCCAGAACGGGTACTCGTTGATGGTGTCCTTGATGACCCGCGAGGTCGCCCAGAAGTAGTCGAAGTTGACGACGCGGCGCTCGATCAGCTCGCGCAGGCCGGCGAGGTTGCCGATCAGCACCACGAAGCTGGCGGCGAGCAGGCCGACGCCGCGCCGGCCGCTGATCGCGCAGCCGAGCGCGAACGCCGCCATCGCGGTGAGCGCGCCGAACAGCGCCAGGCCGAGGTTGAAGGTGATGCCCGGGTGGATGTGGCAGACCTTGCCGAGCGCCGCGACGATGTAGTGGCCGAAGTAGGTGTAGTGCAGCGTCGAGCCGGAGAACCACGGCTCCGGCGGCGGCAGCGTGGTGGTGCGGTTGAGCGCGTTGAGGAACGAGAAGTCCATCGGCTTCTCGCCCCAGAAGATCTCCGGGTTGTAGGCGCGTACGACGACGAAGAAGAGGAAGACGCCCCAGAAGAGCAGCTCGGTCGGCCACCACTCGCCGGCGGTCGGCAGGGCGCGGGCGCGGCCGCGGCGCCAGGCGACGACGCCCCACAGCACGACGACGCCGAGCATCGCCGCCAACGTGCCGCGCGTGAACGGCGCCTGCCCGTAGCTGGCCAGCAGCCACGGCACCCAGGCGAAGAGCAGGATGCCGAGCACCTTCGACAGCGCGTAGACGCCGGGCACCGGCAGCCAGCCGCGCAGGATGGCGAAGGCGCTCATGCCGAGGACCTGCACCACCAGCGCGAACCAGAGCAGCGCCGGGACGCTGGCGCGGATCGGCTGCGACGGCGTCGCCTCGCCGCCGATGCGTTCCGGGCTGAAGAGCAGCAGGTCGTTGCGGGTCAGCTTGCGCGACGGGCCGCCGGTCATGATCCGGTCGTAGATCACGTCGGCCGAGAGGCGGCCGGTGTTCTCGAAGATCAGGACCTTGGGGTGGTCGTAGACGGTGAACGACTCGTCGGCGAGCTCGTCCGGCGCGTCGAGCCCGAACAGGCCGGGGCGCGAGCCGTACTCGTAGATCAGCGTGTAGCCCAGGTCGCCGGCGAAGAGCTGGTAGAAGTAGCGGTTGCCGATCGGGTACTTCTCCGTCGCCATGGTGAGCGCGCCGTAGAGCCGCTTGGTCTGGAAGGCGATGTAGTCGCCGTTCGCCAGGTCGTCGGCGATCTGGCGCCACTTATTCGGCACGTCGGGCTCGTAGTACGGCAGGTCCTTGATCTTGTACTTGCCCGGGCTCTGCCCCGGCAGCGGCAGCGGAAAGCCCTCGTCCCAGTGCTGGGTGAGGATCGTCTTGCCGGCCGGCACGTGGCGGTAGACCCACTCCGAGGCGGTCACCACCGAGTGCGGCCGGGTGTAGATCGACATGAAGGCGAGCGCCGACAGGCCGGTGGCGACGACCACCGTCCACAGCAGCGCGACGCCGAGGCGCGAGCGGTCGGCCAGCCGCAGCAGCCAGGCCGCCGCCCACATGATCATGATCGGATAGATCGGCAGCAGGTAGCGGATGAACTTGACGTCGAACGAGCCGGTGATGAGGAAGAACGGCACCACCCACGACAGCAGCATGAGGTCGATCGCCGAGCGCTCGCGCACCGCGCCGACGACGCGCGTCGCGCTCGCCCAGATCGCCACCAGGCCGAGCGGCGGCGCCATGCCCCAGAGCACCAGCTGCTCGAGGTCGTAGAAGTACTTCGGCACGCCGACGTACTGGTTGGTGTACGGCAGCAGGCCGGCGTTGCGCACCATGCGGCTCTGCTCGTCGATGTCGCTGGCGTACTTGGCGTAGTCGAGGAAGGCGTACGGCTGGCCGAGGAAGAAGGCGCCGAAGACGCACAGGACGGCGACCGCGCCGCGCCAGACGACCGCCAGGAAGCCGTCGCGCGGCCAGCGGATCAGGCAGGCGACGCCGAGCGGCGCGAGCAGCGGCAGGGCGCTGAACTTGGTCGCCGCGGCGAGGCCGATGACGATGCCGGCCAGGACGTAGTCGCGCGTCCAGCCGCGCTCGACGACGTTGACCAGTTGATAGAGCGCCAGCGTCACCAGGAAGGTGAGGAAGATGTCGGTGGTGCCGAAGTGCGAGTTCTGGATGTGCAGGACGCAGGCGGCGAGCAGGAAGCCGGCCAGCAGGCCGGTGCGGCGGTCGTAGCGGCGCGCCGCGAGGACGACCAGCACCAGCACGGTGAGCGTGCCGACCACGCCGCTGACCGCGCGGCCGGTGCGCATGACGCCGTCGTAGCGGGCGATGCGCTCGTCGAAGTTGCCGAGCAGGCTGGTGATGCCGCGGACGACGTAGATCGGGAACGAGCCGTAGTTGAAGAAGTGCGGGTTCAGCTGCAGCGGCTGGAACGACAGCTCGTCGACCGCGAAGGCGATGCGCCGCTCGTCCGGATGGAAGAAGTGGCGGTCGTCGTAGTCGAGGCCGACCAGCCGCACCGTGGCGGCAAACGCCAGCAGGGCGACGAGCCAGAGCCGCAGCCGGCGGGACGAGCTGTGCGGGTCACTCATGGCACGATGAACAATTGCGCCGCCTTATACGGATCGCGGCAGCGAGGCAATTGCTCGTCCCGCCCGTGGCCAACGGCTCGACACAGGTGAACACGGACCTCACCCCGGCCCCCCACCGGGTCACACGAAAAATGCCAGCAGAAAGACAGGTGAAGCGTGAGGTGGCGCGCTACCGTGGCCATCACTGGCGCGCGCCGGCGGGGTCCGTGTCGGTCTGTGTTGAGCAGTCCCCCCGCTCGGCAGCGCCGCGAACCTACGGCCGCACCGGCGTCGGGGTGGGGCGCGGCGTCGCGGTGGGGCGCGGCGTGATGCAGTTGTCGTAGCGCGGCGCCTTCGGCACGCAGGGCGGGATCGGCGGGTGCGGGCCGTTGCGCACCGGCTTGAGCTTGGCGTTGAGACAGGCGGCGAGATCGCCGTTCGGGCAGCATGGCCCGCGCGTGCCGTCCGGGCAGACGACGCTGGGATCGGTGGCCAAGCGGCCGAGCTTGGTCGCTTCGTAGCGGACGACGAACGGCGTGCCGTCCTGTTCCGTGAACGACCACGTCCCCGCCGCCGCCGCGACCGCCGCGTTGCTGAGCCCGGTGCCGGTGGTGCCGGTGGCGTTGGCGAAGTCGGCGCCCTGCAGGTAGGCGTCGCTGAACTTGGCGTTGGTCAGGGTGGCGCCGTTGAACACCGCGTTGACCAGCTGCGCGCCGGTGAACACCGCATTGTTCATCGTGCCGCTGAAGTGCACCTGCGAGCAGATCGCGTGGCTGAAGTTGGCCGAGTCGAGCCGCGTGCGGATCAGCTTGGTGAACGCGGTGTCGCCGTAGAGATGCGCGCTGGTGAGGTCGACCGAGCGCAGGTCGGCGTCGCTCAGGTCGACGTCGGTCATCAGCGCGCCGCGCAGGGAGCCGGCGGCGATCTCGCTTCCCGGGGCGACGCCGAGCGTCGCCGCGATCATTTTGGCGCGGCGCAGGTTGGCGAAGTTGAGATTGGCGCCAACCATCCGCGCGTTGATGAGGGTGACGCCCTCCAGGTCGGCCTCGGGCAGTTCGGCGCCGGTCAGCGTCGCACCGGTCAGGTCGGTGCCCTTCAGTCCGCTGTAGAGCGACGGGAACACCTGGCCGGCGAGGTTGACGCCGCGCGTGCCGTCGCTGAGCGTGGCGCCGATGAAGCGCGGCGCGCCGCCGCGGAACGAGGCGGCGCGGCTGAAGTCGGTGCGCGACAGGTCGAAGCCGGCCAGGTTGACCTCGGCGAAGTTGGTCAACGTCAGGTCGACGCCGTTGAAGGTCGACGGAATGAGACCGGTCAGCGTGGCGCCGGTGAAGTTCACCCCGGCGATGGTGGCGCCGGCGAGGCGCGCGCCGCTCAGGTTGGCGCGCGCGAATGACGCGCCCTGCGGGTGCCCGTTGTCCGGCATGCCGAGGTGCGCGCCCTCCAGGACGGCCCCGCGCAGGTCCGCCTCGCTGAAGGTCACGCCCGCGCCGCCGAGCACGCCGTGCGCGACGACATGGCTGAGATTGGCGTCGCGCAGGATGGTGACGCGGCCCGACTCGGGCTCGCGGTCGAATCGGCAGGGTCCCAGCCGGAAGTAGTTGCGCGGCTGTGCGGCGCGAAAGTCGGCGCCGGTCAGGTCGGCGCCCTGAAAGGAGCAGCCGACGCGGCCGTAGCGGCTGCGGAACTCCACCCGCGTGAAGCGCGCCTGGCGCAGGTCGGCGTTGCGGAAGTCGGGCGAGAGAAAGCCGCAGAAGGCGTTGAAGCCCTCGCCGATGCAGACGTGCTGATCGCCGCCGGCGAACTCCCACACCGTGTGGTCGAGCGTCGCGTCGCGAAAGCTGGCGGTGAAGGGGCCGCGGCCGGGGAAGATGAGCACCGAGAAGGTCGAGCCGCTCAGCGTCGCGCCGCTGAAGTCGGCGTCGCGGTCCTCCGCGTTGGTCGCGTTCAGCTGCCGGAAGGTCGGGTACACGGCCAGCTTCTGCAGCGAGCAGCCGTCCATCACGGCGCCGCGGAAGGTGGTGTTGTTCATCTCGGCCCCGTCGAAGACCGCCCCGGACAGCGTCAGCCCGTCGAAGTGCTGTTCCACCAGCCGCGCCTTGGAGAAATTGCAGCCGATGCAGTCGCGCGTGGCGCTGATCTCGATCGTGCGCGGCGCCGTCTGGGCCGCGACGCCGTCGGTCGATCCCGCCTGGACCGCGGCCTCCGCCGGCGGCGCGCTCGGCTGCAGGAAGATCGTGCGCGTCGCCGCGCCGCGGTCGCCGGCGAAGCGATGGCGCAGCTCGAGGACGTACGCGCCGGCCGCGATCGTGGCGCTGCTCGGCGGCGAACCGGCGGCCTGCGCCAGCACCACCGCGCCGGCGGCGTCGCGCAGGACCAGCCGCTCGAGCTCGACCGGTGCGTCATCGGTGGACAACGTCAGCCGGGTGTCGGCGTCGAAGACGTAGGGCAGGCAGTCGACGCCATCCTGGGTGTCGCAGGTGTCGCCGTCGGTCTCGCCGGTCGCTTCGAGGTCGACGACGGCGAGCAGGTCGGGCGGCAGCAGGGCGCGCGGATTGCCGGCGAGGAAGCGCTCGGTGTACGCCTGCGCGTCGTCCGCTCCGTTCGGCAGCGGCCCTTCGACCGGCGCGGCGCCCATCCCGTCGTCGCCGCAGCCGCCGACCAACGCGGCCGCCAGCCACAGCCCGAATGCCAGGACCGGCAGAGATGGCCGATGGCGTCGCGCGCGATCCCGTCTCATCAATTCCCCGTCTCTGGCCGGCGACGCCGGGCGCGGCCGCGAGCCCGTGTCTAAGCCGCATCTACCGTCACCGGATGGTCGAGTCGAGTCGAATCGTGCGACGCGCCGCTGCCCCGAGACTGTGGCGGGCAGCGAGGGCGAAGCCGTGCCGTCAGTTGCGCGGCGCGGCTTCGATGCAACCGCCCAGCGCGCGGTCGACGGCGCGGACCAGTTCCTCGATCGAGACGCGCGCATCGCCATTGCCGTCCGCCGGCGGGCAGGCGGTGGCGGGCAGGACGTCGAGCGCGACGCTGACGGCGCGCACCAACTCGTCGACCAGCACCGCGCCGTCGCCGTTGCAGTCGCCGGCGCAGGCGGCCGGCGGCGGCGTCGCGCTGGGGGAGGGCGACGGCGTTGCCGATGCGCTGGGGGTTTGCGTGGCGGACGGCGTCGCCGCCGAGGTGGCGGTAGCCGTTGCGAGCGGCGGGGTGGTCGAGGCGGACGGCGTCGCCGAAGCGCTTGCCGACGGCGTGGCGCTGTGCGTCGGCGGGGGAGTCGCCGACGCGCTCGCGCTGCGTGTCGCGGTGCTGGCCGGCGCGTCGGTGGGGGTGAGGGTGGGGGGCGGCGCCGTCGCCGTCTGCGTCGCGCTCGCCGGCGCGGTGTGGGTCGGCGCGGCGGACGGCGTCCGGGTCGCGGTATGGGTTCGGCTAGCGGTCGCGCTTGGCAGCGGCGCCAGCGGTGCGCCGCCCCAGAAGCCGCCGCCGAGCCCGTAGCCGCCGCCGCTGGCCGCGCCGGCCAGCGGCTGGCCGATCGCCGCGCCGAGCTGAAAGCCGTCGCCGCCGGCGCCGCTCGCCCCACCGTTGTGCACGGCACCGCGCGGCAGTCCGTATGGTTGAGCGAACGCCGGACTCGCCAGCGTTGCCAGCAGCAGCGCCAGCCCGCCCGTACGCACCGCCATCTGTCGCCGCCGTCGGATAGGCAGCCCTCCTCGCCGGGACAGGCGTGAGGACGGACTGAACGATGTTCGTCGAAGCGGCGATCCGCCTTCAGTTGTCAGCCATCAGCTCATGAGCGGTAAGCACGACGGCACGCAACCCAACGGCATTCCGTCGGGTCGGCGGGTGGGTGAGGTGAAAAGCGGAAGCCCGACAGCTGCCAGCTGACGGCTGCGTCTCACACCTGCCAGGGGACGCCGGACGAATCGGCCGGCTGGTAGGCGCAGAAGGCGCCGGTGCGGATCGAGGCCTCGAGGTGGCGGGCGAGCAGCGGGGCGGACTCGCGGATGCGCTTGAGGCTGTCGGAGATGGCGCGGGTGACGTTCACCCGCGCCCGCTCGGTGACCGCGGCGGCGCGCCGGTCGCGTCCGCCGAGCCCGACCGCAGCGGCGAGCTGCTGGGCGAGGCGCTCGATCTCCTCGCGGCTGCGCGCGGCGCGGCCGTGGTCGGCGAAGCGCTCCGCCTCGGCGAGCTCGGCGCGCAGATCGATGAGGCGCTGGCGATATTCCTGCTTGGCGCGCAGATCGAGCAGCTCGCCGGCGTCGCCGAGCCCGCCGACGGCGAGCTCGTCGCCGTCGGCGGCCAGCGGCGCCGCGCCGTCGGCCGGCGCGCGGGTGAGCGCGATGAGGTCGAGGACGTGGAACTCCTGCCCCGGCGCGCGCAGCAGGTGCGCGACGTAGACCAGCCCCTTCGAGCCGCGCACCCGCCCCCATTCGGTCTGATAGCCGATCGTCCAGTACTCGCCCTCGCGGCGGAAGAGCCGCGTCGGCGCCGCGCTCGCGTCGGCGGGCGACGCGACGCCGTGCGCGGCGCGGACGTCGAGAACGCGGAACGCCGCCAGCGGCCGGGCGAAGCCGCGCAGCGCCAGCTCGCCGGCGGATTCGCACTGCGCCATCGGTTCGATCGCGGCGCGCAGGCGTTGCGAGACGAGGATCTCGCCGGCCGCGGCGGCCTCGCCGAGCCGCGCCGCGAGCTGCGTCACGGTACCGATGGCGGCGTATTCGGAGCGCGCGTCGAAGCCGATCGAGCCGAGCGTTGCGTAGCCCTGGGCGATGCCGAGCCCGACGTGCAGATCGAAGCCGCGCTGTCCCCACTGCGCCGCCAGCGCGCGGCCGCGCGCGCGTACCGCCAGCGCCAGGCGCAGGGCGCGCTCGGTGGCGTCGGGCTGCGGCAGCGGGTCGTTGAAGAAGACCATCATGCCGTCGCCGGTGACGCGTTCGATCGTCCCCTGGTAGTCGACCACCAGGCGGCCGATGGCGAGATGGAACTCCTGCAGCACGCCCATCACGTCTTCCGGCGCGGCGGTCTCGGCGAAGGCGGTGAAGCCGCGCAGCTCCAGCGCCAGCACGACGATCTCGCGGCGATGGCTGGCGAGCGGATCGTCGGTGCCGCCCGCCACCACCTGCTCGACGATCTGCGGCGGCAGGAAGCGCTTCAGCGTCTCCAGCCGCTCGAGCGCCGCCACCTGCTCGCGCACCCGCTGCTCCAGCGAGCGGTTCCATTCGGCGAGCTGGCTGGCCTGCTCCTCGACCTGGTCGTAGAGCTGCTTGACGCGCAGCAGCGAGCGCACGCGCGCCAGCAGCTCCGGTTGGCTGATCGGCTTGGCGAGGAAATCGTCGGCGCCCGCCTCCAGCCCCTTGAGGCGCTCGCTCGACGGCTCCAGCGCGGTCACCATCACCACCGGCAGCACGGCGCTCTGCGGCCGCGCGCGGATGGCGCGGCAGACCTCGTAGCCGCTCATCTCGGGCATGACGACGTCGAGCAGCACCAAGTCGGGACGGTCGTCGGCCACCCGCTGCAGCGCCTCGGCGCCGGAGGCGGCGAGCACGACGTCGTAGCCGCTCGCGGTCAACAGATCGGCGAGCAGCTTGCGGTTGCGCGGCGTGTCGTCGACCACCAGGATGCGCGCCATCAACGCACCGGCAGGCTGAAGGTGAAGGTGGAGCCCTCGCCCGGCGCGCTGCGCACCCACAGCCGGCCGCCGTGCAGCTCGACCAGGCGGCGCGCCAGGCTGAGGCCGAGGCCGGAGCCTTCGGTCTTCGCGTCGGCGTGCTCGCCGACCTGGCGGAACTCCTCGAAGATCGCCTGCTGATCGGCGGCGGCGATGCCGACGCCGGTGTCGCGCACGGCGATCTCGCAGCTGCCGTTGCGGCGCGCGGCGTGCACGTCGACGCGGCCGCCGCTGGGCGTGAACTTCACCGCGTTGGCGAGCAGGTTGACCAGCACCTGACGCACCTTGCGCTCGTCGGCCTGCAGCTCGCCGACGTCGGCGTCCACCGCGCAGGCGAGCGCGACGCCCTGGCGCTCGGCGCGCTCGCGCACCAGCGTCAGCGCGCCGTCGATCACCGCCGGCAGGTCGACGCGGCTCGGCTCCAGCTCCATGCGCCCGGCCTCGATCCTGGACAGGTCGAGCACGTCGTTGATCAGCGCCAGCAGGTGCTGGCCGGAGTCGCGGATGTCCTCGACATATTCCGCCTGCTTGGCGGTGAGCCCGCCGAACAGCCGGTTCGCCAGCAGCTCGGCGAAGCCGATGATGGCGGTGAGCGGGGTGCGCAGCTCGTGCGACATGTGGGCGAGAAAGGCCGACTTGTGGCGGCTCGCCGCTTCGAGCTGGCGCGTGCGCTCGGCGAGATCGGCGGTGCGCGCCGTGACGCGCGCCGCCAGCTCCTGGTTGAGCGTCTGCAACTCGCCGAGCAGCCGGCCCTGCTCGCGCACGCTGCGCTCGAGGTCGCGGCGCAGCAGGTTGAAGCGGTCGGCGAGGCCGAGCGACAACGTGATCGCGGTGGACAGCACCACCAGCTCGAAGGCGCGGTCGGTGAAGACGTTGCTCGGCACCAGGCCGTAGCCGCGCAGGCCCCAGACGAACAGCGCCGCGATGCCGATGCTCCAGGTGAGCACGTAGTAGCGCGCCGGGCGGAAGCCGGCGCGCCAGCACACTGCGCCGCTCACCACCATCAGCGCCGCGCCGCTCAGGCCGATCGCGCCGCCCAGCACGATGAAGCCGTGCACCGAGCCGACCAGCGGCCAGAGCAGGAAGAGGAAGCCGATCGCGGTCAGCCCGCGCAGCGCGCGGTCGAGGCGCGGCGCATACGTCGCGGTGAGCAGGAAGCTGCGCGCGAACAGGCCGGCGAAGCCGAACGCGAGCAGGGCGGAGAGATGGATCGACCACTGCGCGAGGTGCGGCGCGTGCGGCCACAGATGTTGCGCCGCGAAGCCGTTCAAGGAGGCGTGGTAGAGCGTCCAGGCGCCGACCAGCAGCACGTAGTGGAGATAGGCGCGGTCGCGCAGCGTCAGCAGCAGGATCAGGTTGTAGACCGCCAGCACCGCCAGCGCGCCGTAGTAGACGCCGAAGCTGAATGCCTCGCCCTGCTGCTTGCGCGCGAAGGCGTCGGCCGACCACAGCGTCAGCGGCAGCAGCATGGTGTCGGCGCCGGCGACGCGCAGGTAGACGGTCTGCTCGCTGTCGGCGGGCAGGTCGAGGCGGAAGCTCGGGTTGCGGTAGGCGATCGGCCATGTGGCGAACGGCAGCGCGTCGCCGGCCTCCTGCTGGACGACGCCGCCGGCACCATCCGGCAGCCAGGCGGTGATCCGATCGACCACCGGCCACGGCATCTCGAGATACCACTCGCCGGCGCGCGCGGCGCGCAGCGGCAGGCGCACCCACCAGGCCGAGTCGCTGAGGCCGAGATTCGGCACCGCATCGGCGCCGGCGACGAAGGCGTCCGACAGCGGCGGCACCTGCACCGCGGCGAGGGTGAAGCGCTGGTCGGGATCCTCCAGCAGCGCGAAGTGCCCGGCAAGCCGGTACTCGCCGGTCGCCACCTCGAGCGGCAGCGGCGCGTCGGCGCGCGCGGCGCCGGCCAGGGCTGCGCAGGCGATGAGGGTTGCTCCGATAAGGCGTCGCCGCGGCACGCGTGTCCCGTCCGACTGAACGTTCGCGCACGCACCGCCGCTCGGTCAACCGCGAAGCACCTACTCAGCAGAAACGGCTCAACACGGATGGACACAGATCCGCGCCGCTCCTCCGCCCCGATGGCCCCGGCGCCCAACCCCACCATCATCCGATCTTCGCTGCCTGTGCTTCAGGCCTGGTCGCCTCTATTTCTCCATCGGGGCGGGGTTGCTCTCCGTGGCCACCGGGGGGAGGAGCGGCGCGGATCTGCGTTCATCTGTGTTCGCCCTGAGGCACTCAGTAGATGAACAGCGCGAACCCGGCGGGCGCCGCGTCGTCGTCGGTGGTGTAGAGCGAGACGTCGAACAGGCGCGGGGTGGAGACCAGCACGTTGGCGATCGTCTGCGCGGTGCCCGAGGGCGTCGAGGTGACGCTGATGAAGCGCTGGTGGACGTCGAACGGCGGCGTGATGAAGTACACGCCGGTGTACTGCACGGCGAAGCCGCAGGGCGGCGTCGACACCTGGCCGTCGCTCGCCTGCGAGTTGTAGCAGCGGCTGATGGTGCCGTTCGACTCGACGTACAGCATCGCCTTCACCCAGCCGCCGGCGGCCAGCGACTGCTTGGCGTTGCCGTCGGCGGCGATGGCGGTGCCGCCGGCGCTGTTGACGGCGAGCACGGCGGCGGCGGTCGGGTTGCTGGTGGCGCCCCAGACGCCGGAGCCCGACGCGCTGCTGCCGTACACGCCGGTGGCGCCGTCGCCGCGGACGCCGACGCCGCCGGCGCCGCTGGAGGCGCCGAACACGCCCGGATTGTTGATCCCGCCGGTGCCGCTGAGGCCGGCGACGCCGGTGCCGCTCTGGCTCTCGCCGTGCACGCCCTCGCCGCTGACGCTGTCGCCGAACACGCCGCGGCTGCTGCCCAGGCTGCTGCCCCAGATGGCGCGGTTGCCGTCGCTGACGGCGCGGATGCCGGGCTGCTGGTTGCCGAACACGTGCAACTGGCCGCCGAGGGCGCCGTCGATGCCGACGCCGACCTGGCCGGCGGTGTTCACCGACACTCCAGCGGTCGCGCCGGGCGGTCCGCTGCCCGGCCCGACGACCAGCTTCAGCGTCCCGTCGTTGAAGCGCAGATCGGCGCGGTTGTTGGCGCCGACGATCGACACGCCGGACTCGCCGCTCGGCGAGCCGAGTTGCAGGTAGCCACCGCTGCCGCCCGGGCTGACGCGCGCCGGGCCGTTGACCGCCAGGGCGACGCCGTTCGGAACGCTGGCGCCGCCGAGCGCCGCCGCTGTCGCCGACAGCACGCCGCCGACGGTGCCGTTGCCGGCGATGTTGAAGCGCGCGTTGGCCTGCGTCGTCGTGCCGTTCTGGATGTAGCTGCCGCTGCCCGCCGGAAGGCTGGCCGCCGGGATCGCCCCGCTGATCTTGGCGCCGCTGATCGACTGGATCTGCGTATCGCCGACGCAGCCGACGCAGGCGCTCGACAGGGCGTCGGCGCTCGCGGCGCTGAGCGTGCGGATGGCGTACGGGGCGGAGCTGATCTGCTGGCGCGGCGTCAGCGTCGTGAAGCTGCCGCTGCCCGCCGGGCGCACCTCGATCTCGAGAAAGCGGCTGGCGCCCGGAAAGGCGCTGACGCCGAAGTCGAGCTGCACGGTGAAGACGCCGCCGGCGACCGCGACCGCGGGCAGGGTCTGGTCGGCGCCGATCTGCGTGCCGCCGGAGGCGGCCGGGAACAACCCGAAGCGCAGGTCGAAGCTGCCGTCGGCCGGCGCGTCGCCGGCGCTCAGCTCCCCCTGGTAGGTGAACGCGGTCGGCTGTGCCGCCGCCGCGAGCGGTAGCAGCAGAAGGAGGCTCAACACAGATGAACAGAGCGCCCCACTCCACCGCCCCCCGATCGCCGCGGAGCCCAACCCGGCGATCCGCCGATTCCGCGCGGTTTGACCGCTGCTGAAACGGTAGCTGTCCCTGCCGGGTGGGGTGCTTCTCCGTGGGGGGCGGGGGGCGGTGGAGTGGGGCTCTGTGTTCATCCGGGTTGCGCCGTTTCAGAAGATGAACACCGCGAACGAGGCGTCGATGAAATCGTCGTCGATGGTCTTGAGCGTGACGTAGAAGACGCGAATCGCGTTCACCGACAGGTTGGCAATGGTGTGCGCGGTGCCGGAGGGGGCCTCGGTGACGCTGATGAAGCGGTTGTTGATGTCGAAGGGCGCGGTGATCACGTACCCGCCGGTCGAGCCGGCGACGCCGAATCCGCACGGCGGCGTCGACACCTGGGCGCCGCTCGCCTGCGAGTTGTAGCAGCGGCTGATGGTGTGGTTGCCCTCGACGTAGAGCATCGCCTTCACCCAGCCGCCGGCGCCCAACGACTGCACGGCGTTGCCCTGTGCCGCGATGGCCGGGCCGCTGCCGGTGTTGACCGCCAGGACGCCGGCGCCGCTGGAGCTGCCGGTGGTGCCGTACACACCCGGGCCGGAGGGACTGCTGCCGTACACGCCGGTACCGCCGCCGGCCGGCGCCTCGCCGGTGACGCCGGTGCCGCCGTTGACCGTCGCGTGACCGAGGACGCCGGTGGCGCCGTCGCCGCGCGCGCCGACACCGGTGGGATTGGTCGAGGCGCCGTAGACACCGGCGGTGTTGGCGGCGCCGGCGCCGGTGATGCCGGCCACGCCGGTGCCGCTCAGGCTCTCGCCGTGCACGCCCTCGCCGCTGTAGCTGTCGCCGAAGACGCCGCGGCTGGAGCCCTGCGCGCTGCCCCAGATGGCGCGGTTGGCGTAGCTGATGGCGCGGATGCCGGGCTGCGTGTCGCTGTACACGTGCAGTTTGCCCTCCAGGGCGCCGTCGATGCCGATGCCGACCTGCCCGGCGGTGTTGATCGACACGCCGCTGGTCTGGTTCGGCGGCCCGCTGCCCGGTCCGGCGACCAGCTTCACCGTGCCGTCGTTGAAGCGCAGGTCGGTGCGGCTGGTGGGGCCGATGATCGACAGGCCCGACTCGCCGCTCGGCGAACCGAGTTGCAGGTAGCCGCCGCTGCCGCCGGGGCTGACGCGTGCCGGCCCGTTCACCGCCAACGCGACGCCGTTCGGCACGCTGGCTCCGCCGATCCCCGCCGTCGCGGCGGTGAGCGCGCCGCCGATGGTGCCGTTGCCGGCGACGTTGAAGCGCGCCCCGGCCTGCGGCGCGGTGCCGTTCTGGATGTAGCTGCCGCTGCCCGCCGGCACGCTGGCGGCCGGGATGGCGCCGGTCAGCTTGGCGCCGCTGAGCGCGCTGATCTGGGTATCGCCGACGCAGCCGACGCAGGCGCTCGACAGGCTGTCGGCGGCGGCGGCGCTGAGGGTGCGGATGGCGTAGGGTGAGGCGCCGACCTGCTGGCGCGGCGCCAACGTGCTGAAGCTGCCGCCGCCGGCCGGGCGCACCTCGATCTCCAGGAAGCGGTTGGCGCCGGGAAAGGCGCTGGCGCCGAAGTCGAGCTGCACGGTGAAGACGCCGCCGGCGACCGCGACCGCGGCGACGGTCTGGTCGGCGCCGATCTGCGTGCCGCCGGACGCGGCGGGGAACAACCCGAAGCGCAGGTCGAAGCTGCCGTCGGCCGGGGCGCCGCCGACGCTCAGCTCACCCTGATACGTGAACGCGGTGGTCTGCGCCGCCGCCGGCAGCGGCAGCGCGAGCAACAGGAGCAGAGCCATCCGGGCGCGCATCGATTCCATCTCGCGCCCCGCAGGCGTGAGGGACGACCGAACGTTGTTCAGTCGGAGCCTGCCGGGAACGGCTCAGCCACAGATGAGCACAGCCCCCGCCCCCCGCCCGATGAACACGGCGCCCAGCCCCATCGAGTGGTCCTTTGAACTACATTCTTCCGGGCTTTTTCTCTGTGTTCATCGGGCGGGGGTGGCGGGGGCTGTGTTCATCTGTGGCCCAGCAATGCGACCGAATCGGCCGATCGCTACGCCGGCGTGTTCGGCACCCAGTGCGAGATCGACGGCTCGACGCGCGGCGCGCCGGCCAGGGTTTCGTAGTTGAGCGCGTACATGCTGCGGAACGTGTCGACCGTCAGACGGGCGGCGGTGACGTTCTCGGTGCGGGTCAGGAAGACGCCCTCCGGCGTGTAGATGTCGAGCCGATAGTCGGCCGGGCTGGTACCGGAGTTGGCGTAGGACAGCACGTAGACGTAGCCCACCCCGTCGACCGAGATGTCGAGGTGCGTTGCGCTGCGATCGGCGAGGGCGAAGGTCGGGCTGGTCTTGTTGGCGAACAGGTTGACCGGGTTGCCGGAGACGTCGAACGCCTGCACGCGCGCGTTGCCGCTCTCGAGGACCAGGATGGCGCCCTCGAACACGGTCAGCGCCACCGGCACGGAGAGCAGGCCGGCGCGATCGCCTTCGCCGGCCTTCTGGACCGCGAACGGGATCGCGTCGGGCGCCTGATCGCCGTTCACCGCCCGCGCCGGCAGCTGCAGGATCTCCATCTTGTGGTTGCTGCGGTTCACGCCGACGACGTAGCCCATCGGATGCAGCGCCAGGGCGTCCATCGGCTGCGAGAAGCGCCCCCAGCTGAGCGGCGTGGCGAGATCGATCGGCGTCGTGTCGTCGAGCACGATCGACTGCAGGAAATAGCCGCCGGCGGCGGGGCGGACGTAGAAGTTGCGCCCGCGGCCGTCGGCCGGACCGAGCCGGTCGTACAGAATCCCGGCCGGCTCGCGGAAGCCGCAGGAGATCTGCTTGAGCGCGCGGTCGCGACCGCTGATCAGCGAGATGTTCTGGACCAGGTGCATGACGCCGCCGGCGACCTCGCCGCAGTACGCCACGCCCGGGCCGCCCGCCTGGTAGGCGTAGCCCAGGTTGCCGGTGCGCTGGCTGATGGTGATGCCGGTCAGATTGCACAGCCGATCGTCCTGGCCCTGGCAGAGGACGTCGCGCGTCGCGGTCGGCGCCGACGCGCCGTCCAGCCAGACGCGCGCCCCCTGCTGGTAGGCGAGCTTGCGCTGGTGGACGTAGCGGGTCTGAGCGGTCAGCGGGATGACGCGCTCGCGGATGGTGATCTCGATCTCGCCGGCGTTGGCCGGGTTGTTTGGCAGCGGGCCGACCGGACCGAGCTCGTCGTCGGCGCCGACGCTGCCGCCGACGATGGTGTCATCGCTGTCGAGCAGCAGCACTTCGACACTGACGTTGCCGCCGGACGGGACGGCCGTGAAGGAGGCGACGAGCGGCTCGGCACTGTTCGGCGGGATCGGATTGCGCAGCTTGTGCGCGACCTTCGACGCCTCGTCGTAGGTCAGCGTGACCTCGTAGAAGCGGGCGCGCGCCGGGAACGTCGAGTTGTCGGGATCCTTCAGGACGGTCACGGTGGTGGTCATGCGCAGCGACAGCGTGTTGGTGAACACCGCCGGGCTCGACAGGACTTCGGCCACCGTCTGCCCCAGCGTCGCCACGTCGGCCGCCAGCGCCGCCGCCTTGAACGCCATGCCGATCGGGCCGGTGAGATCGCCGAGCTTGTTGGAGATGAACACCAGCCCGATGGCGATGTAGAGCGACGCCGCCTCGCCGCTCGACAGCAGCGTGCTGATCACGGCGTTGGCGAGACTGATCAGGACGGGCTTGGCGTTGCCGGAGTTCTTGGTCCCGAAGATGCCGTTGGCGACCTGCGGGCCGGCCAGCGCGATGGCGCGAATCACGATCAGGCCGAGCGCGCGACGCCCGACGTCGGTCTGCAGGAATCCCTTGATCGTGCCCTGCAGTCCGGCGGTGGCGGCGGTGCCGGTGGCGAGCAGCAGGGTCGGCAGGCCGATGTTGAACCCCAGCGTCGCCACCGACGCGGTCACCGCTTCCGGCGAGAACGCCTCGCCGCCGACGCCGAGACTGCCGAAGTAGAGCCGCGCCTTGGTGGCATTGGCCGGGATGTCGAAGCGGAAGGTCTCCTTCGGCACGTCGTCGCCGAGCAGCGGAATGCCCATCACGGTGAAGTTCGAATTGAGCAGGCGCAGGAACTTGCTGCGCGGCGTGTCGCCGGTGTCGGGGGTGAAGGGCAGCTCGCCGCTCTCGTCGGCAAAGCGCACGTAGGCGGAGACGAAGCGGATGAAGTGGTTGCGCACGTCGACCTCGACGGTGCGCTTGGCCTGATCGACCACCGCGATGCGCGAGAACTGCACGCCGTGCGCGGTGGTGCCGGCCGCGTGCTCGCCGACCACCGCGACGGCCTGGTCGACGGCCTGCGTACCGGACATGAACACGCGCGAGCGGCGGTTGGTGTCGCCCCCCGCCTGTTCGTCGGTCGTCATGCCGCGCGTCGGGTGCCAGTTGAAGCCCTCGAACTCGCTGCTGTTGAGGATGAACTTGCGCAGGTCGCGCGCGACGCTCGCCACCGTCGCGGCGATCTCGTCCGAGATGTCGAAATTCACCGCCGGATCGCCCTGGCTGTCCAACAGCTGATTGCCGTCGACGTCGAGCACCGGCGTCAGCTTGGCCCAGGCGGTGACCTCGCGCCCGCCGACCGTGACCACCCCCGATTCGGTCGCCGGCCAGGCGCTGGCGATGCGGAACGCCAGCGTGTTGATGTAGGCGTCCTCGCAGGTCTCCACGCCGGTGCAGGGTAGCGTCTGCAGCAGGTGCAGGATGCTCATGCCCTGCGCGACGTTGAGGTTCATCAGGTCGGGCTGCAGGAAGAGCAGCGTGGTCGCGGCGTCGAAGACGTTGACGAACGAGCCGACGCCGGGGAACAGGTCGGTCACGTCCTGCTGTTGGGCGCCGATGCCGTAGTGCTGCATCTTGGCGGTGCGCACGCCGGCGCGCCCACGTGCCGCGGCGGTCTCGGCAAACGTCAGCAGCGCCTCCTGCGGCACGTGGATGTTGATGCCCGCCAGCGCGTCTTCGCCGCTGCGCAGGCAGCCGGTCACCCAATAGAGCTGCAGCGCGTCCGACGGCAGCGTGACGTCCTCGACGTAGTGGGTGAGGAACTGATCGTCGACCTCGGCGAGCGCCGGATTCTCGTCGCGGAAGTGGGCGCGCGATTCGGCGGTGTGCGGCTGCAGGCGCACGCCGTCGTCCTCGCTGCCATAGACGCGGATCTCGAGATCCTCGAACGGCATCGCCGAGAGGTCGAAGTTGAGCGAGCAGTCCTCGACAGGTCGCGGCCCGACGGTCGGAGTCGGCACCGGGGTCGCGGTCGGCGTCGGGGTCGCGCCGGGCTTCGAGGAGCCGTCATCGCCGCAGCCGGTCAGCCAGGGCGGCAGCCCGATGGTCAGGCCGGCGGCAGTGGTGCCGGCGATGAATTGACGGCGCGACAAGCCGCGCCGACTGTATCGTCCCTTGTGATCCCGTCGCATGGCGATTCTCCAAGTCGTATTCGGCCCAAGCGCGGCCGTGCCGATCCCAGTGGCTCATCTAAGATGGTGGGAAACTTCGAGTCGAGTCGATTCCGTCGCTGCCGTCGCGGCGAGGACACTGCCTAACACAGATGAACACAGACCCCGCCCGCACCCCGGATCCGAACGTTTACCGATTATTTTGCTTCTCTGTGTTTATCGGGCGGCTGGGGGCGGGGTCTGTGTTCATCTGTGTGGGGCACTTTCTTCGCCGCGGGGCGCTCGGCGGCGACGATCAGGCACTCGCCGAACGCGTCGGGGAGGAATGGACGGCGCAGCGGCAGCAGGAGCTGCAGGCCGGCGGGGGCGCCGAACAGCGCGCGCTGCACGCTGACCGGCAGCAGCGGCACGTAGGGCGGATCCCACATGCCGTCGCCGCGCACCCACAGCACCGACAGGCCGAGGCGGCGCGCCATGGTCAGCCACTCGCCGCGGCTCAGCACGCTGACGTGCGTCGGGTCGCGGAAGGCGAACCAGCGGCGCCCTTTCATGCGGTGGCCGATGCCGCCCGGGTTGGGGACGACGAACAACAGCAGCCCGCCGGGCGCCAGGCGGCGCACCAGTTGCTCCATCACCGGGCGCGGCTGCGGCAGGTGCTCCAGCGTGTGCAGGGAGACGATGACGTCGAAGTGCGCCTCGGGCAGCGACTGCCACTCCTCCAGCACCACCGCGTCGGGCGCGGTCAGCCGGCAGACGCTGCGCGCCTCCGCCGAGCCGTCGTAGCCGTACGCCTCGAAGTGCTCGCAGAGCCGCTTCAGCAGGTGGCCGGTGCCGCAGCCGAAGTCGAGCAGCCGCCCGCCGCGCGGCCGCAGTCGTCGCACCAGCCGCGCGTACCACCACAGCGCGACGCGATCGCCGGCCAGACCGTGCTGGTCGTAGTAGGCGTCGGTGTACGGCGTCTTAGCCATGACCGTCGCCGCGCCTCATCTCGCCACGCACCGCTCGAACAAGGCCTCGTATTGCCGCAACGAGCGCTCCAGGTCGAATGCGGCGCTGACCGCCTGGCGCGGGCGGACGAAGCGCGGGCGCTCGCCGATGACCTCGAGCAGCGCGCTGGCCAGCGCGACGGGATCGCGCGGCGGGACGATGCGGCCCATGCCGGTGGTGCGCACGGCCTCGCGCACGCCGGGCAGGTCGGTCGCCACCACCGGCGTGCCGGAGAGCATCGCCTCGACCTGCACCATGCCGAACGCCTCGGTCGAGTTGAGGCTGGTGACTGCCAGCACGTCGCAGGCGGCGAAGAAGCTCGGCATGTCCTGCAGCGGCAGCAGCTCGAGAAACAGCAGGCGCTCGCGGTGGCGGTCGATGAGCGGCGCCAGTCTCTGCCAATAGGTCTCCTCGCCGACCGTGTCCTTGTACGCGCCGGTGAAGGCGACGCGCGCCGTCGGCCGCGCCTGCAGCACCGCCGGCAGCGCCTCGAGCAGGTACTCGACGCCCTTCTCGGCCGCGAAGCGCGCGGCAAAGCCGATGATCGGGCCGTCGCCGAAGCCCCAGCGCGCGCGCAGCGCGGCACTGCGCGCCGCGTCCGGCGCCGGCAGGTCGACCAGCGGCGCGATGGCGTGCAGCTTGGCGGCGTAGCGCGACAGGAACGGCGAGTGGCGCGCGTAGTCGTCGGTGGTGACGACGATCGCGTCGGCCGCTGCCGCCGCCAGCCGGTTGAGCGGCCGCAGGCTCCACTCGACGGCGCGGTTGAAGCCGCCGGCCGGCAGGCGCAGGTCGCACTGGTAGGTGAGCACGACGCCGCGCCGCCGCCACCGCGCCATCCAGCCGAGCAGCGCCGCCTCGAACTGCGGCATGTGCACGTTCACCACGTCGGCCGCGGCGAGCGCCGCCGCGGCGTAGCGCGGGAAGCGCGGCATGATGACGCCCTTGCTGAGCTTCAGCGCCACCGGCACGCGGACGATCTCGACGCCGTCCACCGTCTCGCGCGCGGCGAGCGCCGGCGCGAAGCGCGAGGTCAACACCGTCACCTGGTGGCCGCGCCGCGCCAGCCCGCGCGCCAGCCGTTCGGCGTAGATGGTCAGGCCGCTGACATGCGGGCGGTAGTAGGTGAGCGCGATGAGGATCCGCATCGAAGAAGGCTGTTAGGCTGCTAGCGGTTAGGCTGTTAGGGGGATCGATCCGCGTCCGGCCCTAACAGCCTAACCGCCAGCAGCCTAACAGCCTGACTCCGGTCACCGCTTGTAGATCGTCGTCCCGTCCGCCTGGAACACGATCGGCAGGGCGGCGAACTTGTCGAGCGCGCCGCGGTGGTCTTCGCGCTCGAGGTCGCCGACCAGGATGTAGCGGACGCCGTAGCGGTCGAGCAGCGGCTCGACCTCGGTCAGCGTCGGGGCGTTGTAGATGCGCAGCACGTCGTCGCGGCGCGCCAGCACGGTGTTGTCGTGGCCGCGCCACAGGCCCTCGTGGTTGGCCCAGCCGAGCGGCGTCGGCAGCCCGGTGTTGGCCGCGAAGCGGGCGTAGTACGAGTACGGGTTGCCGGTGGTCTCCAGGATCACCGCCGGCTCCTTGACGTTGGCGCGCAGCCATTCGACGGCGGCGAAGTCGCCCGGATGCTCGCGCTTGAGGTAGGCGTTGCCGTCGAGCGACTTCCACGGCGAGCCGCTGCGGTCGAGCGTGATGCCGAGCGGGTAGCAGGCCGACATCGCCACCAGCACCGCCACCGCCGCGGTGAGGACGCGCGGCGCCGGCGCCCAGCCCCACTGGCGGTCGAGCAGGCGGCCGAGCGCCCACGGCGAGGCGATGGCGAGGATCGTCCAGGCCTGGAAGTAGAGCTTGAAGACGGTGTTCATGCGGTAGAGCTTCTCGCCGTACGAGTCCTTCAGGAAGACGATCTCGCAGGCGAGCAGCGCCGCGCCGGCGGCGACGATGAGCAGGAAGCCGGCGCGCTCGGCGCCGCTGCTGTCGCGATAGGCGACGGCCAGCGCGCCGACCACCAGCACCGCCAGCAGCGGCAGCACCGCGTTGCCGGCCATGGCGGAGAAGACGATCGCCAGGCCGACCACCGCGTACAGCAGGTGGCGGCCCTCGCCGCCGCCGCTCGGCAGCAGTCGCGCGCCGCGCACCGCCACCAGCACGATCGGCGCGAACAGCAACAGGCCGTACACGGTGAGGAACTCGGCCAGCGAGGTGCGCGCGAGCATGAAGCAGGCCGAGCCGATGCACGGCTCGCCGGGGCCGGGCTTGACCAGCGGCGGAACGAAGTTGGCGTAGAACGGCTGGAAGAGCAGGTAGACGCCGATCAGCATGCCGACCAGCGTGGCGGCGAGCAGCAGCCGCTGGCGCGAGAACAGCGGCGTCAGCGGCGTGGCGCGGCCGGCGAGCAGCGCCACGGTCAGCGCGCCCATCGGCAGCTCCCAGTTGCTGATCGCCACCATCGCCGCGAGCACGAAGGTCACCGCCAGCCACGGCAGCGCGGCGCGCCAGGGGCTCGCCGGGCGCGCGGTGGGATCGGAGGGGAAGGCGCGCTCGTCGAGCAGCAGCGCGAGCAGCAGGATGCCGACCGGCAGCACCATGAAGTGCGGGTGCAGGTCGCCGTGGATGGACGAGAAGAACGGGAACTCGTTGATCGTGTCGCCCTTGGCGACGACGCGCGACGAGCGCCAGTAGTCCATGCCGCGCAGCGTGCCCTTCTGCAGGAACTGCCAGGCGCCGTCGAGGTTGCCGAGGAAGCCGGACATCGCGCCGGCGAGCACGCCGAGGCCCCAGCGGCCGGTGAGCATCAGCGCCACCCAGGCGGTCTGCGACACCGCCAGCCCGCCCACCGTCGCGACGCACAGGTTGTAGCTGATCGTCTCCGGCAGCGGCGCCCAGCGGATCAGGTTGGCGAACATCAGGTAGCCGAAATAGTAGTAGTTGATCGTCTCGCCGCTCATCCAAGGGTCGTAGGGCGGCATGCTGTCGGCCCGCACCAGCGCGTTGAGGAAGGCGAAGTCCATGTACTTCTCGGCGCCGAAGATGTCGGGCGCCATCCAGCGCTGCATGACGAAGAACAGGAAGCCGATCGTCCACAGCCCGTCGGCGCGCACCACCTGGGCCCAGCCGCCGTCGCGCAGCCAGGCGCCGATCGCCTCGCGCTGCAGCAGCGCCAGCATGACGCTCACCGCCACCACCAGCGCCAGCCCGATGCGCAGCGCGCTGCCGAACGGGATGACGAAGCCGAGCAGCCAGGCGATCCAGGTGATCAGCAGCAGGCTGATGATCTTGCCGAACGGATAGCCGTGCGCGTTGCCGCGCCCGAACAGCGAGAACGTGAACGGCAGCGCCAGCAGCCCCAGCGCCTCGAGCAGCA
This sequence comes from Deltaproteobacteria bacterium, assembly GCA_033764095.1. Lineage (GTDB taxonomy): Bacteria > Desulfobacterota > Binatia > HRBIN30 > CADEER01 > JBDTMT01. The sequence continues at coordinate 424 of JANRJF010000049.1, read as the reverse complement.
GCCACCAGATGAGGATCGGCATCGGCGGCTCTTAGCCGAATCACCACAAAGACACCAAGTCACCAAGGCACACCTTGGTGACTTGGTGTCTTTGTGGTGATTCTTACTGGCACCGCCGCGCCGCTTCCTATACCAACTGCCGGTCATGCGTATTGCGATCATCGGCGCCGGCGCGACCGGCCTCTCGGCGGCCTTCGACCTGACGCGCGCCGGGCACCAGGTGCGGATCTTCGAGGCCGGCGACCGCGTCGGCGGCCTGGCGGCGGGGTTCAAGGCCGAGCACTGGGACTGGACGCTGGAGAAGTTCTACCACCACTGGTTCCAGTCCGACGCCGACATGCTCGGCCTGATCAACGAGCTCGGGGCCAGCGACAAGGTGATCTTCAACCGCCCGTCGACGGTGGTCTACTACGACGGCAAGTTC
>JANRJF010000048.1:0-2436 GCA_033764095.1 Deltaproteobacteria bacterium | reverse complement strand
CACCGTGCACCAGGGTGAGGTCTTGATCACAATCCTAGTGGCATCTTCGGCTGGATGTCGCGCACACCTCCACCGCGTCAGCAACACGGCGCGGCTCCTGAAGATTGGAGTTCAATCTGACCCACCTGCTCGACGCTGCGGACGCTCTGCCGGAGACGATGCCGTGGCGGCGCTTGCCGTCGCTCGGCTGCAGTGATGACGTCGACAAGGCGCGCGATACGGATGTCGAGGTCGGCGCCGCGCGCGCCATCCGCTTGCTGCCCCGCATCGGCACCAACCACAGCTCGACCCGCACCAGCCGCTTCTTCACAGGCAGGCAATCCAACCCGTGCCAGCGTCTTACGTTCGCCCGGTTTCTCTTCGGCCCGGCCGCGCTTCTCCCCGTGCTTCTCGTCGTCGCTGTTCGGCCCGCCTATGCCGCCGTCTTCACGGTTACGAATACACAAGATGCCGCTGGCGGATTCGCCGGCTCGCTCCGCGACGCGATCAACGCCGCCAACGCTGCCGGCAGCGACGACACCATCGTCTTCACGGCCGCCGCCAACGGCACAATCTTCCTGACGGGTGGTGAGCTACCCGCGCCGGTCGGCACGCTGACGATCACCGGCAACGGCGTGACGAATACCATCGTCGACGGCCTCCTCGCGTTTCGCATGTTTACAGTGCCCGACGGCTCGAATGTGACGCTCAGCGGCGTGACGTTTCAGCGCGGTGTAAAAGTCGCCGGCGGCGGGATCGACAACCTTGGTACGCTGGCGGTGAGCGACAGCACGTTCACCGACAACGTGGCCAGGTTTGGTGGCGGCATTCTCAACCACAGCACGCTGACGGTGACGAGCAGCACCTTCAGCGGCAATGCGGCATTCGGCGCGAACGGCGACGGCGCCGGCGGCGGCATCGCCAATCTCTTCGGCGCCACGCTGACGGTGAGCAACAGCGAGTTCAGCGGCAATTCGTCAAACACGGGCGCCGGCATCTACAACGAAGGCGCGGCGACAGTGAGCGACAGCACGTTCAGCGGTAATTCGGCCAGCACCGCCGGCGGCATCTGCAACTTCGCCGGCACGCTGAATCTGAACAACGACATTTTCGCCAACAGTAGCAGTGGCGGCGATTGTCGTAGAATTTCAGGCACGGTGAACGCGCAGTACACCTTGATCGAAGATGGCTTGGGCTGTGTCACCGGGACGAACGCCGCCAACCTCACCGGCGACCCGGCGCTCAACGCCGATCTGACGCTTAGCAATCTCAGTCACGCCATCAACGCGGGCAGCAACGCGCTGATCCCATCAGGCATCACCACGGATTTGGCGGGGAATGCCCGTATCCAGTTCACGACGGTGGACATGGGCGCGTACGAGTCGGCGTTCAGCGCGGCCGCGACGGCGACATCGACTGCGACCTCTACCGTGACAGCGTCGTCATCGCCGACTGCAACGGCGACGGCGACGGCGACCAATACCGCGACGGCGACGGCCACCGATACGCCGGCCGGAACGCCGAGCGATACGCCGACGGCGACGGCGACCGGTACCCGGACGGCGACGCCGAGCGTCACGCCGACGGCGACGTCGACCAATACCCAGACGGCGACGCCGAGCAATACGTCGACGCTGACGAGGACGAATACCGCGACCGCGACGCCAACCGGCACTGCCACTGCGACGACGACCAGCACGGCGACCGCAACGGCGACGGTGACTCCGACCAGCACGCACGCACCGAACGGCGCTGGCTGCGACACTCCATCAGATTGCCTGTCGGGAAACTGCGACGACAACATCTGTTGCGCCGATCCGTCCTGTCCCGCCGGCCAGTCCTGTAACAACCCCGGACATCTGGGCACGTGTTCATCCGATCCGCCCGCACCCGCACCGGCACTCTCGCGCGCAGGCTTGCTGCTGGGCATCTCGTTCCTGATGGCCGTCGCCGGTATCGCGACGGTCCGCCGGCGGCGCCATATGTGAACCGCGGTGTGATTCACCGCAGCGCTCTGTCCCGCCCTTCAGCACGAAACGCAGAACGAACGGACGACGGCGACAGCCGACGGCTCCGAGCTGCAGTTTGGCACGAATCATCTCGGTCACTTCGCGCTCACCGCGCTGCTGCTCGAGCAGATGCGATCGGTGGTCGGATCGCGCATCGTGGGCGAGCGGCGGGCGCAACACGTAGCGGCACAGGTGCTCGCGCCGCCGACGGTCGCCGGCGCGCACGGCAACGCTGTTCCGTCGATTGCCGAGCACCGACCGCGCCAAGGCGTCGCATCGACGCGTGCCGGTCGCGAGAAGCCCGATCGGTGTCAATCGGCGTCGAAAATTGACCCTCAATCGGCGCCCAATTTTGACCCACCCTGGGCGAGGCGGGTCTTCTTCGTCGGGGTCGCCGCGCCGGAGCCGGCGTAGCCGGCGGAGGCGGGGCGAGCGCGAGCGGCCTCGG
>JANRJF010000047.1:0-25466 GCA_033764095.1 Deltaproteobacteria bacterium | reverse complement strand
GCAGCTCGCTGGCGTCGGCGCGGAAGGCGTGCACGAAGCCGTTCGAGTCGCCGAGGATGATCTCCTCGATGCCGTCGTTGTCGAGGTCGGCGGTCACCGGCGCCGAGGCGCCGTCGCCGCCGAGCGCATGTGGGAAGGCGGGCAGCAGGTCGGGGTCGTGGTGCAGGGCGATGGCGCGGCGGTCCTCGCCGACGTTGCCGGCGTCGTCCATGGCGCGGACGCGGATGGTCACCGTGAAGCGATCCGGGTCGGGGGTGCCGTCGTCGTTGGTCGGCGGCCCGGTGTAACCGTGCGGCAGCAGCGCCGCCAGCGCGGTGAGATCGACAGTGCCGAGCTCGGAGATGGCGGCGGTGAGCTGCTCGCCGCTCTCCACTTCGACGAACTCGCTCTCCTTCGGCTGCACGCCGGGGGCCGCTTCCAGCACGTAGCGGAAGCTCTCGGCGCGATTCGCCGCGACGCGGCCGCGGATCGGCAGGCTCGGCGTGCGCTCCGGATCGATGGTGGCGAACCAGGCCGGCTCGACGATCGACACCTCGGGCGGGATCTGCCCGGATGCGACGCGCAGCACCGCCTGATCGGCGTTGAGGCGGCCGTAGCCGAAGTACTGGTCGAAGCCGGCGATCGACGGAAAGCGCACGCTGCCGCTGATACCGGGCACCGGGATGACGGTGGCGTAGTTCTGCGGCAACGGCGGGGTGACGTCGTCGCGCGCGTCGAAGTTGATGTCGTCGGCGGTGAGGATCAGCAGCTGCTTCACCTCTTCGGCCGACAGCGCGAACGGCGCCGGCGTGCCGTCGTCGCGCGGATAGGGCGTCAGCATGCCGCGGTCGACCGCATTCAGCGCGGTCGAGACGATCAGGCCGGCGACGCCGGCGCTGCGCCCGGTCGCCTCGGACGAACAGCTCGACGACGGCACGCTGAGCGCGATGTGCGCGCCGTAGTTCGTGCAGCCGTTCAGGTAGAGGTAGGAGGGCGGCGTCTGCTTGATACCGGCGACGTCGCCAAACTTGGTCACCGAGTTCACCTGCACGGTGTGGTTGTAGGTCGCCGGATAGTTGTGATGCTGCGACTCCTCGTCCGCCGCCGAGGCGATCACCACCACGCCGTTGGCGTAGGCGTAGTCGACCGCCTGCTGGCCGAAGGCCGACTGGTTGAGCGTGCCGAGCGCTTCCTGGATGACGCTCGCGCCGCTGTCGACGGCGAAGGCGACGCCCTGCGCGAAGTGGTTCACCTCGGTGACGAAGCTGTCGCCGACGCGCACCTCGATCAGCAGGCAGTTCGGACAGGTGCCGGGGAAGCCGGCGCCGTTGTTCGCCTCGGCGCCGGAGTCGTGCGACTCGCCGGTGCCGTGGCCGTAGCGCACCTCGTCGAGCGCGTCGTTGTCGTCCTCGAAGAAGTCCCAGCCGCTGATGTCGTCGGTGTAGCCGTTGGCGTCGTCGTCGACGCCGTCGGAGAAGAGGAAGATGAGGTCCTCGGGGTCGATCAGCCCGTTGCCGTTCTGGTCGCTCACCCGGCTGTCGGCGGCGTGAATGCCGTCGGCCAGGTAGTCGGCGACGTTGAACACGCCGTCACCGTTGCGATCGTAGGGATCCTGCGGGTTCTCGCTGTCCTCCGGAACCGGCAGCTCGGCGCGGTTGAGGTAGAACTTGTTGACCAGATCGACGAGCCGCTCGGCCCAGCGGATGCCGGAGTCGAGCACCGCGATGCGCACGTCGGGGCGGCCGGTGCTGGTCTGCCAGGCGCGGTCGATGCTCGCGCCGGTGACCCCGAACAGTTCCTGGGCGCTGCCGTCGATCGCCGGATCGCCGGTGGTCCCGCTGGTGTACTTCCAGATCGTGTCGCCGACGTAATCGTTGGGCAGCGTGTCGGGGGGCAGGAAGAGGTACTGGGCGAAATCGCTGGCGGCGATGCACGGCGGATCGGTCTGCGGCCCGTCGCAGGGCCGCGGATTGGCCGGATACGGGAACTCGGCCCGCGCCGCGCCGGCGCACAGCATCAGCAGCAGCGCGCACGCCGCCCCGGTCGATCGCCTCATGATTCCCCCTTGCTGAGCTCCGGCCGCCGCCCGGCCGCCCCTTTCAGGCTCTAGGCCCGCACCGCGCGGTTAGTCAACGCGGCGGCGCACGGCCTATTCTCGGCGCGCCGCACCTGCTACGAGTAGAGGCCTATGTCTACCACCCCGGTCGTCGGCCAGGACGTCGATAGCTGGTGCACGAAGTGCAAGATGATGCTCGCCCACACCATCGAAACGGTGGTCGGGAGCAAGATCACGCGCGTGCACTGCAATACCTGCAAGGGGCAGCACGCGTACCGCGCCAAAGCGCCCGGCACGAGCAGCACCCGCACCCGCAGTAGCAAGGCGGCGGCGCCCCGCCCGCCCGACTACGCCAGCCTGCTGCGCGGCCGCGACGCCAGCGCGGCCAAGCCCTACGCGCCGACCGAGCGCTTCGCCGAGGGCGACTTCATCCGCCACGCCACCTTCGGCCCCGGCGTGGTCACCGCCCGCAAGGACGTCAACAAGATCGAAGTGATCTTCGAGGACGGCCCGAAGGTGTTGATCCACCGGCGCGGTTAGCGTCGCCGGAGCCTGGATCCTAGCGCCGGCGCGGTTTGGCGCCGGCGCGGCGCGATGGCGGCCGGCGCGCGGCACTGGTCGTCGGACGCGCGGGGGCGGGGAGCAACCCGTCGGTGGAGAGGCCCTTCCAGGTGCAGTAGCGCTCGACGCCGGCGCTGGCGAGCTTGAAGGCGAGCTCGAACACCAGCGCGTCGTCGCTGTTGCCGACGCCCGGAATCCAGTCGGGGATCACGTCGAGCGGGTCGGCAAAGTAGAGCAGCGCGACGCCCATCAGGCAGACGGTGTAGAAGGGGATCTGCCGCGCCTCGCCGTTGACGTGCTCCTCGACCAGGGTCAGCGCGAAGTCGATCTGACGCTGCATGCGCGGCCGCGTCGGCGCCAGCTTGGCGCCGCGTACGCGGATCGATTCCGCCTGGCGCATCACCTCTTCGAGATCGCCGGGCGCCAACTGCGCGCACTTCTCGTTGAGGTAGGCGGTGAAATCCTGCGACTGCAACAGAGGCGGGCGCCGCGCGCGCGTCGGAGCCTTCTTCGGCATGCGGCGCACCAAATGCGAAAGCCGCGGTGCAGTCAAGGATCGCCGCGGCCCCGAGTCGGCACGCTGACGCCCGCCATCAGCCGCGCGCGCCACGATCCGAAGCGGCCCTTTCTCCCTTCAGCCGCTCGACCCCGCGTCGACTGGCGCCTTGTTAGCCTTGATCTGACATTGAAATATCAACGCGGAGCCGCAGAGGTCGCGGAGAACGCGGAGGAAGTGCGCCCTCAGCACACCTCCAGAACCCAATCAGCGATGCGGATAAGAGTTGGCTCTCCTCTAGGCTGCTGACTCTGCGTTCTCTGCGTCTCCGCGTCTCTGCGTTGAACTCTTTTCGTTAGATCAAGGCTAGCCAGCCTTACGTCGTCGCCCTGCATGATCTGGCATTGCCCTGACGACCGAGCGGAGCAGCGCATTGACGGAGTCTGATGAACCGAACACCTGGGTGACATCGGGGTCCAGCACAACGGCCACCGCATTCGCGGGAACTCGTTCCGCAAAGCGGTTCGGACGCGCCTTGCTGTAGTCGAGTCGATACTCCGCCCGCATTTCGGGCGATGGGCTTCTCCGTTTGCTAGCGGCCTTCTTCATAGTCCCGCCTCTCCCGGCGCGTTGCGCGGCGCGCACTGAAGATTCGTATCCGGTCGTCCCGCTGGATGAAGCATACCACGAGGAGGAGTCGCCGAGCGCAGTGGCCGACGATCAGTTCGCGTGGCTCGTTGGCGGTTTGGTCCGGATCGTCGAAGATTCGAGCCAATGAATCGCCGAAGACCGGAATCGCTTGCTCGAATGAGACGCCGTGCTTCCGGCTGTTCGCGACTGCCTTTCGCGGGTCCCATTCGAAGGTCAGTTCCATCGAAGTCCCGTCCAACCAGACTCGGGCCACGGGAAAGTGGAGTCAGACATCTGCCTAACACGGATAGACCGCCGGCGTAGCGTGGCTGCGGGATGAGTCGAGCTTGTTCACGTGGGCGGAATAGACCGCCGTCGCCAGTCGATCAACGACCTCGCGCGCCTGAGATCAGGCAGATTCGGTTGAGGTTCGCCCGACGGTCTGAGGCGCGGCCAGCAACCCGCGCTGCATCCAACTGGCGAACCAGGCGCCGACGCGGGATGGGTCGACGCCGCTGTCGGCCAGCGTCGCGGCGAGGTCGGCGAGTGGGCTGCCGGCGGCGACGAGCGCCAGGGCGGCCGCTTCGTCGGGCGCGAGCGGCGCGCAGTGCACGGCGAAGTCGGCGCGCCACACCAGCACCGATTGGGCCTCGGTGAGGTCGAGGTCGATGGCGTCGCGCGGCGTGTCGCGCGCCTGCCAGAGCGCGTGGATCGGCCAGCGCGATGCGACCACGGCGGCGCCGGGGCGCAGCGCCAGCGGCAGCGCGGCGAGGGCGTCGAGGTCGCCGCGCACGGCGTCGAGGTCGAGCGGCGCCGCCGCGTCGGCATGGAAGGCAAGCACCTGGTGCCACTCCAGCGCCGCCAGATCGGGCAGGAACGGCAGCCGTTCGCTGAGCGGGTCGCCGCGCAGGTAGGCGGGCAGCTCGGCGCCGATCAGGTTGAGGTTGGTGCCGGCGAGCGTGGCGCCGCGCCGGTAGCGATCGATCAGGGCACGGAACTGCGCGTGGCCGATGAGGTGCACGACGGCGGGGAACTGCTCCTGCAACGCGTCGGCGAGGCGCGCCGGGTAGCCGTCGACGTAGACCGCCAGCCGTTCGGCCAGATCGGCGCCCGGGGTGGCGACCACCCAGTCGGCCAGCGCGCCGAGCGCGGCGTGCGGATCGGCGTCGCGCACGCGCGCCGCGATGGCGCGCTGCAGCTCACGCAGCGAGGGCGCGTCGGCGCGGATGCTCAGCATGACGGATCTCCGGCGCCGCCAGCGCGGCGGCGCTCTCGAGGCGGGCGCGCGCGGCTTCGGCGCACAGGCGTGCGAAGGACGGCAGGTTGGCATCCCACTCGACCAGCGTCGGGCGCGCGCCGCAGCGCGCCACGACGCGGCGGTACAGCGCCCACACGTCGTCGTGCACCGGCGCGTCGTGCGTGTCGAAGAGGTAGCTGCCGCGGTCGCTGAAGCCGGCCAGGTGCAGGTAGGCGATGCGCGCCGCCGGCAGCTGATCGATGTAGGCGTGCGCGTCGAAGCCGAGGTTGCGGGCGCTGACGTGGACGTTGTTGACGTCGAGCAGCAGGCCGCAGTCGGCCTCCTCCGCCACCGCGGCGAGGAACGCCGCCTCGCCGATGGTCGAGTGGCGGAAGGCGACGTAGGTGGACGGGTTCTCCAGCGCGATGCGGCGGCCGAGCCCGTCCTGCACCTGGCGGACGCGCGTCACGACGTGGCGCAGCGTCTCCTCGGTGTAGGGCAGCGGCAGCAGGTCGAACAGACTGCGGCCGTCGACGCCGACCCAGCACAGATGATCGGTGATCAGCGCCGGCTCGATGCGGTCGGCAAGCCCGCGCAGCGCGGCGAGGTAGCGGGCGTCGAGCCGATCGGCCGAGCCGATCGACAGGCCGACGCCGTGCAGCACCAGCGGCGTGTCGCGCCGCACCTGTTCGAGGATGTGCAGCGGCCGGCCGGCGGTGTCGAGGTAGTTGTCGGTCAGCGCCTCGAACCAGTCGGGCCGCGGCGCGTCATCGAGCACCTCGCGATAGTGCTCCGCGCGCAGGCCGACGCCGAAACCCAACCGGGGCCAGTCGATCGCCGTCATGCGCGCGGAGTCCTTTCGGATGAGGGGAGTGTGAGGGGGGGACGACGCGGCCCGCCGGGCCGCGTCCGGGTGTCGTCCGATCACTTCTCCGGCGTCAGGCGGCCGCCGTCCATCTTCAGGCAGGCTTCCTTGCTGTCGACCTCGACGAAGCCCTGGCCCTTGCAGCCGTTCTTGCCGGCACAGCCGTGGCCGGCGCCGGCGCAGGCGCTGTGGCCCTTGCACGCGTTGGCGCCGTAGCACTTCACCTTCGCCTGCTCGGCGGCGCTGGCGCTGGTCGCGGCGATCGTTCCGACGGTCAGCAGGCCCGCCACCGCCGCCAGCAGCACCTTGTTGGTCTTCGTAGCCATGTTCGATTCCTCCTTGGGGTTGTCCGGCGTTCGCGCCGGGAATGCCGATACGATGCGCGGCGCGCCGCGCGGTTTCGCGGCGCACCGCGTCGCGTCGCGGTCTGCGAGTCGATACGCGGCGCGGCGGCGGATGGATGTGTCCGCGGCAGCTCACCACGACGGCACCTCGGCACAACCAAAGACGACCGCCGTGGCAGCCTGGTGGCCATGCGGAACGACCCGGGGCGCCTCGCATCTGAGCGTTGCCGCCGGTGGGTGCGACCCGTAGTCTGCGCGCCGGGCGGCGGAAGGGGGAGCGACATGCCGGCGCGAGCCGACGAGACACTCGAATGGCTGGAGGCCGACGGGCTGGGCGGCTTCGCCTCCGGCACCGTCGCCGGGGTGCGGACGCGACGTTATCACGCGCTGCTGCTGGCGGCGACGACGCCGCCGACCGGGCGCATGATGCTGGTCAACGGCTTCGACGCCTGGGTGCAGACCGCCGCCGGCCAGTTCGCGCTCAGCGCGCAGCGCTACACGCCCAACACGATCTACCCCGACGGCGCCTCACGGATGGTCGACTTCAGCGCCGACCCCTGGCCGCGCTGGCGCTTCCGGCTCGACGACGGCAGCGAGATCGAGCACGAGCTGTTCGTCCCGCACGGCCACGCCGCGGTGGTGCTCGCCTGGCGGCGCGTCAGCGGCAGCGGCGCGGCGACGCTGCGGCTGCGCCCGTTCCTCTCCGGGCGCGACTACCACGGCCTGCACCACGAGAACCCCGCCTTCGACTTCACGCCACGCGGCGACGGCGCGCTGCGCGTGTGGACGCCGTACCCGGGCGTGCCGGCGATCGCCTCGCTCGCCAACGCCGTCTACAGCCACGAGCCCAGCTGGTACCGCCACTTCCTGTACAGCGAGGAGCAGGCGCGCGGCCTCGACGCGGTCGAGGACCTCGCCTCGCCCGGCGTGCTGAGCTGGGATCTGGCCGCGGGCGAGGCGGTGTGGGTGCTGGCGTCGCTCTCCCCTTTGGAGTCTTGCCCCCCTTTGAAAAAGGGGGGTGAGGGGGGATTTTCGGATGCATCGGACAAGTCCCCCCTGCCCCCCTTTCTAAAAGGGGGGAGCGAGAGCGACCCGCTCGCCGTCGCCGGCCGACTGCGCGACGCCGAACGGGCGCGGCGCGTCTTTCCCTCCCGCCTGCATCGCGCCGCCGATGCCTACCTGGTGCGGCGCGGCGACGGGCAGACGATCATTGCCGGCTATCCGTGGTTCACCGACTGGGGCCGCGACACGTTCATCGCCCTGCGCGGGCTCTGCCTGGCGGGGGCGCGGCTCGACGCGGCGCGCGCCATCCTGCTCGCCTGGGCCGGCGCGGTGTCGGAGGGCATGCTGCCGAACCGCTTCGCCGACCGCGGCGAGACGCCGGAGTTCAACGCCGTCGACGCGTCGCTGTGGTACGCGGTCGCGGTCCACGAGTACCTCGCCGCGGCACCGCACGACGACGCGGCGGCGGCGGCACTGCGCGCCGCGGTCGACGCGATCCTGCACGGCTACGCCAACGGCACCCGCTTCGGCATCCGCGCCGACGCCGACGGGCTGCTCGCCGCCGGCGTGCCCGGCGTGCAGCTCACCTGGATGGACGCGCGCGTCGGCGACTGGGTGGTGACGCCGCGCATCGGCAAGCCGGTCGAGGTGCAGGCCCTGTGGCTCAACGCCCTGGCGGCGGCCGGGCAGTGGACGGCGGCGTGGACCGAGCTGCTGCGGCGCGGACGCGCCGCCTTCGCCGCGCGCTTCTGGAACGCCGAGCGCGGCTGCCTCTATGACGTGGTCGACGTCGACCACCAGCCCGGCACGCACGACGCGGCGCTGCGCCCCAACCAGATCCTCGCCGTCGGCGGCCTGCCGATCGCGCTGCTCGACGGCGCCCGCGCCCGCCAGGTGGTCGATGCCGTCGAGCAGCAGCTGTGGACGCCGCTCGGCCTGCGCTCGCTCGCCGCCGGCGAGCCCGGCTACACCCCGCACTACGGCGGCGACGGCCGCACGCGCGACGCCGCCTATCACCAGGGCACCGTGTGGCCGTGGCTGCTCGGCCCGTTCGTCGAGGCGTGGCTGCGCGTACGCGGCGGCGGCGCCGCCGCACGCGCCGAAGCGCGCGAGCGCTTCCTCGCCCCGCTGCTCGCCCACCTCGACCAGGCCGGTCTCGGCCACGTCTCCGAGATCGCCGACGGCGACCCGCCGCACGCGCCGCGCGGCTGCCCATTCCAGGCCTGGTCGGTCGGCGAGGCGCTGCGCCTGCAGGCGCTCTTGAGTTGAGCGGTTCACCACGACGGCACAACGACACAACGGAGCACAACGTCGGCCGTTGTGTCGTGGTGCCGTCGTGGTGGAGAAACGACCGCTACGCGCGCCGCGCGTCGAGGATGGCGCGCACCAGTTGGGGCGGCGCGTCGGTGGGCTCGGCGGGCTCGCGCAGCGCGGCGCGGCTGAGGCGCACGGTGGCCTGGTAGTCGCGCAGGTAGCGGACGCAGGCGTCGCACTCGGCGAGGTGCGCCTCGAAGGCGGCGCGCGGCTCGGGCGGCAGCTCGCCGTCGAGGAAGGCGAGCAGGAAGTCGGCGATCTCGCGGCAGGTCAGCTCGGTCATGGTCTGGACTCGCGTGCCCTCAGCGGGTCAGTCGCAGGAAGCCGTCGAACAGCCGCTTCACGGTCGGCGTCAGGCGGGTGCGGTTGTACATGTCGCCGACCTGGCGGATCGCCTCGGCCTGCGTCGGATAGGGGTGGATCACGCTGGCCAGCGCGCCGAGCCCGAGCTTGGCGACGATGGCCAGGGTGACCTCGGAGATCATCTCGCCGGCATGGCGGGCGACGATGGTGGCGCCGAGGATCTCGTCGCTGCCCTTGCGGGTGTGGATCTTGACGAAGCCGTCCTCCTCGCCGTCGGCGAGAGCGCGGTCGACCTCGCGCAGCGGCCGCAGCCAGGTGTCGACCTCGATGCCGCGCGCCGCCGCCTCGACCGCCGAGAGGCCGACGTGCGCGATCTCCGGATCGGTGTAGGTGCACCACGGCATGTGCAGCGCGCTCAGCCGCTTGCGGCCGAAGAACAGCGCGTTCTGGATGACGGTGCGGGCGGCAAAATCGGCGGCGTGGGTGAACTTCCAGTCCATGCAGACGTCGCCGCAGGCGAAGATGCGCGGGTTGGTGGTGCGCAGGTGGTCGTCGACGCGCACGCCGCGCGCCTCGCACTCGACGCCGACCGTCTCGAGGCCGAGCCCTTCGACGTTGGCGGCGCGGCCGGCGCCGACCAGGATCTCGTCGACGCGGACGGTCTCCTCGATCGTGCTGCCGGCGCGGAAGAAGGTGAGCAGCTTGTCGAGCCCGTCGCGCCGCGCCGCCGTCACCCGCACCGCGAGCTCCAACGCGATCCCCTCGCGCACCAACGCCCCCTGCACGATCTCGGCGGCGTCGGCGTCCTCGCGGTTCAGCACGTGCGGCGAGTCGTGCAGCAGCACCACCTCGCTGCCGAGGCGCTGGAAAGCCTGCGCCAGCTCGCAGCCGATCGGCCCGGCACCGATCACCGCCAGGCGGCGGGGGCGCTCGGTGAGCGTGAAGACGGTCTCGTTGGTCAGGTAGCCGAGCTCGGCGAGGCCGTGGATCGGCGGCGCCGCGGCGCGCGCGCCGGTGGCAATGACGGCGGTCTTGAAGCGCAGCGTCTGGCCGCCGACCTCGACCGTGTCGGAGCCGCTGAAGCGCGCCGTGCCGAGGTAGACGTCGACGCCCTTCTCGTCGCGGAAGCGGCGCGCCGCGTCGTTGGCGCTGATGCGGGCGCGGATGCCGCGCATGCGGCGCATGACCGCGGCGAAGTCCGGCTCGACCGCGCCGACCTGCACGCCGAAGCGCCCCGCGTCGCGCGCCTCGGCGGCGACGCGCGCGGCGCGCAGCACCGACTTCGACGGCACGCAGCCGACGTTGAGGCAGTCGCCGCCCATCAGGTGGCGCTCGATCAACGCCACCTTCGCACCGAGGCCGGCGGCGCCGGCGGCGGTGACCAGACCGGCGGTGCCGGCGCCGATCACCACCAGGTTGTATCGCCCGGATGGGGTAGGATTGCGCCAGTCGGGCGGCGCGACGTTGGCCACCAACGCCTGGTTCAGCTCGTCATCCGGCAACATGCGGGCCTGCGACATGCGTCCCTCTCCCCACCAAACGGGGCTCTTCTTCTCACTCATCGGTCGGCTCCGCTAGGACTCAGATGTCCGCCGCGCGGTGGCGTTTCAGCCGCGCTCCAGGCTAACCAGCCAGCCGATGAGCAGCACCTGGAGCCCGGCGCAGTACAACCGCTTCCGCGGCGAGCGCCAGCAACCGTTCTTCGATCTGCTCGGACTGGTGCGGCCCAGGCCCGCCATGCGCGTCGTCGACCTCGGCTGCGGCACCGGCGAGCTCACCCGCGTGCTGCACGACCGGCTCGGCGCCACCGCCACGCTCGGCCTCGACAGCTCGCCGACCATGCTCGCCGACAGCGCCCAGTTCGTCGTCGCCGGCCTGCGTTTCCAGACCGGCGACATCGCCGGCTTCGACGCGCGCGGCGCCACCGACCTGGTCTTCTCCAACGCCGCGCTGCACTGGCTGCCGGATCACGAGGCGCTCTTCACCCGCCTCACCACCGCGCTCGCCGCCGGCGGGCAGCTGGCGGTGCAGATGCCGATGAACTTCGACCACCCGTCGCACACGGTCGCCGCGGCACTGGCGGGCGACCCGCCGTTCGCCGCCGCGCTCGGCGGCTTCGCCATCGAGCGGCCGGTGCAGGCGCCGGAGTGGTACGCGACGCTGTTGCACCGACTCGGCTATGCCGAGCAGCACGTGCGCGTGCAGGTGTACGGGCACGTGCTGGCGGCGCGCGACGACGTGGTCGAGTGGGTGAAAGGCACGCTGCTCACCGCCTACCAACAGCGCCTGCCGGCCGAGCTGTGGCCGCGCTTCCTCGAGCGCTACCGCGCCGCGCTGCTGCCGGCGCTCGACGACAGCCGGCCGTACTTCTATCCGTTCAAGCGCCTGCTGCTGTGGGGCCGGCGCCCCTGACCACCACGACACGACGGCACCACGACCCGACGACCGTCGTGGTGCCGTGGTGCCGTGGTGCCGTGGTGGTGGCCGGTTTGGGGTAGTTCTCTCTGCACGCACCGAGCTGGTAAGAGTGCCGGATCGATGGAGGCCACATGACGACGCGTCCCTTCAAAGTGCTCGGCGTGCAGCAGATCGCGGTCGGCGGACCGGACAAGCAGGCGCTGCGCAAGCTGTGGATCGACACCCTGGGCCTGACCCAGACCGGGACCTTCCGCAGCGAATCGGAGAACGTCGACGAGGACATCGCCGTCGCCGGCAGCGGCGCGCTGAAGGTCGAGGTCGACCTCATGCAGCCGCTCGACCCGGAGAAGAAGCCGAAGGTGCACGAGCCGCCGCTCAACCACATCGGCCTGTGGATCGACGACCTGCACGCCGCGGTCGCCTGGCTGACCGCGCAGGGGGTGCGCTTCACGCCGGGCGGGGTGCGCAAGGGCGCCGCCGGCTACGACGTCTGCTTCATCCACCCGAAGGGCAACGAGACGACGCCGATCGGCGGCGAGGGCGTGCTGATCGAGCTGGTGCAGGCGCCGCGCGAGGTGATCGACGCGCTGAGTTGAGCGGCGGCGCCGCGCCGCTCACTGCGGCAGCGCCGCCTTGCAGCCGGCCGAGACCCTGCCGCTGTTCTGCCGCAGGCAGGCGACGATGCGACCGTCGCCGGGCTCGACACCCTGGCAGAGCGTGGGGATGTCGTCGCGGCAGGCACGCATCCACTCCATCGCGCCGCCCTCGCGCATCTCGCCGGCGGCCTGCCTGAGCGTGTCGCGGCAGCCGTCGGAAAGCTGCGAGGCGTTCTGCCGCAGGCACTGCAGGATGCGGCCGCCGCCCTTCTGTACGTTCGGGCACAGCCTGGCGATGTCGCCCTTGCAGGCGTTCGCGACCTCCGCGCCGTGGCCGTCCGCCGCGCGCCCCACCGACACCGCGGCGCCGAGCAGGATGATCGCGATGACCGCCGTCGCTCGCATGGCTCTCCCTCCCGTGCCTGGCGCATAGGCCAAAGGCGGGCGTCGCATCAATCTCACTGCGCGCCGGGCGCGCGCAGCGCGACCAGCAGGCCGACGGCGGTGAGCGCGACGCCCGGCGCCCAGAAGGTCGCACCGAGCCCGGCATGCACCGCCAGCCAGCCGCCGGCGAGCGGGCCGATGACGTTGCCGACCATCATCGCGGTCGAGCCGAGCCCCGCGGCGCGGCCGCGTGCGCCGGCCGGCGCGACGCCGTGCATCCACTCGAACGCGAGCGGGACGAAGCCAGCCATGGCGAATCCACCGCAGGCGCGCAGCGCGAGCACGCTGCCCAGCGCCAGCAGCGGCACGCCGCTGCCGGCGGCGTGATGCGCATGGAACCAGTCGGCGGCGAAGCCGGTGGCGACGTTGGCGACGCCGGTGAGCAGCAGCGAGGCGCTCAGCATCGGCAACAGCCCGGCGCGCCGCGCCACCCGCGCCCACAGCGTCGCGCTGAGCGTCGCCGGCAGGCCGGCGGCGAACACCAGCACGCCGGTGCTGGTTGCCACCGCCTCGCGTGCCACGCCGAGGTGCTCGACGAACAGCGCCAGCGTCGGCCACGAGGACATGATCGTCGCCTGGAACAGCACCAGCAGCGCCAGCACGGCGAGCAGGCCCGGCGAGGCGAGCAGCGCGCGCCAGGCCGCGCCGCCGGCGGCGGGTCGCGCCGCGCCGGCGGCGTGCGCCGGCTCGCGAATCACCACACTGCAGACGACGCCGGCGGCGGCGGCGACGGCGCCGACGACGAAGAACAGCCCGCGCAGGCCGATCAGGTCGGCCAGCAGGCCGCCGATCAGCGGCCCGCACAACGCCCCGGCGGCGCGCGCCGACTGCAGCATCGCCAGCGAGCGCGACAGGCGCTGCTCCGGCGTCAGCGCCGACACCAACGCCACCGCTGCCGGAAAGACGCCGCTCACCGCGCCCTGCACGGCGCGCCAGGTGAACAGCCCGAGCGGCGTGCCGGACAGCCCCATGCCGACGGTGGACAGCGCGATGCCGAACACCGAGCGCACCACCATGGCCTTGTGCCCGGTGCGGTCGGCAAGCGCCCCCCACAAGGGCGTGGCGAACACCGCGACGGCGAACGGCGCCGCGCCGATCAGGCCGGTCCAGTACTTCAAGGTCGCGCGATCGCCGACGCCGATGTGCTGCAGGTAGAGCGGAATCAGCGGCAGCACCGCCGTCATCCCCGCCAGGGTGAGGAACTGCCCGGCGCAGGTCGCCCACAGGTTCAGGCGCTCCTGGCGCGGGACGGGCTCGGCGGCGGACACGCGGGTGGTTGTTTCTGGCCGTCGCGCGCGGCGCAAGCCATCCACGCGCTCGACGGGTTTTCAAATCCTCCGGCGTTGGTATGACTGACGCGTTCCAGTTCACGGGAGGATCGACATGGAAGCGCGCCGCGACACGCCCGAGCAGGCGGAGTTCCGCCAGTACTGCCGCCGCTGGTTGGAGGAGCACCGGCCGGCGCCGCCGCCGTTCCGGTTGCCCGAGCACGCCATCGAGGTGATGACCGAGGAGCAGCGCGCCTACCTGGCGCGCTGGCAGAAGCAGGTCTACGACGCCGGCCTGATCGGGTGCGACTATCCCAAGGAGTACGGCGGCGGCGGCCACCAGGGCTTCCAGCGCATCGCCAACAACGAACTGGCGCTGGCCGGCGTGCCCTATCTGCTCAACGTCATCGGCCTCGGCATGGCGGCGCCGTCGATCCTGCACCACGGCAGCGAGGAGCAGAAGCGCCGCTTCCTGCCGCCGCTGCTCTCCGGCGAGGAGATCTGGTGCCAGGGATTCTCGGAGCCGAATGCCGGCAGCGATCTGGCCAGCGCGCAGACCTCGGCGGTGCGCGACGGCGACCACTGGATCATCAACGGCCACAAGGTGTGGACCAGCCTGGCGCACTTCGCCAGCTGGATGATCCTGCTGGCGCGCCACTCCAGCGAGGACAAGTACAAGGGACTGACCTACTTCATCTGTCCGATCGCCGGCGCCAAGGGCGTCACGGTGCGGCCGCTGATCAAACTCACCGGCCAGACCGGCTTCAACGAAGTGCTGTTCGAGGACGTGGTGGTCTCCGACAGCCTGCGCCTCGACGAAGTCGGCAAGGGCTGGGACGTCGCGATGACCACGCTGCTGCACGAGCGCGGCGCCGCCGAGAGCGCCGGCACCGGCGGCGGTACGTCGCTGGAGGAGCGGCTGGAGGGGCTGATCGCGCTCGCCAAGCGCATG
The DNA here is from genome assembly GCA_033764095.1 of Deltaproteobacteria bacterium. GTDB lineage: Bacteria > Desulfobacterota > Binatia > HRBIN30 > CADEER01 > JBDTMT01. Next base: position 11,001 of record JANRJF010000047.1, on the reverse strand, counting down.
AAGCGGCGCGGCCGGCCCGCCTGGGACGACGCCGTGCTGCGCGATCGCATCGTGCAGATCGCCATCCGCGTCGAGGGCTTCCGCCAGACCTTCCGCCGCGCCCGCGTCGGCGCCCTCACCGAGCACCCGATGCGCATCCCGCTGTCGTCGAAACTGCTGCTCAGCGAGCTCAACCAGGACCTCGCGGCGCTGGCGCTGGAGATCGAGGGCGCCTTCGCCTCGCTCTACCTCGGCGACGCGCAGGCCCCCGACGGCGCCGAGTGGCCGCTCGCCTACATGAACTCCTACGGCATCACCATCGCCGCCGGCACCAGCGAGATCCAACGCAACATCCTCGGCGAACGCGTGCTGGGGTTGGCGAAGACCAAGTGAAGCGTGACCGGTGACCAGTGACCGGTGACCAGTAGGCTTTGCTCTTACCGGTTACCGATCACCGGTCACCGGTCACGCTTCGAGGAGAGAAGAGGCACTCCATGTCACAACCGAAAAACTTCGGCTTCGGCGAAGACGAGACCCTGCTGCGCGATGCGGCGCGCAAGCTGCTGAGCGACCGCGCCGGCGTCGAGGCGCTGCGGCGCCTGGTGGCGCGCGACCATCGCGAGGCGTACGAGCGCGCCGTCCCGCCGGCGCCGTGGGACGAGGCGCTGTGGCGGCAGATGGTGGAGCTCGGTTGGACGGCGCTGGCGGTCCCCGAGGCGCACGGCGGCGCCGGCATGCGCATGGTGGCGGTCGCCGCGCTGGCGGAAGAGGCCGGGCGCGCCGCGCTGGTGTCGCCGCTGCTGACCACGCTCGCCGCGACGCTGGTGCTGCGCGCCGCCGACGGCCCCGGCGCCGGCGCGGCGCTGGAGCGCATCGCCGGCGGCGCGGCAATGGCGTTGGCGGTCACCGACGCCGACGGCTCGTGGGAACCCGAGAACACCAGCGTCACCGCGCGCCCCGGCAGCGGCGGCACGCGGCTCGACGGCACCGCCTGGTTCGTGCAGGACGCGCGCAAGGTCGGCGCCTTCGTCGTCCTGGCGCGCGCCGCCGACGGCCTCGGGCTCTACGTCGTCGACGCCGACGCGCCGGGCGTGACCATCGTGCCCGACCACATCGTCGACCTGACGCGCGACCAGGCGCACGTCGAGCTCGCCGGCGTGACCGTTGCCGCCGAGCGCGTCGCGGCCGCGCCGGGCGGCGGCGACGCGGCGCTGCGCGCGGCGCTGCCGGCGCTGCTCACGCTGGTCGCCGCCGACATGTGCGGCGCCGCCGAGTGGCAACTGCACACCACCGCCGCGTATGCCCAGATCCGCAAGCAGTTCGACCGCCCGCTCGGCTTCTTCCAGGCGGTGAAGCATCCGCTGGTCAACATGATGCTCGCCGCCGACCAGGCCCGCTCACTGGTCTACAACGCCGCCTGTGCCATCGACACCGAGCCGGCCGAAGCCGAGCGCGCCGCGCGCATGGCCAAGGCCAGCGCTGCCGACATGGCCGCCTTCTGCTCGGGCCGCTCGGTGCAACTGCACGGCGGCATCGGCTTCACCTGGGAGTGCGACGTCCACCTCTGGTTCAAGCGCCAGCAGCACAACCAGATGCTGTACGGCGACGCGGCGTACCAGCGGGCGAAGATCGCGGAGGTGCTGTGAGGAGCTGCTGACGTGCTGATGTGCTGACGTGATCAGTCCTCGTCTTACGTCCGCACATCAGAACCTCCGCACCTCAAGACGTCAGCACGTCAGAACGTCAGCACATCTTCACTGCAGCGTCCCCCACTCCTCCCAGTTCAGCCGATCGATGTAGGTCGTGCCGCCGTGGCCGTCGGGCTTGTAGATGGCGCCCTCGGCCCAGGCGAGATCGCTGAGCGGTGAGCAGCTGTTGCCAGCGTGGCCGATGAGCGCGGTGTTGGTGGCGCCGGCCGGCGCCTGGGCGAGCAGCGCGAAGCTCGCCTGGCAGCGGTTGGCCTCGTCGTAGACGAAGTAGGTGATCGCCGGCGACGGCTCGATCGGCGGGCCGAAGTCCATCAGCTCGGCGGTCTCGAGGTTGCGACAGAACTCGCTGGAGATGACGCGACCGATCGGGAAGCCCTGCGCGTCGAACTCCTCGCCGATCGCGGTGGCCTCGGCGCGTCCGGCGTCGCTCAACTGCCGCGCGGTGGCGGTGACCGGCCCCTCCCCGGGGCAGTTGGCGTCGCAGCTCTTCCACCAGTCGGGGACGCTGGTGGTGGCGGCGGTGCCGAGCGCGAGATTGTCCTGGCAGACCGTCGCCGAGGCGTGCCGCCAGTGGATGACGTAGCCGCCGGCGCGCAGCGCCTGCGCCAGCGTCAGCGTGATCATCGTCTGGCTGCCCTCGGCTTCGCAGGCGGCGCCGACGCAGCCATACACGGCGTAGAAATACATGCGCGGCGACTGCGGCGTGCTCGGCAGCAGGTTCTTGATCGGCTCCAGCACCGTGTCGGTAGCGCCGGCATAGACCACCTGCGCGTCCGGATCATTGGGGCCGTCGACCGGCGTGCCGAGCCGGCGCAGGACGCGCACGATCGGGTATTGCGGGCCGTTGGTCCAGTGCACGCGCACGTGCGGCTCGTCGACCTGCGCCGAGAGGCCGCTCGGCCCGGGCGGATAGAGGCTCGCCCACTCGTCGAACGTCACCCGGGTGATCTCCTCGGCGCCGCCGTTGCCGTCCGGCTTGAACACCGCCGCCTCGCCCATCGCCAGCTGGCTCAGCACCGGGCACGGCGAGAAGAAGCCGGCGTGACCGATGAGCGCCGTGTTGGTTCCCGCGGCGGGCACCTCGCGCAACAGCTGATACGCGTTCGCGCAGCGGTTGGGCTCGTCGTAGACGTAGTAGGTCAGGTCCGGCGTCTGCTCGATCGGCGGGCCGAAGTCCATCAGCTCGGCCGTGGTGACGCAGCGGCAGAACTCGCTGGAGATCACCCGGCCGACCGGCAGGCGCAGGATGTCGAACGCCTCGCCGATCGTCTCCGCCTGGGCGCGACCAACGGCGCCGAGCTGGCGCGCCGTCGCCGTCGCCGGGTTGCTGCTGCAGTTGGCGTCGCAGCTCTTCCACCAGTCGGGCACGATCGGATTCTCGGCCGTGCCGCCGTTCGCCAGGAGATCGGCGCACACGTCGGCGAAGGCGTGCCGCCAGTGGATGACGTAGCCGCCGGCGTGCAGCACCTGCACCAGCGTCGGCGACAGGGTCGTTGCCGATCCGATCGTGCTGCAGGCGTCCTCCGCGGCGCAGGCGAACACGGCGTAGTGATAGACGCGGTCGTCCTCCGGCACGTCGGGCAACAGCTCGGCGAGCGGGTGGGTGGCGTTCGCCGCGGCGCCGAAGAACACGCTGGTCGCCGCCGGATCGCTCGGGCCCGCCACCGGCGCGTTGAGTCGGCGCAGCAGTTTCGCATTCGGCAGTCCGGCGTCGAGCGGCACATTGGTCCAGGCCAGGCGCACCTCGCCCTCGTCGATCATCGCCACCAGGCCGCTCGGGCCGACGCTCGGCGTCGGGCTGACGGTTGCGGTCGGCGTCGTGCTGGGCAGCTCGGTGGCGGTCTCGCTCGGCGTCGCGGTCGGCTCCCCTACGGTGGCGGTGGGGGTCGATGCTGCAGCGGTCGCGGTCGGCGTCGCATCCGCCTCGGTGGGCGTCGTCGTCGCGTCGGCCTCGGTCGGCGTCGGCGTTGACGGGCCCTCGGTGCCGGTCGCGGTCGGGGTCGATTCCCCCTCGGTCGCGGTCGGCGTCGATTCGGCCTGCGTCGCGGTCGCGGTCGGCGTGTCGACTGCCACCGTCGCCGTCGCGGTGGAGGTCGGCGGCTGGCTGCCGGTGGCGGTCGGCGTCGCCGTGTCGATCGGCGGCGCGGTGCCGGTCGACGTCGCCGTGGCGCTCGGCGACGGGAGGACCGGGCAGCCCTCCAGCGCCGCCGCGACGGCGGCGACCAGCTCGCCGATCATCACTGCGCCATCGCCGTCGCGATCGGCGGACGGACAGGCGACCAGGGCGGTCTCGCCGAGGGCGATGCCCACCGCCAGCACCAGTTCGTTCACGGTGACCTGCCCATCGCCGTTGCAGTCGGCCGGGCAGGTGGTCGGAGCGGCGGCAGCGGGCTGCGCGGCGCCGAGCAGGACGGCGGCCAGCAGGGCTGCGAGGAATCGGGATCGGATTGATACCAGGTGCGCCATCGGGGTCGGCTCCGCTGTGTCGGTCGAAGGGCGGTGAACGTACCGCGTCTCAGTAAAAACCGCCGCGCTGCCAATTGGAAGCCACGCGCGAGGCCAAGATTGCGTACGATTCGCGGCGTTTGCTGCGGTCAACCTCCGGCGCATCGACGCCGTCAGGCTCGACAAAAGGAGGAACACACGATGCGAACCCGACACATCCCGCTCGCCGCCGGCGTTGCCGCCCTGCTCGCGACCGCGGCCACCGCGCAGATGGGGGTTGGCGGCCCGCCGGGGCCGCCGCCATTCATGGACGGCGGCGCCGGCCGCGTGCTGGCGTTGCTGATGCGGCCGGACCAGCTGAGCGACAGCCAGGAGGCGCAGGTGAAGGACATCATGGATAACGACCGCGCCAGCCTGCACGCGCTGATGGACAAGCTGCGCGACGCCAACGAGCAGCTCGGCCAGGCGCTGCTGGCGAGCCAGGCGCCGACCGCCGAGTCGCTCGCCGCGCTCGGCGAACAGATCGGCGAGCTGCGCGCGCAGATGGTGGCGCAGCAGGTGCAGACCGCCCTGGCGGTGCGCGGCGTGCTGAGCGCGGAGCAGATCGCCGAGGCGGCGGCGCGGCGCGACAAGCTGGCCGCCGCGCACGAGCACGACGTGCTGTTCGTCGCCCCCTGAGCCGGCAGCGGCCGTTTGCGGGTCGCCGCGCCGTCCGCCACAGCTGGACGGCGCGGCGCGCCCGCGTCCCGGCGGCCGCCGAGTCCTGCATGGCTCCCCCCGCCGCCAGCCCCGTGGCCGATCAGTCCCCCGACATCGACCAGCTCTACCGCAGCCAGCGCGCCCGCATCGTCCGCCTCTGCACGATGCTGCTCGGCGACGCCGGCGAGGCCGAGGAGGTCAGCCAGGAGGTGTTCCTCAAGCTGCACCGCGCCGCACCCGACGCCGATCCGACCACGCGCTGGCCGGCCTGGCTGACCACGGTGGCGGTGAACGCCTGCCGCGACCGGCGGCGCTCGCGCTGGTTCCGCTGGTGGCGCGGCAGCCGCGAGTTGATCGAGGCCGAGCACGCCGCCGACGGCGCCTCGCCCGAGCGCGCCGCCATCGACGCGGCGACGCGCCGTCAGATCTGGCAGGCGCTGGCGCGTTTGCCGGCGCGCCAGCGCGAGGTATTCGTGCTGCGCCATATCGAGAGCTGGAGCACCGCGGAGGTGGCGGCGGCCCTGCAGCTCACCCCCGGCACCGTCAAACGCCACCTGTTCCGCGCCGTGCACAGCCTGCGCGGCGCGTTGAAGGCACCGCGATGACCCCCTGCCCCGACGACCTCAGCCTGTGCGCGCACGCCAGCGGCGACGGCGACGCGCTGACGCGGACGCATGTGCGCCAGTGTCTGCGCTGCGCCGCGCGCCTGCAGGCACTGCGCGCCGACCTGACGCTGCTGCACGACGCCCTGGCGAGCGGCCCGCTGCCGCGCCGCGGCCCCGCCCGCGATCCCTGGCCGCCGGCGGCGCGCTGGGCGATGCCGCTCGCCGCCGCCGCGCTGGCGCTGCTGGCATTCGCCTGGTGGCGCGCGATGCCGGCCGGCACCGTCGCGCCGGCCGCCACCGCGCAGTTCGCCGACCTCGGCAACGAGGTCGGCGCCGCGTTGTTCGCCTCGCGCGAGGGCTTCAGCACCGTCGAGCCGCTCGCCGACCACGAGATGCTGGCCGCGGCGTTGAACGGCGGCCTGCCGTGCGAGGCGCGCGCCGGCTTCGGCGCGCGCTGCGATTACGCCGACCTGCTCGATCAATGAGGAGTCCCACCATGTCCACCCATCGCCGCTCGTCGATCGCCGGCGCCGCGCTGTTGCTGTGGCTCGCCACCGCCACGGCGGCGCAACCGCTGCCCGAATTGGGCGCCGTCCGCGTCCCGCCACCGCCCGGCGCGGCGCCGGGCCCGTTCCGGGTCATGATCGGCGGCGAGGGGCCGCTCGGCGAGGGGCCCGGCATGCTACTGCCGCTGATGCTGCACGCCACCAACCTCTCGCCCGCGCAGGAGGAGAAGATCCGCACCATCATGCGCGCCGACCGCGAGCGGCTGCGGGCGCTGTTCGGGCAGATCGATCAGGCCAACGACGCCCTCGCCGCCAAGCTGATCGGCCCGGCGCCGGTCGACGCCGCCGGCCTCGCCCCGGAGGTCGAGCGCATCACCGCGCTGCGCACCGAGCTGCTCAAGCAGGGGCTGCAGTCGGCGCTCGCCATCCGCGCCGTGCTCACCCCCGAGCAGCTCGAACAGGCAGCCAGGAAGCGCGCCCGCATGCTGGCGCTGCAGAAGGAGATGCGCGAGCTGATGGAGGAGTAGGCGGCGCTCACCACCACTCGTGCGCGGCCGCCACGACGCGCTCGGCGACGAACTCCACCGCCGCAGCGTCGAACGGGTCGGGCAGGACGAGGATGAACAGCGAGACGCCGCGGCGCGCGTAGTCGAGCAGGCGCGGCACGACGATGTCGGGCGTGCCCTGCACCAGCTGCTCGTCGTAGGCGAAGACCCCGCCGCGGCGCTTGGCGGCTTCCATCTGGTCGCGCACCTGCTTCTCCCAGCGCGCCGTGACCAGCGGCACCATCAGCGACTGCGCCAGCGTCGCCGGATCGCGTGCGAGCGCGGCGCAGTGCGCGTGCAGGGCGGCGCGCTTGCGCTCGTACTCGACCAACGGGATCGGGAAGTAGTTCCACACGTCGGCGTGGCGGGCGACGGCGCGCAGCAGCAGCTGCTCGCCGCCGCCGCCGATGGTGATCGGCGGGCGCGGCCGCTGCGCCGGGCGCGGCAGGCAGCGCGCCGCGCGCACCTGGTAGTGCGCGCCCTCGAAGGTGACCGGCTCGCCCTGCCAGAGCGCGTCGATGATGCGCAGCCCCTCCTCCATGCGCGCGATGCGCCGCGCCGGGGGGTCGAAGCGGTAGCCGTAGGCGCGGTACTCGCCCTCGTGCCAGCCGGCGCCGTAGCCGAGCTCGAGGCGGCCGCCCGACAGCGCGTCGAGCGTCGCCGCGATCTTCGCCGTCAGCGCCGGGTTGCGATAGGCGTCGCACGCCACCAACGAGCCGAGCCGCACCCGCTCGGTCCAACCGGCGAGCAACGACAGCAGCGTGAACACCTCGAGCACTTCCGGCTGCTCGGGCGACGGATAGTCCTGCAGGTGGTCGTACGCCCACAGCGAGTCGAACCCGAGCCGTTCGGCCTGCTCGGCCAGCCGGCGCAGCGCCGCCGGCGGGGCGTCGGACTGGGGAACGAAGAGACCGAAGCGCAGCGCAGTTGTCATCGACGATCGCCGGGGCAGGTCTGCTCGCCATAGCCGTCCGCCGGCGAATGGACAACGGACGGGGCTCGCCGATGGGGTTCTTCCCGCCCGTCTGCGGAGCGGCTAGGGTCCGCCCGATGGCCACGCCGCAGGAGATCCTCGAGGCGCTGAAGCAGGTCCGCTACCCGGGTTACTCGCGCGACATCGTGTCGTTCGGCATCGTGCGCGACATCGAGATCGCCACCGCCGGGGTGACCGTGACGCTGGCGCTGGCCAACGTCCGCTCGGAAGCGGTGGACGAGATCTCGCGCGGCGTGCGCGACGTCGTGCGCGACCTCACCGGCGCGGCGCAGATCGACATCGTCATCCAGGAGCCGGAAAAGCCCAAGCCGGCGGCGCCGGCGAAGACCCCGGCGATTCCCGGCATCCGCCACGTCGTCGCGGTGGCGAGCGGCAAGGGTGGGGTCGGCAAGTCGACAGTCGCGGTCAACCTGGCGCTGGCGTTGCGCGGGCTCGGCCAGCGCGTCGGGCTGCTCGACGCCGACGTCTACGGCCCCAGCCTGCCGCTGATGCTCGGCCTCGACGAGCGGCCGCAGAGCAACGCGCAGGAGCGCATCATGCCGCTCGAGCGCCATGGCGTGAAGGTCATCTCGCTCGGCCTGTTCATCCAGCCCGGCCAGCCGGTGATCTGGCGCGGACCGATGATCACCAAGCTGCTCACCCAGTTCCTGCGCGAGGTCGACTGGGGCCCGCTCGACGTGCTGCTGCTCGACCTGCCGCCCGGCACCGGCGACGCGCAGCTCACCATCACCCAGCAGGCGCCGCTCACCGGCGGGGTGATCGTCACCACGCCGCAGGACGTCGCGCTGCTCGACGTGCAGCGCGGCATCACCATGTTCCAGCAGGTCAACACGCCGGTGCTGGGCGTGGTCGAGAACATGAGCTTCCACCTCTGCCCCGGCTGCGGCGCGCAGGCCGACATCTTCGGCCACGGCGGCGGGCGGCGCATGGCGGAGGAGCTGCACATTCCCTTCCTCGGCGAGGTGCCGCTGGTGCGCGCCATCCGCGAGAGCATGGATGCCGGCCAGCCGATCGTCGCGGCGCAGCCCGACAGCCCCGAGGCGCAGGCCTTCAGCGCCGTCGCCCGCCGCGTGCTCGACGCCATCGCCACGCACGGCGAGCAGGCGCTGCCGATGGTGCACTGACGACGCCTCAGCGCACCCGCACGATCAACTGCTGCAGCGCGCCGAGGTTGCCGGCGACGTCGCGGACGCGCACGCTGACCAGGGTATCGCCGAGCGGGAAGGCGAGCGCGCCGCCGACGAAGCCGCAGTACTGCAGCACGCCGTCGGAGGGCGTGGTGACGCAGCCGAACTGGCCGCCGCTGTTCAGCACGCAAGCGTTGAACTCGCTGCACTGACGGCCGACCTTGTTGCCGCTGCCGTCGATGAAGCGGCAGGAGAAGTCGTTGATGCGGTCGGTGACGCTGAGGTCGTCGCTGAACAGCGGCGGGTTGATCGCCGGAACGCCGCCGAGGAAGGGCAGCGTATCGTCGCAGACGTCGGAGCTGCCGTTGCCGAGCGGATGATCGACCTGGATCTGCAGGTCCGGCGCCTCGCCCTCGTTGAAGGTCGAGTTGCCGGGCCGCGCGCGCGACGAGCCGGCCTTGGCCTCGACGACCAGCGAGAAGCCGAAGCCGAAGGCCGGCTCGTAGACCGGGATGCCGTTGGCGGTGCCGGTGGGCTCGACCAGCATGTCGTCGGCGCGGGTGAGGCCGAAGAAGGTGATCTGCGGGCCGCTGCTGGAGCCGGTCGCGGTCGGCGTCGGCGCGAGCGTGCGGGTGCGGGTGGGGGTGGGCGACGGCCCGCTCGTGCCGGCCGTGGTCGGCGTGCGGGTGCGGGTGTGGGTCGGCGTCGCCGCGCCGCTCGGCGTGCGGGTCGGGGTGCGGGTGACCGTCGCGGTCGCGCTGGGCGGCGTCACCGGCGCGGTCGCGGTGCGGGTCGCGGTCCGCGTCGGCGTGCCGGTCGCGGTGGCGGTGCGCGTCGCGGTGAACGGCGTGCGCGGCGTCAGGGTCACGGTGGCGGTGTTGACCGGCGTCGCGGTGTGGGTGCGCGTCGCGGTCGGCGGCAGGGTCGCCGTCGCGCTCGGCGTCGCCGTGCGGCTCGGCGTCAGGGTGACGGTGAAGGTGGCGGTGGGCGTCGCCGTGCGCGTGCGGGTCGGGGTGCGCGTGATGGTCGGGGTCGGGCTCGAGGTGCGGGTGAAGGTCGCGGTGGCGGTCGGCGAGGGCGTGTCGGTCGCGGTCGGGGTGGCGGTCGGTGGCAGCGGGGTGAAGGTCGGCGGCGGCGGGCCGGGGGCCACCTGCACCACCATCTGGCGCGGCGGGCCGAGCAGGCCGCTGGCGTCGCGCACCTGAACCGTCAGCCGCGTCTCGCCGGCCGGGAAGGCCATGGTGCTGGTGACGCCGAGGCAGAACTGGGCGCGGCTGGTGGCATCGACGAAGGCGGGTTGGCCGAAGGCGTTCTGCGTGCAGGTGCCGTTGGGGCGCGTCGCCACCTCGAAGCGGCAGGCGAGGTCGTTGATCGCGTCGCTGACCCGCTGGGTGACGGTGAAGTCGGGCGGATCGACCGCCGGCACGCCGAACTCGTCGCAGACGCTGCGGCTGCCGTCGCCGAGCGCGCGCTCGACCAGGATCTGCAGGTCGGGGCGGTGCTGCGGGTCGGTCGGGCTGCTGTCGAAGGTATTGGTGCCGATCGCCGCGCCGCTGGCCGGCGCGCCCGCCTCGACCACCACCAGGAAGCCGAAGCCGGCGTTGCGAAAGTACACCGGCGCGCCGTCGGGCAGGGTGCCCAGTGCCGGCGCCGGCTTGCCGTCCGGGCTGGCGAGGCCGATGAAGCTGATGCGCGGGCCGAGCGCGAAGCCGACCAGGTCGGCGGCGCTCAGCCGCGCGTCGCGGTTGACGTCGGCGGCGGCGCAGCGGCTGCCGCCGTCGGCAAAGAGCGCCGCGACGATCGCGGCGCGGTCGGCGTCGCTCACCGTCCCGTCGCAGTTGGCGTCACGCGACGATTGCGCCGCCAGCGGCGCGACGAGCAGCAGCAGGGCGAGACAGACGCGGCGAATCATGTGCGGCGGGCGGCGGGTGCCCCAGGAGAAGATGCGCACACGCGTGCGCTTGATGCGAATCGCGGCGCGGCGCGGGCGGCGTATGGCCGATGGCGTGTGGCCTCCCGTTCACCGCCGCAGCGGTGACACGAGAGGCCCTATGCCATCAGCCGCAGCGGTCAGTCGCCGAGGTCGGCGTCGACCGTGATGTCGATCTCGTCGGTGCCGCGCCCGCCGTCGGGCGCCGAAGCGGTGACCGTGGCGATGTAGTCGCCGGGCTTCTTGTAGGTGTGGCTCGGCTTGGGGTCGTTGCCGCCGGTCTCGCCGTCGCCGAAGTCCCAGCTGAACGTCACCGGCTGGCCGGTGCAATCGGTCTCGGTGGTGAAGTTCACGGTCAGCGGCGGCGCGCCGAAATCCGGCTCGGCGTCGACGATGACGAAGCAGTCCACTTCACTGCCCTGGTCGGCGGGCGCCGGCGCCGGCGCGGCGGCGGTCGGCGCG
>JANRJF010000046.1:0-2177 GCA_033764095.1 Deltaproteobacteria bacterium | reverse complement strand
GGTCGGCGGCCAGCGCGCCGGCGGCGGTGCCGATGGCGAGCACCGGGTTGCGCGTCGCCAGCGCCGCGCCGGCGCCGAGGCCGAGCGAGGTCAGGCCACCGCTGCGCAGCGCCCAGCCGCCGGGGCCGTCCCAGCGCCGCGCCGCTTCGCTCCACAGCAGCTCGCAGCAGTCGGCGCGGCGCAACGCCAGGCGCTCGGCGACGTCGGCCGCGGCGCGTTCGCCGAGGCGGTCGAGCCCGGTGGCGGCGTCGAGCGGCAGCGCCGCGAGATCGTCGGCGACGGCGGCGCGCACGGCGGCGAACAGCGCCGCGATCTGGCGCGCGGTGCCGAGCGCGTTCAGCCGCCGCACGCCGCTCAGCGCGCTGTCGCGCACGACGTCCTGCAGGGCGCGACAGAGCGCCGCCCAGCCCTCGGCGTTGGGCTGCGTCTGCGCCTGCTTGGCGCTGAGCGCGACCAGCGGCGCCTGCGGCGCCTGCCAGCGCGTTGCCGCCAGCTCGCGCAACTGCGCCAGCAGGGCGTCGCGCGCCGCGGCGGTGAGCTCGTCGACGCGGTTGAGGACGAAGAGCAGGTGGCGGCGGCCGGCGAAGGCGTCGACGAACGAGACCGCCGCTTCCTCCAGCACCGACTGATGGTGCACGACGACCAGCAGTACGTCGCTGCGCTCGGCGAGCGCGGTGACGATGGCGCGATGCTGCTCGTCGATGCTGTTCATGTCGGGTGCGTCGATCAGCACCTGCGCGGTCCACGGCCCGCTGGCGGCGTCGTAGCGCACCACCAGCGGGGCGCCCTCGCCATCGCGCCCGTCCGGGTGCACCACCGCCTCGCCGAGCAGCTCGCTGAGGTCGGCGTCGTGCGGCGCGTAGATCACCGGCCGGCGGGTCGTCGGCCGGTCGACCCCTTCCTGCGCGATCGGTTTGCCGGCGAGCGCGTTGAGCAGCGTCGACTTGCCGGCGCCGGTGGCGCCGACCAGGGTGATCACCGCGGCGCGCTGCACGCGCCCGATCTGGCGATCGAGGTCGTCGAGCAGGCGCTCGAGCTCGGCGCGCCGCGCCTGCACGGCGCGCAGCGGCGCGACGGTCTCGACGTCAGCGCGCAGCCGCGCGCGCAGGCGGTCGAGGGTCAGGCGCAGGTCAGCGGCGTCCATCGTCAGCGAAAAAGCTCAACACAGATGAACACAGATATAACCACAGAGCACACGGAGGCGCGCGTCACGATGCGCGGCTTCCGTGTTCATCTGTGGTTCTCGGTGTTCATCTGTGGCTGAAGTTTGGTTCTCAGGGCCGCCAGTTGGGTCGCCAGGTCGTTGTCCTCCGCCACCGTGGTGCGGACGTGGACGGCGGGGGTGGGCCGCGCGGCGTCGCCCAGCTCGCCGGCGAGCTGGCGGCCGCGCACCTCGGTCCAGCGACGCCGTGCGTCGGCCATGATGCCGCGGCCGAGCACGTGGGCGTACTTCTCGAACAGGAAGGTCCCGACCGCGCCGCCGCCGACCGCGGCGAGGTCGGAGCCGAGGCCGCCGGTGTTGACGATCACCGCGGCGGCGAGGGCGATCGGCACCATGGTGGCGATGTCCGCCGCCGCCTGGATGTCGAGGTCGAAGCCGCGATCCTCGATCGCTTTCTCGACCAACTGCTCGCAGGCGCGCTGGAACTCGGCGACGTCGGCGTCGCGCATTGCCAGGTTGCCGGTGGCGCGCGCGCTGGCGGCGGCGCGCTGCGCGTCGGCGAGGTCGGCGTCGAGGCGCGCGAGCAAGGGCGGACTGGCGGTCTGGCGGGCCGGATGGCGCGCTTCGCGGCCGAGGTCGCGCACCAATTCCTCCCAGAACGCCGGCCAGGCGCGGCCCAGTTCGTCGCGCTCGATGGCGACGACGCGCGCCGCCGCGTCCTCGGAGCTCGACGTGCGGCGGCCGCGCAGCATTGCCGGCAGGCTCTCCAGGCCAAGCCGGACGTGGCGCAGCGTCGTGCGCCAGCTGCGGCTGAGCGGATTGCTGCGCCGGTCGAGCACCTCGCGGAACGCGTCGACGAACGGCCGCGCCGGCATCGCCGCCGCGGCGACGCGCATGCCGGTCTCGATGGCGCGCGCCTCCGCCGCCTGCAGCACGGCCCCGGCGCGCAGGGCCTCGGCGGCGAGCGCGGCGCCGGTATCGGCCAGGGCGTCGCCGAGCCGCGCCAGCGCCGCGT
>JANRJF010000045.1:0-4957 GCA_033764095.1 Deltaproteobacteria bacterium | reverse complement strand
CCGTTCTGGCGCGACGCCGGCTGGTCGGGCGAGGCGGTGAGCGACGGCGACCTGCTGTCGGTCACCTACGACAACTCGACGCACGACGGCCGCGTCGCGGCGCTGGTCGGCTTCATCGTCGGCGCCGCGGCGCGCGCCTGGAGCGAGCGCGACCGCGCCGCCCGCCAGCGCGCCGTGCTCGCACAGCTCGCCGGTTGGTTCGGGCCCGAGGCCGCCGCGCCGCTCGCCTACGAGGACGTCGACTGGAGCGCCGAGCCGTGGTCGGGCGGCTGCCCGGTCTCCAACCCCGCCCCCGGCGTGCTGACCAGCGCCGCCGCCACTCTCGCCGCCCCGCTCGCCTGCCTGCACTTCGCCGGCACCGAGACCGCCAGCGAGTGGATCGGCTACATGGAGGGCGCGGTGCAGTCCGGGCTCCGAGCCGCGGCGGAGATCGGCGCGTAGCGAAGTCCGATGCGCGCAGCTTGTCGCGGACGGCTTTTGCCACGGATTACACAGAGGGACACGGATAGAAGGCTGGGCACCGAACCCACCAATACGCGCCGCAACGGCCGTCACCTCTCTGATTCTGAAACCAACAGACAGAGACTGACTCCAGCCCGATCCGTGTAATTGGAGCTCCAAACATATCCGTGTAATCCGTGGCCCACTTGGCCCGCGACCAGACAGGGGCTTCGTTGCTGCACGCGGCCGCGTTCTGTTAGCGAGGATCGGTGTCTCAGCTCCGCGCCATTCTCTTCGACGTCGGCAACACCCTGCACCACGTGGACCACGCGTGGATCGCGCAGTGCCTCGGCGAGCACGGGCACGCGACGACGGCGCGCGAGGTAGCGGCGGCGGAGTACCCGGCCAAGGCGGCGATGGACGAGATGTTTCGCGCCCGCCGCGCCGGCAACGACGCGACCCGGCAGGCGCCCTATCTCGAGATCGTGCTCGACACGCTCGGCGTCGAGCCGCGGCTGCGCGCCGCGGTGGGAGCGGCCCTGCGCGCCGAGAACGCGCGCCACTCGCTGTGGCGCGTGCAACACGACGACACCCCGGAGGTACTGGCGGCGCTGCGCGCGCGCGGGCTGACGCTCGGGGTGGTGTCGAACGCCGACGGCCGCGTACCGGCGGCGCTCGAGCGCGGCGGCATCGCCGCGCATTTCGCCGCCATCATCGACTCACACCTGGTCGGCGTCGAGAAGCCCGACCCGCGCATCTTCCAGCTCGCCCTCGAGGCCTGCGGCGTGGCCCCGCAGGAGGCGCTGTTCGTCGGCGACATCTACGAGATCGACGTCACCGGCGCCCGCGCCGCCGGCATGGAGGCGGTACTGATCGACCCGCTCGACCTCTACGGCGAGGTCGACTGCCGGCGCATCAGCGCGCTGCGCGAATTGCTGGAGATTGTTTGAGCTTGGAACCACGGATGAACACAGATGAACACAGATGAGGACTTCAAGGGCTGAGAATCGCACCCTGACCCTGAGGTTCCCATCTGTGTTCATCTGTGTTCATCCGTGGTTCCGTTTTCTAGGAGACCAGACATGACGACCAAGACGGGCGCGCTCGCCGGCATTCGCGTCATCGACATGAGCCACCAGGCGGCCGGGCCGTGGTGCACGACGCTGCTCGGCGACATGGGCGCCGACGTGATCAAGGTCGAGAAGGCCGGCCGCGGCGACTCGATCCGCCACGCCGACCGCTCCGGTCGCCTGCCGCCGCCGATCGGCGGGCCCAACTTCCAGGGCCTCAACCGCAACAAGCGCGGCATCTGCGTCGACATCGGCGAACCGCAGGGTGTCGAGCTGATCCGCCGGCTGGTCAAGGACGCCGACGTGTTCGTCGAGAACTTCCGCCCCGGCGTGATGGATCGCAAAGGCCTCGGCTACGAGGACCTGAAGAAGATCAACCCGCGCCTCATTTACTGCTCGATCACGGCATTTGGTCGCAGCGGCCCGATGGCGCAGAAGCCGGGCATGGATCTCATCCTGCAGGCCACCGGCGGCATCATGGCGCACACCGGCGAGGAAGGTGGGCCGCCGATCAAGTCGGCGCCGCCGGTCGCCGACATCAACGCCGGCGTCTACGCCGCCTACGCGATCAACGGCGCGCTGTTCGCGCGCGAGCGCAGCGGCGAAGGCCAGCACGTCCACGTCGCCATGCTCGACGCGGTGCTGTCGCTGTTCGCCGACAACGCCGCCAACGTGCTGATCGACGGCACCCACTTCGGCCGCTTCGGCAGCGGCCATCCCGACCTGGTGCCCTACCAGGCGTTCCAGGCGAGCGACGGCTACTTCATCGTCGCCTGCCTGACCAACGCGTTCTTCAAGCGCGTCTGCGTCGCGCTCGGCCGCGAGGACTGGCTCACCGATCCGCAGATGGCGACCAACCCGGCGCGCGTCGCGCGGCGCCAGGAAGTGGTCGAGACGCTCAACGCCATCTTCCGCACCAACACCTGCCAGCACTGGATCGACCTGATGGAGGCCAACGACGTGCCGAGCTGCAAGGTGCTCGCCCTGCACGAGATCCTCGCCGACCCACAGATCGCCGAGAACAAGCTGGTCAACAGCTTCGAGGACGCCAAGCGCGGCAAGATCACCACCCTCGGCCCGCCGGTCAGCATGAGCGGCACGCCGACCGTCCACGAGCGCGTCGCCCCGATCATCGGCGAGCACACCGAGGAAGTGCTCGGCGAGTTCGGCCTCACCGGCGCGGAGATCATCGCACTGCGCGCGGCGAATGTGATCAACTAATTTTCCCCCCTTTGAAAAAGGGGGGGCGAGGGGGGATTTTTCAGAAGGTCTTGGTCGCGAACGCGGCGCTCGCGTCGAAGAGTTCGTTGGGCAAATCCCCCCTCACCCCCCGTCTTCGAAGGGGGGAACCGTCGCGCGCCAGGCGACGAGTAGCGCGCCGAAGACCAGCGCCGACGCGAGCAGCATCGGCGCGCCGGGGATGGTCACCTCGCGGTGCGGGCCGATGGCGCGCGCGAAGGTGAGCGTGAAGAGGCCGGGGCCGATCAGGCCGGAGATGCCGCGCAGGCTGGAGTTGGCGCCCTGCAGCTGGCCCTGCTGATCGGGCGCGACGCTGCGCGTCATGATGCCCTGCCCCGCCGGGCCGGCGAGACCCCACAGCGACTGCAGCGGCACCCCGACCCACAACAGCGCGCTGACCGGCGCCAGGCCGTAGATGGCAAAGCCGACGGCACCCAGCAGGTACCCGAGCAGCAGGGTACGGCGCTCGCCGAGGCGGTCGACGATCGGCTGCACCAGGCCGCCGGAGACGATCATGCCGCAGACGCCGATCGCCGCCATGAACAGGCCGACGGTGCGCTCGTCCCAGGCGTAGCGGTAGCCGGTGTAGAGCACGAAGGTGCTGGGCAGCACCTCGTGCGCGACGTAGGCGAGGAAGCTCGCCGCCGCCAGACCGAACACCTGCGGGTGGGCGCGCAGCAGCCGCAGCGCGCCGAGCGGGTTGGCGCGCCGCCAGTGGAACGGCGCGCGGCGCTCCGGCGGCAGCGACTCGGGCAGCACGAACAGGCCGTACATCGCGTTGGCGAGGCTGAAGCCGGCGGCGACCCAGAACGGCAGGCGCGGCCCGAGCGAGCCGAGCAGGCCGCCGATCGCCGGGCCGAGCACGAAGCCGACCCCGAACGCGGCGCCGAGCAGCCCGAACGCGCCGGCGCGTTTCTCCTCCGGCGTCACGTCGGCGATGTAGGCGCCGGCGGTCGAGAAGCTCGCCGAGGTGATGCCGGAGATCACCCGGCCAACGAACAACCAGGCGAGGGTCGGCGCCGCCGCCATCAGCACGTAATCGAGGCCGAGGCCAAAGTTCGACAGCAGGATCACCGGACGGCGGCCGAAGCGGTCGGAGAGCCCGCCCAGCACCGGCGAGAAGACGAACTGCATCAGCGCCCAGGCGGTGCCGAAGACGCCGAACACCGCGGCGGCACGCGCCGTATCGCCGGCCTCGAACTGGACGACCAGCTTGGGCAGCACCGGGACGATCATGCCCAGCGCCAGCATGTCGAGCACGACGGTGATGAAGATGAAGATGAGCGCGGCGCGGCGCGGCGCGGGAGCGGCGGCAGACACGAAGGCGCATCCTGACCACCTCGCGCCGCGGAGGCAACGCCGGTCGGCAAGCCGTCGCCCACGGGCCGGCGCAACAAAATTTGTTTGCCAGGCATCCGGAAATGTGGGAGGAGCCGAGCCATGCGCTGCCTGCACCGCGTTGCCGCCGTTCCGCTGCTCTGTCTGCTCGCCGCGCCGGCCCTGGGGCGCACGCCGACGCCGAGCCGCACGCTGACGCCGTCGATCACTCTGACCCCGAGCATCACGCCGACCGACACCTTCGGTCCGTCGCCGACCGCGACCGATACGCCGCCGCCGATCACCGCGACCCCGACCGGGACGTTCCCGCAACCGTACGCCGCGGTCGGCATCGATCCACCCGTTGCCCGGTCCGGCCAACGCGTCGTGCTCTCGGGACGCGACAGCTTCGCTCCGACATTCTACCGCTGGACGCAGACCGACGGCGACGTCGCGATTCAGATCGACGATGCCGACCAGGCGGTGGCGTCGTTCGTCGTCCCGCCGCTGGCGACGCCGGCAATGGTCAGCATCCAACTTGCGATCAACGATCAACGGCGCGACTGGCCGTCGTACAGCATCACGCTGCTGCCCGAGAACACCATCGATGTCCTGCTCAGCGCCGACGACATCGCCCCGGGTGGTACGGGCAACATCTACAGCTTCCTCAGGCCCTGGGGCCTGGGCGTCACCGCGCTGACGCAGGAGATCGGGCTCGACCAATACACCGTCGTGCTGACGCGCCCGGACGGCTCACCGGACTGTGACGCCGGGGCCTCGGTCGACCTCGACCACGCCTCGTTCCGCTTCACACCGCCGAACTGCGTGGTGGGCACGTCGTGCACCGGCGTGCGCGCCGAGGTGGTGGCGCGCCGCGCGATGCAGCCGGA
>JANRJF010000044.1:0-7054 GCA_033764095.1 Deltaproteobacteria bacterium | reverse complement strand
CTCCTCATCGAAGACGACGCCTCGATCGTCGCCGGCCTGCAGCTCAACCTCTCGCTGGAGGGGTACGAGGTGCTGACCGCCGGCGACGGCGAGACCGGCTTCGAGCTGGCGGTGCGCGAGCATCCCGACCTGGTGGTGCTCGACATCATGCTGCCGGGCATGAACGGTCTGGAGGTGCTGCGCCGCTTGCGCGAGCTCGACGCCGACATCCCGGTGCTGGTGCTGACGGCGCGCGGCGAGGAGGGCGACAAGGTGCTCGGCCTGCAGCTCGGCGCCGACGACTACATCTCCAAGCCGTTCAACCTCGCCGAGCTGCGCGCCCGCATCAACGCCGCGCTGCGCCGCCATCGCCTGCGTGACGCCGGCCAGTCGGTGCGCGAGTTCGGCGACGTGCGCGTCGACCTCGACCGCCACCAGGCCACCCGCGCCGGCAAGCTGGTGCCGATGACGGCGCGCGAGTTCGCCCTGCTCGGCTACTTCCTGCGCAACCCGGAGCGCGCCCTGACGCGCGACATCCTGCTCAGCGAGGTGTGGCGCACCGACTACCTCACCCAGCGCACCATCGACAATTTCGTCGGCCGCCTGCGCGCCAAGTTCGAGCCCGACCCCGACGCGCCGCGCTACTTCCTCACCGTGCGCGGCGTCGGGTATCGGTTCGAGCCGAGTGGCCGGGGGGAATAGGCTGTTAGGCTGTTACGCGGTTAGGCTGTTAGGGGGTCGGAAAGATTCCTTTCGAGTACGACCCGTCCGGCCCCCTAACAGCCTAACAGCCTAGCAGCCTAACAGCCTGAGAATCGCAGCCTAACAGCCTTCCTCTCAGAACCGCACGACGCTGCGAATGCTCTCGCCGCGATGCATCAGATCGAACGCGTCGTTGATGCGCTCGAGCGGCATGGTGTGGGTGATGTACTCGTCGAGCCGGATGCGGCCGCTCATCGACCAGTCGACGTAGGTCGGCAGCTGGGTGCGGCCGCGCGTGCCGCCGAAGGCGGTGCCGCGCCAGGTGCGGCCGGTGACCAGCAGGAAGGGTCGCACGTGGATTTCCTCGCCGGCGCCGGCGACGCCGATGATGATGCACTGGCCCCAGCCCTTGTGGCAGCTCGTCAGCGCCTGGTTCATCACCTCGACGTTGCCGATGCACTCGAAGGCGAAGTCGACGCCGCCGCCGGTCAGCTCGACCACCGCCTCGGCGATGTTCGGCACCTCGCTCGGGTTGAGGAAGTCGGTGGCGCCGAACTGCCTGGCGAGCTCGTACTTCTTTGGATTGGTGTCGATGCCGATGATGCGCGCCGCGCCCGACATCGCCGCGCCCTGCACCACCGAGACGCCGATGCCGCCGAGCCCGTACACCGCCACCGTCGCGCCGGCGTGCACCTTGGCGGTGTTGAGCACCGCGCCGATGCCGGTGGTGATGCCGCAGCCGAGCAGGCAGACCTTCTCCAACGGCGCGTCGGCGCGGATCTTCGCCAGCGCGATCTCCGGCACGACGGTGTACTCGGCGAAGGTCGAGGTGCCCATGTAGTGGTGCAGCCGCTTGCCGTTGTGCGACAGGCGGCTGCTGCCGTCCGGCATCAGGCCCTGACCCTGCGTCGCCAGCAGCGCGCCGCACAGGTTGGTCTTGCCGCTCAGACAGAACTTACACTGGCGACATTCCGGGATGTACAGCGGGATGACGTGGTCGCCGACCTTGAGCGAGGTGACGCCCGCTCCGACCTCGACCACCTCGCCGGCCCCCTCGTGTCCGAGCACGCTGGGGAAGAGACCGGACGGATCGCGCCCGCTCATCGTGTAGGCGTCGGTGTGGCAGACGCCCGAGGCGGCGAGCTTGACCAGGCACTCGCCGGCCTTCGGCCCTTCGAGGTCGATCTGCTCGATCGCCAGCGGCTGCTGCGCTTCCCAGCAGATGGCGGCGCGGATCTTCATGGCTCGCTCCCTTCGCTCGCTCGCGGTGCGTCGTTCGTCGTTGTTCGCCCGGGAGATCCGGTTCGAGCCGGCAGCGAACAACGAAACGCGGCGAACGACAAGCGGGGTGACGCTGGTGCCGGATGTGCGGGTGGCGCGACAAACAACAGCGCGAGATCGGCAGGAGCACGCGACCTGCGACGCCGTCGAGTGCAAGTGGTCCAGCGCGGCGTTCGATGGGCGATCGCGCGCCGCGTTTCCGCGCCCTCTACCCGCACGGCCGCAACCTGCTCGTAGCCGCCGCCGCGCCGCGGCCGTACGCGCGCCGCATGGGCGGGCTCGCGGGGCGCTTCGTCGGCTTCGCCGATCTGCGCCGCGCGCTGCAGGCGGGCCGGCCTGGTCGTGCGTGGGGCCCGCTAAGTATCCGATCTTTCGATACTTGAATCGCGCGCCTGCCGCTTCGGCCACGCCCGCCACGAGCGGCGAATTTACCGCGATCCTTACCGAGCGCCTCTGCCGGATTACCGAGCGGCTTCCTAGCGTACGGTCCAGGAGGAAACGCACATGGTTCGCAGAGTCAGCATCTTCGTGTACGGCGTGGTGAGTTACGCCATCTTCTTCGCCACGTTCCTGTACGCCATCGGCTTCATCGGCAACTTCGGTGTGCCGCGGACGATCGATGGTCCACTCGAGGGGTCGCGGTTGGCGGCGATCCTGACCAACCTGGGCTTGCTCGGCCTGTTCGCCGTGCAGCACAGCGCCATGGCGCGGCAGGGCTTCAAGCGCTGGCTGACCCGCTTCATCCCCGAGCCGGCCGAGCGCAGCACCTACGTGCTGGCGTCGAGCGCGGCGTTGCTGCTGTTGTTCTGGCAGTGGCAGCCGATGGGCGGCGTGGTGTGGAACATCGAGCACCCGACCGGGCGCGCGGTGGCGTACGGCATCTTCGCGCTCGGCTGGGGGACGATCCTGTTCTGCACGTTCCTCATCAACCACTTCGACCTCTTCGGCCTGCGCCAGGTGTGGCTGGCGTTGCTCGACCGACCCTACACGCCGCTGCGCTTCACCACCCCGAGCCTCTACCGCGTCGTCCGTCACCCGCTCTACGTCGGCTGGCTGCTCGCCTTCTGGGCGACACCGACGATGACCGCGACGCATCTGCTCTTCGCCCTGGCCACCACCGCCTACATCCTGATCGCGATCCGCCTGGAGGAGCGCGACCTGGTCCGCGCCCATCCCGAGTACGCCACCTATCGGCGCCGAGTGCCGATGCTCGTCCCCCGCCTGCCCCGCCGCGAGGCGCCCGTCCGCGCGCCGCGCACCGCCTGATGCACGTCCCCGGCCGCCGCGTCCCCCGCGGCGGCCGGGTCCCGCCTCGCGGGCGGCGCGGTGGTTGCGAGCGAGAGATCACGGATTACACGGATACATCGGGAACACGGATTTCACGGATCGGAAACTGACCAAAGAAACTGGGTAAAACAGATTCCAGCCCGATCCGTGAAATCCGTGTTCTCGTATCCGTGTAATCCGTGACCAAAGCTGCCGGCGACAGCGCGAGCAGTCACCTCTCGCGGTGGCCCATCAACAGGCCGCCGGCGCGATCGGGTTCTTCCTTGAGCGCCTGGCGCGCGTCGTTCATCGCGGCGCGGTAGATGCCCTGCGCCATCAGCGCGCTCTCCTCGCTCAGTCGGCGCGCGTACACGTCGCGCTTGAGCGCCTGCGCGGCGGCGTCCTCGGGCACGGCGCGCGTCGCCCACTCGGCGAGGTGCGCGGCGAGCACGCTGTCGCCCTGCTCCAGTAGGGCGCGGCCGCGCGCGATCAGTTTGTCGACGCCGCCGGCCAGCGCGGCGATCTCGCCGGCCTGCACCGCGTGCGTCGCCGGCAGCAGATCGGCGGCGTTGCCGTTCCACCAGCCGCCCCACAGGCGCAGCAGGTTGCGGACGATGAACTTGGGGTGGTCGTAGTTCGCCTGCAGGTAGGGGCGTGTCGACAGCTCGGGGTCGGGCTCGACGGCGTGGAAGATCTCCTCCGGCGTGCGGCCGGCGTTCATCAGCTCGAGCACCTGGTCGACGATGACGCGCAGGTAGCGCGCCGTCTCGGTGAGCACCTGGTGCACCGCGGCACGGCCTTTGATCGCCAGGCCGTGGCCGGGAAACAGATACTCGGCGCCGAGCCCGGCCATCGCCTCGAGCGCGTCGGCCCACTCCGCCGGGTAGCGCTGTACCTTCTGCGGATTGCCGCAGTTCGGTGCCTGCCAGATGATCAGGTCGCCGGTGAACAGGTAGCGGTGCTCGGGCACCCACACCCATACCGCGTCGTCGGTCTCGCCCTTGGCGGCGTGGTAGTGCACGTCGAGACCGCCGAGCCGCTGCGACAGCGCGTCGCGAAAGGTGAGCGTCGGCCAGTCGAAGTGATGCGGGAACATCGGCTGCGGCAGGCTGAACTGGCGCTGGTTGATGCGCCCGTTCCAGCCGTTGGTCAGCGCGTAGCGGCGGAAGCGGTCGAGGCAGTTCTCCTGCGCCACGATCTGCGGCGTCTCGCCGGCGGCGAGGAAGGCGCGCAGCCCGAAGGCGTGGTCGACGTGCCCGTGCGTGTACACCGCGCTGTGCAGCGGCGCGTCGCTCCACCCCCGCACCGCATCGCGCAACTGCCCCGAGGCGTGCGTGAAGCCGGGGTCGATCAGCAACAGCCCGGCCGCCGTGCGCAGCGCGTAGGTGTTGACGAAGGCCGGGAACATGAAGAGGTCGGGCGCGATCTCGCCCGGGTCGCCCCAGACGCGCGGCTGCGCGCGCAGCGGGTCGGTGGTCAGCATGGAATGGTCGGGCATCGCCGTCTCCTTCGCGTCCCCGAGTCGTGGCCCACGGCGCCGCGCCGGGCAAGCGCCGGCGAGTGTGCGGTCGATCGGCAGTGGTCAACGACCGGTACAAAATGTCGGTGGTCGCGTCGTCGCGCCTGGGGCAGCCACGGATTACACGGATTTCACGGAAAGGGACTTTTGAAGAAGCTGTTCTTCCTCTCCGTGAAATCCGTGTAATCCGTGGCTTCCCTGTTTGACCACGCAACCTGCTCTCGTGTCTGACGCGCTTCCCATCGATCCGTTGCTGCCCGACATCGCCGCGGCGCTGCGCACCGCGCCACGGCTGATCCTGCGTGCCGCGCCCGGCGCCGGGAAGACGACGCGCGTGCCGGCGACGCTGCTCGACGCGGGCCTGGCCGGGGACAAGCAGGTGGTGGTGCTGGAGCCGCGCCGCATCGCGGCGCGCGCCGCGGCGGAGTACGTCGCGGCGGCGCGCGGCGGCAGCGTCGGCGGCGAGGTCGGCTACCGGGTGCGCTTCGAGGCGCGCGGCGGCGCCGCGACGCGGCTGTGGTTCGTCACCGAGGGCGTGCTCGGCCGCCAGCTGGCGCGCGATCCGTTCCTGGAGGACGTCGGCGTGCTGGTGCTCGACGAGTTCCACGAACGCCACCTGCCGGGCGATGTGGCGCTGGCGATCGCGCGCGAGCTGCAGGACTCGGTGCGCGGCGATCTGAAGCTGGTGGTGATGTCGGCGACGCTCGACACCACCGCGCTCGCCGCCTATCTGCCCGGCGCGGCGGTGCTGACCTCGGCAGGGCGCGCGCACCCGGTCGAGGTGCGCCACGCCGCGGCGCGCGACGACCGCTGGCTGGCGCCGCGCGTCGCCGACGCGCTTGCCGACCTGCTGCGCAGCGGCGACGACGGCGGCGACGTGCTGGTCTTCCTGCCCGGCGCCGCCGAGATCCGCCGCTGCGGCGAGGCGCTGGAACCGCTGGCGCGCGCACACGGCTTCGACATCCTGCCGCTGCACGGCGAGCTGCCGCTCGACGCGCAACGCCGCGTGCTGCAGCGCGGTGCGCGCCGCCGCGTCGTGCTGTCGACCAACGTCGCCGAGACCTCGCTGACGGTCGAGGGGGTCACGGCGGTGATCGACAGCGGGCTGGCGCGCGTGGCGGAGTACGACGCGCGGCGTGGCGTCAACGCGCTGCGTCTGGCGCCGATCAGCCGCGCCGCCGCCGAGCAGCGCGCCGGCCGCGCCGGGCGCACCGCGCCGGGCCGCTGTGTGCGGTTGTGGACCGCCGCCGAGCACGCCGATCGGCTGCCGCGCGAGACGCCGGAGATCCGCCGTCTGGAGCTCAGCGGCACCGCGCTGGAGCTGCGCGCCTGGGGCGCGACGGATCTGACCGCCTTCGGCTGGCTCGATGCGCCGCGCCCCGGCGCGGTGGCACAGGCGGAGACGCTGCTGCGCGATCTCGGTGCGCTCGACGCGCAGGGCGCGATCACACCGCTCGGCCGCGAGCTGCTCGGCGTCGCTGCGCCGCCGCGTATCGCGCGTCTGCTGGTCGAGGCGCGCCGGCGCGACGCCGGCTCCGCGGGCGCGCTGCTCGCGGCACTGGCCGCCGAGCGCGACGTGCTGCTCGAGGCGCGCGCCTTCGGCGACGGCGGCACGGCACCCTGGCCGGAAGGGCCGTCGGACCTGCTGCTGCGCGCCGAGCTGTTCGCGGCCGCCGAGCGCGACGGGTTCAGCGACGCGGCGTGCCGGCGTCTGGGGCTCGATCGCGGCGCGCTGCGCGCGGTCGAGCGAGCCGCTCGCGCGTTCCTCATTCCAAGTGGCGGCGGGCGTTCCCGCCCGCCAGCGGCCCGAGCTGCTGGCGGCGCGGGGCTGGGTGGCGAAGGTCCAGATGCGGAGGGGCGCGCGGCCACTGCCGGGCACCGCGGGCGGGCGGGGACGCCCGCCGCCACCGAAGCTCGCTCAGCCGCCGTCGCAGATGCGGTTGGAGCTGCCACCAGCACTGCGCTGCAGGCCATCCTCGCGGCGTTCCCCGATCGCGTCTGCCGGCGCCGCGCGCCCGGCTCGCCGCGCGCGCTGATGGTCGGCGGCACCGGCCTGGTGCTCGACGCGCGCAGTGTGGTGCGCGCGGCGGAGCTGTTCGTCGCCGTCGATCTGGATCGCGGCGCCGGCGCCGAGGCGCGCGTGCGGCTGGCGAGCGCGGTGGAGCGGGGCTGGTTGGAGGAGCGCTACCCCGACGCGATCACGCGCGAGGAGACGGTCGAGCTCGACGCCGCGCAGGGCCGCGTCGTGCGCCGCCTGTGCGAGCGCTACCGCGACCTGCTGCTCGACGAGCGCGTCGATCCCGGCGT
>JANRJF010000043.1:0-28525 GCA_033764095.1 Deltaproteobacteria bacterium | reverse complement strand
GCACCGGCTCACTGGCTCACCGGCTCACCGGCTCACCGCCCCCGCCATGTCACCCAGCGGCCGTGCGCGTCGGCGGTCGCCAGCGTCGTCTCTTCGCCGCCTGGCCAGAGGATCAGGCGCACCTCGGCGGTGGGCGAGCCGAAGAGGTCGAAGCGCAACCAGGCGAGCGGCGCGTGCGGCGTCGCCCGCGCGCCGGCCGCGTGCAGCAGCGCGGTGGCGCGGTCGCGCTCGGGCTCGGAGAGGTACCACCACATGATCGAGTGGAAGACGACGGTGGCGACGCCGTCGGGCGCGGTCGCCAGTTCCTCGTCCAGCCAGTCGGCGGCGGCGCGCCGCACCAGCGGCGGCGGCTCGCGCCGCGCCGCCGCGATGGCGGCGCGCAGCTGCGTCAGCCGTGACACCTGATCGGCCCAGATGAAGGACTCCAGCGTGCGTGCCTGCTCGGGATCGGTGACGTCGATCGGCGCGATGTCGCAGCCGGCGCGCGAGGCGACGGTTGCCTGGCCGGTGAAGACCTCGCCCGATCCGTGCCAGCCGCTGCGGATGGTGACCGCCGCGCCGGGATCGCCCCAGGTGTGCGCGAGCGGTGCGTCGTCGGCCGGTGGCGTCTCGGCGGCACAGGCGGGCAGCGCGTAGCGATAGCGATCCCAGAGGAGGTTCAGCCCGGCACTGCTGCCGATCTCGCGAATGCGCAGCGGCAGAGCGGTGCGCGCCGCGACGGTGAGGAAGCCGCTCAACAGGGCGGCGCTGCGGCGCACCTCGTTGGTCTGCACCTGGCGGTCGAGCGCCGGACGCAGCACGTCGGCGCGCGTCGCGACGACGGCGCGGAACGCGTCCCAGGTGGCGTCACCGCGCGGCGTTCCGCCGGCCGACGGGTAGTGCTCGGCCAGCGACGGCGCGCCACCGTCGAGCACCAGCCGATGCACACCGCCCATCAGGCGCAGCGGCAGCGCGTCGGGCGTCGGCCGCCCCTGCCAGCCATCGAGCAGCGCGGCGACTGGACCGCCGGCGTCGATGTCCGCGGCGGCGCGCGTCAGCAGATCGGCATACAGCGGCGACCCGTAGCTGGGGCAGAACTGCGCCTGCAGGCGAAAGGCCTCGACCGTCCCGTCGGCGAGCATGGCGCGTCTTAGCGCGGGCGGGCGGGAAAACGAACGGCGGGCGACGAGCGTGAAACTGACGCGCCAGGGGACGCCACCACGACACAGCCGCACCCACCGCGGGCGTTGCCGTTTCGGCGGGACTGCGACTAATGACGCGCATGCCTGAGATCCCGCCCGAGGAACTGACGCGCTTCGGCATCACCTTCGCCGACGAGGGCCCGCATCCGTACAGCCCCGACTACGAGTGGTGGAACGAGTCGGTCTTCTACGACTGGTACGACCGCGACGGCGGCAACGCCGGGCACTGCCGCATCGGCTGGCATCCCAACCAGCAGCGCCTGTGGATGTGGCTCTTCCTGTGGAACGGCGCCGAGTGGGTGGCGATCGAGGAGCCGCGTCTGCCGTTTGCCGCGCTCAAGCTGCCGGAGATCGCCTACGACGACGGCTGGGGCCTGGCGTTTTCGTACGCGGTGCGCGAGCCGCTGCGCCGCGGCCACTTCTCGGCGCGCGGCTTCGGTCGCGTCCTGTGCGGCCCGCGCGCCGGCATGATCCTGCCGGTCGGCGTCGAGCTCGACGTCGAGACGGTCGGCGCCGCGCACTCGCTCGGCCAGCAGACGCTCGCCGGGCACAGCGCCGAGGGCTACTCGGTCAGCCGCTTCGAGCAGCCGATCGCGGCGCGGGGCTCCTATACCATCGCCGGCGAGACGCGGGCGCTCGACGTCCGCGGCGAGCGCGACCACTCCTGGGGGCCGCGCTGGTGGAACATCGAGTGGAACTTCCTGGTCGCGCACGGCGACGCGTACCGCGTCCAGGCGACCCGCGTCCGCGTCGGCGGCGACTCCGAGATCGCCACCGGCTACCTGCACCGCGGCGCGACGCACGCCGCCACCGACGTGCGCTTCGATCTCGATTTCGACGACGCCAACGTCACCCGCCCGGTGTCGGGCCGCTTTGCCGTCGACGCCGACGGCGGCGTCCGCCTCGCCGGCCGCCTCGAGCCGATCACCGCCGTCGAGATCGACATCACCCACACCTTCGTGCCGCCGCGCCGCTCGGTGTACCGCCGCAGCCTCGTCCGCGTCATCCCCGACGACGCGCCGCCGTGCGTCGGCTGGCTGGAATCGAACCGCTTCGTCGAGTGACGCTGACGCGTCGTCGCAGTTGGCGTCGGCGTCGCTGCCGCGCCGCCGGCCGACACAAGGTCGGCCGGCTACCCAAGACGGATTGGCTTGATCGGGCGCGCCGATCACAACCAGCTCGTGTGGATTCGGTGGCCCATGGTCGATGGCCCACGGCGCTCTCCAACCCGTTCCGGGTAGCCGGCCGACCTCGTGTCGGCCGGCGGTGCGCAGCACCGCCGCGCGTGGATGCCGCGCATCGACGCGGTGCGGTCATTGCGCGGCACACGCCGACACGGTCTGGGGTCGCGATGGACTGGCGTGCGCCGCCATGCAATCGGCGACTGCCGGCCGAGGCGTACCGGAGAGCGGACCGGCCCGTCTTCGTGACCGTCCGTGCAGCGGGAACGACGCGGCCGTTCGTCGACATCCACCTGAACGACGCGGTCGTCACGACGTTGCTGGTACAACGAACCAATGCGGCGTGCGACGTCTACGCATACTGCCTGATGCCCGATCACCTCCATCTTATCGCCGCGGCGCGCGACAACGCCTGCATGCTGCGCTTCGTGAAGCACTTCAAGGGCGCGAGCACGAACAACGCGTGGCGCTGCGGTTGGCGCGGACGTCTCTGGCAACCCGGCTTCTACGACTACGTCCTGCGCAACGAGGACGCGATGCGGCAGGTCTACTGGTACGTGCTGTCCAACCCGGTTCGAGTAGGGTTGGTATCAGACGCCGACGCATACCCTTGGAGCGGCGAGCCCGATCCCTATCCCTGGTGAGGGGTGCACGGTCGCGCTGCGCGCGACCGGCCGACACGAGGTCGGCCGGCTACCCAGGATCCAGACACTGCCAGCTTCAGCGGCTCAGGACCACGATCGCGACGTCGGCGTTGAGGTTCGGGTCTTCGTCCTCGCGCACCCAGCGGCCGGCTTCGCTGTCGAGGTAGACGGCGCGGTGCTGGCGCAGGTGCTTGGCGCGGCAGAACTCGGCGAAGTCGGCGATCGACGGGAAGCGGCGGTTGGGGGTGTTGTACCATTCGAACGAGTACGGGCCGTCCGACTTCGGAGAGCGCCCCTGCCTGGCGAGCATCTCGCGCAGGCGACGGTAGGCGAAGTTCGGAAAGCTGACGATCACCGCGCGGCCGACGCGCGCGGTCTCGTCGAGAATGCGCTCGGTGTGCACCAGCGACTGCAGCGTCTGCGACAGCACGACGACGTCGAACTGGCCGTCGCGGAACGGCGGCAGGCCGGCCTCCAGATCGCACTGCACGACATCCAGGCCGCGGCCGGCGCAGGCGAGGATAGCCTGCTCGTCGAGCTCGACGCCGACCAGCCGCGTGTGCCCGCGCGCGCGCAGCCGCGCCAGCAGCTCGCCGGCGCCGCAGCCGACGTCGAGCACGCTCGCCGCGGGCGGGATGAGATCGAGGATGCGCGCGTAGTCGAGCCGCTGGCCGTGGAAGATGCTGGTCGGCGCGGTCGCGTCGGCGGCCGGCGCCGGCGGCGCGACCGGCACGGGTGCGCCGCCGGCGTCGAGCGAGGCGAGGAAGCGCGCCAGCAGGCCGCCGTACACCTCGAGCTTCTCCTCGAGCAGAAAGGCATCGTGGCCGCCCGAGGCGGCGACGTCGCAGTAGGTCACCGGGCGATCGGCGGCGATCAGCGCGTCGACGATCTGGCGGCTCTGCTCGGCGGGGAACAACCAGTCGCTGGTGAAGCTGATCACCAGCCAGCGGCAGCGGCTCGGCGCCAACGCCGCGCCCAGCGCCGCGGGCGTCGCGCCGAGGTCGAAGAGGTCCATCGCCATCGACAGCGTCACGTAGCTGTTGGCGTCGAAGCGCTCGACGAACTTGTGCCCCTGGTGCGCCAGGTAGCTGCCGACCGAGAACTTCTGCTCGAAGGCCGAGGCGATCTCGCGCGGCGCCAGGCGGGCGGTGTCGAACTTGGCGGTCATCGCCTCGCGCGACAGATAGGTGACGTGCGCCAGCATGCGCGCCAGCGCCAGGCCGACCACCGGCCCGCTGCTGCCGTAGTACTCGCCGCCAGCGTAGGCCGGATCGCGCTGGATGGCGTTGCGGCCGACGACGTCGAAGGCGATCGCCTGGCTGGTCAGCCGCGGCGAGCTGGCCAGCGCCGCGCAGCCGCGCAGGCGCTCCGGATGGTCCACCGCCCAGGTGATCGCCTGGTGGCCGCCGAGCGAGCCGCCGACCACGGCGCGCAACTGCGCGATGCCGAGATGGTCGATCAGGCGGCGTTGCACGGCGACCATGTCGGCGACGGTGACGGCGGGGAAGTCGGCGCCGTACGGCCGACCGCTGCGCGGATCGACGTGGTTCGGCCCGGTGGTGCCGCGACAGCCGCCGAGCACGTTCGGACAGATGACGAACCAGCGGTCGGTATCGATGGCGCGCCCGGGCCCGACGACGCGCTCCCACCAGCCCGGATCGTCGGCGTCGTCGTGGCGTGCGACGTGCGAATCGCCGCTGATCGCGTGGCAGACCAGCACCGCGTTGTCGCGCGCCGCGTTCAGTTCGCCGTAGGTCTCGTACGCGACCGTCACCGACGGCAGCTCGCCGCCCAGCGCCAGCCGCAGCGGCGCATCGAAGGTCACCTTCTGCACGTGCCGCAGCGGCGCCGCGCTGCGAACGGAGTCGGAGGAGTGGAAGGGATCCATCGGAAGGCTGTTAGGCTGTCAGGCTGCTGAGGGAAGCCAGGGCGATGGCGCGTCGGCCACCCCTAACAGCGTAACAGCCTAGCAGCCTAACAGCCTTCCTCACGCCTGCGACGCCCCGATCGCCTGCTCGAGATCCGCGATGATGTCGGCCGCGTCCTCGATGCCGATCGACAGGCGAACGTACTCCGGCGTCACGCCGGTGGCCTGCTGGTCGGCGGCGCTGAGCTGCGAGTGGGTGGTCGAGGCCGGGTGGATGATCAGCGTCTTGGCGTCGCCGATGTTGGCCAGGTGGCTGGCGAGCTGCACCGCGTTGATCAGCTTCACGCCGGCGGCGGCGCCGCCCTTGATGCCGAAGCCGACGATGGCGCCGGCGCCGTGCGGCAGGTAGCGGCGCGCCGTGGCGTGATCCGGGTGGCTCTCCAGACTCGGATAGTTCACCCACTCGACGGCCGGATGGCGCTGCAGCCAGGTGGCGACCTCCAGCGCATTGGCGCAGTGGCGCTGCATGCGCAGCGGCAGCGTCTCGATGCCGAGCAGGAACAGAAAGGCGGCAAACGGGCTCATGCAGGCGCCGGTGTCGCGCAGCCAATGCGTGCGGATGTGGAGGATGTAGGCGATGTTGCCGATCGGGCGCAGCGCCTCCTCGAACACCATGCCGTGGTACGACGGATCGGGCGCGCAGAATTCCGGCCAGCGCTGCGGGTCCTTGGCCCACGGGAAGGTGCCGGCGTCGACGATGGCGCCGCCGATGTGCACGCCGTGGCCGCCGAGGAACTTGGTGGTCGAGTAGATGACGACGTCGATGCCGTGCTCGATCGGGCGCAGCAGCGCCGGCGTCATCACCGTGTTGTCGCACAGCACCGGCAGACCGACGGCATGCGCCGCGTCGGCCAGAGCGCGGAAGTCGGGCACGTCGTTCTTCGGGTTGCCGAGGCTCTCGAAATAGACGCAGCGGGTGTTGGCATCGGCGAGCTGGGCGATCTGCTCGGGATGGTGCGGATCGAAGAAGCGGACCTCGATGCCGAGCTTGGCGAGCGTCTGGGTGAACAGCGTCCAGGTGCCGCCGTAGAGCGAGGTGGCGGAGAGGAAGTTCTGCCCGCTGTGCACGATGGTCAGCAGCGCGGCGGTGATCGCCGCCTGTCCGGAGGCGAAGGCGAGGCCGGCGGCGCCGCCGTCGAGCGCGGCCAGCCGCTTCTCCAGCACGTCCACGGTCGGGTTCATCAGGCGCGAATAGATGTTGCCGAACTGCTTCAACGCGAAGAGATCGGCGGCGTGCTGGCTGTCGTTGAACTCGTACGACGTGGTGGCGTAGATCGGCACCGCGCGTGCGTTGGTGGTGGGGTCCACCTGCTGGCCGGCGTGCAACGCCAGCGTGGCGAATCCGTGAGGGCGGCCGGGGGTGCTCATCGCGTCGATCTCCTTTCGGGCCGCCGCAGCGCGGCCGCGTCCGCTCCGCAGCGCGGGGCGGTGCGGCTGGGGTTAGACGAGCCGCTGGCATGCCGCAACCGGGTTCCGACGCGCGACGTGGTTGCCAGGTGCGCGGCGCGCCGGTAGCAACAAGACATGGCGGCGGCGGGCTGGCGGGCGGCGACGGGACTCGGCCTGTTGGTCCTGCTGGTCGCCAGCGCGGCGCCGGCGACCGCGCCGTGGCGCGAGGACTTCGGCGCCACCCCGCCGGGCTGGGAGCTGCGCACCAAGCCGAACACCAAGGTGACGCAGTTCCGCGTCGACCCGAGCGGGGCCGCCGGCAGCGGCGTGCTGGTGATGGAGGCGGACGATGCCAGCGCCACCTTCGCGACCCAGCTCGAGGGGATCGACCTGCGCCGCACGCCGATCCTGCGCTGGCGCTGGCGCGTCCTCTCGCTGCCGACGCGGGCCGACGGCCGCGACGCGGCGCGCGACGATCAGGCGGTGGCCCTCTACGTCAGCCACGGCGGCATCCTCGGCCAGCGCTCGATCGCCTACCGCTGGGATACCGAAACGCCGGTCGGCAGCGAGGGCACCGCCACCTACGTCGCCGGCGTCGTCAAGGTGCACTGGATCACGCTGCGCAACGCGCAGGACGGCGTCGACACCTGGTTCACCGAGGAGCGCGACGTCGCCGCCGACTTCCAGCGCGCCTTCGGCTTCGTCCCCGACGACCCGATCATCGCCGTCTCGAGCAACAGCCAGTATACCCAGTCGCGCGCGGTGGCCGAGCTCGACTGGGTCGAGCTCGGCCCCGACAAGGGTCAGCTGCGGCGACCGCAGCCGTAGCCGGCGCGCGGCTCAGAACGGCACGCGGCCGAAGCCGAGCAGCTTCTCGATGCGGCTCAGCACGTAGCTGAACGGGCGCACCGGCGCCGGATACTCGCCCTTGTTGCCTTCGATCGTGTAGACGATGCCGTCGGCGGTGTGGTGCACGAGGCCGATGTGTCCCATCCACCCGTTCGGCTGACCGCGCCACCAGACGATGATGTCACCCGGTTCGGGGGTCGCACCGGAGCCGAGATCGTAGGCCCAGCCCTTGGCCCTGAACTGATCGCGCACGTTGCGCGCCCCGACGCTGTACGTGAAGGGCACGCCGTCGGGATGCTGCGCGTAGCACCAACTGACGAACCCGGCGCACCAGTTGGCCGGCGCCGGCACCAGGTCGTTGAGATACTTCTTCACCCAGGGGCCGTTGTTGTTGCCCCCCTGCTCGCGGGCGCCGGCGGCCATCTCGGCGAGCGCCAGCTTGAGCGCCGCGCGGCCGCGTGGGCTCCCCCCGCTCGCCGGCAGCTTGGCGAGGTCACCGGTCACCGGCGCGCTGAGCGCGGCGGGGTTTTTGGTATTGGTGAGCGCCCACCAGGTGAGCGGGCCGACGACGCCGTCGGCGACCAGCGGCTCGCCGCGCGGATCGACGTGGCGGGCCTGGAAGCCGAGCACGGCGGCGCGCACGGTGGCATCGAAGCTGGTGCTCGGAGCGGCGAGATAGCCGCGTCCGACCAGCAGCGTGGTGAGGTCCTTCACCGCGGCGCCGCTGGCGCCGAGCTTGAGGGTCGGTTGACTCATGCGCACCTCCTCGTCCGCCGGCTCAGGTCGGCGGCTGATTGTCGGGAGCGATCTGGAACACCAGGATGAGCTGCGCGCCGACGGTGAAGGTCGCCGCCAGCCGGCGGCCCTGGTTGCCGGTGGCCATCAGATCGCAGAGCGTCTCGATGCGATCCTTCAGGTCGGTGGGCGGATCGAGCGCAATGCGGCGGGTGAGCGTCTTGACGGTAACGGCCATGATCGGGGTCCTCTCGTTCAACTGCAGCTGACGTCGGCGATCGCGGTGAGGATGCCGTCGACGTCGCTGCCGGTGGGGGGCGGGTTGCCGTCGCGGAAGTCTTCGTACGTGCTCCACTTCCCGGTGGCGACGATCGCCGCGTCGACGACCGCGGCGTTGGCCGGCTTGCAATCGTGCTTGCGACCGACCTCCAGTTGCTTCTTCGCCACCGCGCCGGCGATTTCGGGGACGGTGAGCGCGCTCTGCAGCGCCGCGGCGGTCGGGCCGTTGATATTGCCGTCGGCGTCGCGCGCGAACATGAACGCGGCCCCCGGCTGGATGACGGCCGTCGAACCGACCGCCAGGCGCTGGTAGATGCCGCTGCTCGGGCCGGTGTCGAAGATGCCGCCGTAGCGCAGCTCCATCAGCACCTCGCCGTGGTCCTTGGCGCTGTGCTCGGTGTCGCCGGGCCCCGGCTCGGCGGTGCGGTTGGTGGGCACGATCGCCCATTCGGTGCGCTGGTAGCCGAGCTTGGCGTACGGCGCCTGGGTCTGCGGGTTCTCGGAGATCTCGACGCCGATGTTGGTGCCGGTGGCGGCGACGATCGAGTGCCGTCCGGCGCAGCCGGCGGCACCGAGCAGCAGACAGGCGGCGAGCAGCCGGGGCGGGTTGATGGGCATGACGGAACCTC
This sequence comes from Deltaproteobacteria bacterium, assembly GCA_033764095.1. Classification (GTDB taxonomy): domain Bacteria; phylum Desulfobacterota; class Binatia; order HRBIN30; family CADEER01; genus JBDTMT01. The sequence goes on along the minus strand of JANRJF010000043.1, from coordinate 19,711 downwards.
CTGTGTCGTGGGTGATGGTCAGGGCGCCGGTGTCACACGCGGCGCCAGGTCTGCCTTGTCGACGTTCACGGTGAGCGGGCCGCCAGGGTAGTGCGCGGCCTCGATGCGGACGTCCTCGGCGCCCTCGGCGACGCTGGTGACGGTGCTGGAGGCGTAGCCGATGCCGAGCTTCAGTCCGGGCCGGTCGGAGATGGCGACGCCGACCGACTGCGCCTGCGTCACCACCGCCGCGGTCCGATCGGGATCGCTCACCGCCACCACCCCGATGCCGACGATGAGGTGGTAGGTGGTGCCCGAGGAGGATCGCAGCGGCAGCGCGCAGCCGCTGCACAGCATCGCCAGCAGCAGCGCCGTCGATCGCCCTCGCCGCGCGCTCACCATGCGCTGTCCCTAGCGGTTGCGCGGCGGCTCTCGACAGTTCGGACTTTCCCGATCAGGGACATCCCGTACCTCGCGCGCTTCCACGATCGGGCACGGTGGTGGCCGGCGACGCGCCGCGGGTGCTATCGGCGCGACCAGGGGGGCTGTTCCATGCGACTGCATCTGACCGTTGCACTCATCGCGCTGTGCCTCGCCGGCTGTCGCGGCGGCGCGCCGGCGCCGAGCGCCGATCCGACCTCGTTGCGCCGGCCGCCGGCGGGCGCGGTGATCGGCGCGCGCGGCAGCTACGGCGACCAGGCCTGGCGCGGCATTCCGTTCGCCGCGGCACCGGTCGGCGAGCGCCGCTGGCGCGCGCCGGAGCCGCTGCCGGCGTGGGACGGCACGCGCGAGGCGCTGCACTTCGGCGCGCCGTGCACGCAGTACGCCAGCAACCTCGGCGGCGTGCCGGGCCGCAATGGCGAGGTGGTCGGCAGCGAGGACTGCCTCTTCCTCAACATCTACGCGCCGACCTTCGTCCCCGATCAGGTGCCGAGCGGCGACGCGCGCCTGCCGGTGATGGTGTGGATTCACGGCGGCGGCAACTCGATCGGCGAGGCGGGCTTCTACAACGGCGGCCGCCTGGCGGCCGACCAACACGTCGTCGTCGTCACCACCAACTACCGGCTCGGCCCGTTCGGCTGGCTGCGCCACGCGGCGCTGCGCGACGGCACGACGCTCAACGAGCAGTCCGGCAACTTCGCGCTGCTCGACCAGATCGCCGCGCTGCAGTGGGTGCGCGCCAACATCGCCGCCTTCGGCGGCGACCCGAACAACGTCACGATCTTCGGCGAGTCGGCCGGCGGTCGCAACGTCTTCAGCCTGCTGCTCGCCCCGCAGGCCAACGGCCTCTTTCAGCGCGCCATCGTGCAGAGCGGCGGCCTGTTCTTCGACACGCCCGCCGAGGCCGAACACTTCCACGACGACGCCGAGCCCGGCATGGCGTCGAGCTCGAACGAAGCGCTGCTCCGCATGCTGATCGCCGACGGCGCCGCCGACCGCGCCGCCGCCAAGGCGAAGCTGGCGGCGATGCCCCCGGCCGAGGTCGCGGCCTATCTACGCGGCAAGCCCGCCGCCGCCCTGCTCAAGGCCTATCCGCCCTATCCGAACAACGGCATGATCGAGATGCCGCAGGTGTTCGCCGACGGCGTCATGCTGCCGAGCGACGACCCGCTGGCGCACTTCGCCAGGCCCGACGGCTGGAACCACGTACCGGTGATGGTCGGCACCAACCGCGACGAGAACCGGCTGTTCATGTTCGGCGACCCCAACCTGGTGAAGCGCTACTTCTGGATCGTGCCGCGCCTGACCGACGAGCGCCTGTACGTCGCCTCCGCCGACCACCTGGCGCGCATGTGGAAGGCGACCGGCGCCGACGAGCCGGCGGCGGCGATGCGCACCAGCGAGGACGACGTCTACGTCTACCGCTTCGACTGGGACGAGGAGCCGACGCTGCTCGGTGCCGACATGTCGGTCATGCTCGGCGCCGCGCACGGCTTCGAGATTCCCTTCGTCTTCGGCCATTTCGATCTCGGCCGCGAGGGCAACGTGCTGTTCACCGAGGACAACCTGGCCGGGCGCGAACAGCTGTCCGGCGCGATGCGCGGCTACTGGGCGGAGTTCGCCCGCCACGGCCGGCCGGGCCGCGGCGGTACGGCGCAGGCGAGCGAGTGGACGGCGTGGGACCCGAGCAGCGCCGAGGCGCCAAAGTACGCCGTGCTCGACACCGCCGCCGGCGGCGGCATCCGCATGGCAACCGACACCGAGAGCGTCGAGCGCGTGCTCGCCGGCGTCGCCGCCGACCCGCGCCTCACCACGCCGCGCGACAAGTGCGCCGTGTACTACTCGCTCGCCAAATGGTCGCGCGGCTTCAGTCGCGAGCAGTACGGCGAGATCGCCGACTGCAAGCAGTTCCCGTTCGACACCTTCCCGTGGACGTGAGCCGCCACCGCCTGCGTCACCCGTGCTGCACGACGCGGTCGAGGACGGCCACGCGCCGCTCATCACCGCGGAGGCGCAGAGACGCGGAGAACGGCGGGGTGCACCGCGCCCCCGCTGTCGATGCGCGCTTTATTCGTTGCGGGGCTCCGGAAAGCGATCGGGCCTGCATCCGCTCCATCGACCTTCGCGTCTCCGCGCTTGAAAAATGCTCTAGCGCCCGCCGCCGATGTCGGCACGTGCGACGCTGACGGCGAGCACCTGCCCACCGGGGAGGGTCACCTCGACCGCCGCGTTGCGCCAGTCAGGCGCGGCGGGCGCGACCAAGCGGCCACGCTCCCAATCAAGCGGGCGCGGCGGCGTGCCGTCGAGCGCGACGCGGGCGGAGCGCGGAGTCAGCGGCCAGCGCCGGGCGTCGGAGGCATAGACCTCGATCGCCGGCGGCGCGTCGACGATCTCCAGGTGGGAGTCGCCAACCATCATCAGCTGGCCGCCATGGCGCGGCCAGTGATCGAGATGCGGTCCGGTTGCGTCGTGCACATGGCCGCCGACACCGAGCGACAGAAAGGGCAGCGCGAACAGCAGCAGTCCGGCGCAGACGAAGCCGAGCGATCTCACCCGGCGCGTTCCCGTCGTGCCAGCCGCACCGTCAGCCAGATCAGCAGTAGCGTCGCGCCGTAGATCGGCACCAGGTCGAAGCGCCACCAGTGGCCCGGCTCGAACAGGCCGCGCGTCGAGTCGTAGACGTGCACCAGCGCGTGCAACCCGTAGAACGCGCTCGCCAGCAGCATCGCCGGCAGCCGCAGCTGGCGGCGCACGACAGCGGCGGCGAGCGCCACGCCGATGAGGAGATAGATGGACCCGATGTCGCGCACGAAGTGCTCGTTCAGCGGCCCCGATGCCGGCACGTTGGCGGGCAGGTTCTCGTACCAGTGCGACGGACTGGCCAGCATCCAGGCGGCGTTGAGCAGATTGCCGGCGGCGAAAAACGCCAGCACCACCGCCCAACCGCCGTCGTCAGCGCGGCGCGAGGGCACAGCGCCCCTCCGAGCTCAGGCCGAGCGGCCGCGCCTGCAGGTTGAGATAGCTGCCGACCGCGTTCAGCCAGGTGAGGCGCACGATGTCCGCCTCGCTGAAGTGGGCGCGCAACGCGGCGAAGGTCGCGTCGCTGGCGGTGCGCATCGCGTTCAGCTCCTCGACGTACGCCAGCGCCGCGCGCTCCTTGGCGCTGAATCGCTCGCTGTCGCGGAAGCTGGCCAGCGCGTCGAGATCGGCCGCGGTCAGGGCGCGATGGCGCAGCGCCAGCGCCGCCTCGAGGTCGTCGCAGAAGCTGCAGCGGTTGAGGCGCGATCCGTATACCCGCACCAGCGCGCGCAGACGCCGATCGAGTCCGACCAGGTATTCCGATGTCGTCACCACCAGCAGGTGCGCCAGCACCAGGCCGGGCGCGCGGGCGAAGATCACCCACACCGGCGTCACCGCGCCGCCGGCGCCGAAGCGGTACGCGAGCGCCGCCAGCCAGACGAGCGGGTTCCACGACCAGCGAAGCGGCGCCAGGCGCAGGCTGGCGACGGCGAGCGGCCCGCGGTCCGCGGCAATGGTGTCCAATGATGCCATGACGGCCCTCCTCGGCCCGCATGGAAGCGGGTTCTGCAGGGGTCACGAATGAAGGGCCCGAAAGGTTACACGTTGCGCTGGCGCGCCAGCGCCAACCCGGCAATCGCACACAGCAACGTCAACGCGAGTGCGACGCCCAGCGGCGTCAGCGCCGGCGCCGCGGCGGTGCGATTGGGCGGCGGCAGCACCTCGCCGGTCTCCGCGATCCAGCGCGCGCCGACCGGATAACCGGCGAACTGGATGTGCGCGAGCACGCCACTGGAGTTGGGATCGGCGGTGATGAACAGGTGATCCTGCCCGGGGCGATAACCGGTGATGGTCAGCAGGCCGCCGCCGTACGGCAGCGCCGACGCGAACACGATGCTCTGGCCGCCCGGCGAATTGGCGAAGCGCAGCGTCGAGCTCGCCTGCAGCGACAGCGGACCGAGCCCAGCCGACTGGCCGTTGGCGTCGAGCCCACCGCCGGCGAAGACGAACGGACCGCTGCTCGGCAGCGCGTTGGTCACCCCGAGGCGCACCGTGCCGGCGCTGACCGTGGTCGCGCCAGCATACGTGCTGGTGGCGTTGAGCACCGTCGTACCGCTGCCGAGGAAATTGACCGCGCCGGCGCCGCTGATCGCCGAATTGAACGCAAAGGCGACGGCGGTGTGGTTGAAGTTGACGATGCCGGTGCCGTCGCCGAACTGAATCGGTCCGCTCAACGTGCCGGGGGCTCCGCCGACGCCGATGTTGATCGTCCCCGCCGAGCCGGGATTGGTCGCGACCGGAATGCTCGACGCGCTCACCGCGCCGCCATCCTGCACGTTCAGCACGTTGCCGAGGCTGGCGAGCCCGACGGTGAACTGGCCGCTGGTCCAGGTCGAGCCGGCGTCGCGCACCGTGACGGTGTTGTTCGCCGCCGCCAGGCCATGGCCGATGAAGGCGTTGCCGGTGAACGACACGGCACCGCCACTGGCGACGGTGACCGAGTTGCCGGGGCCGAGCGTACCGACGCGAATCGTGCCGGTGTTGGTCCACGCGGACCCGGCGCCGGTCACGATGACGCTGTTGTTGGAGGAATTGGCGCTGCGCGCCAGGCGCGCGTTGTGCCCCATCACCACGCCACCGGCGGAGATCTCGAGGAGGTTCGAGTCACCGTCGTCGCCGACGATCAGGGTGAAGCCACTCGCCACCTCGAACTTCGAGCCGGCGTCCTTGACCCGCAGCGCATTGTTGGCCGAGCCGCTGTTGAAGCCGATCACCGCGTCCTTGCTGGAAAGCGCGTAGCCGCCGTTCTCGACCTCGAGCTCGTTGCCGCTGCCGTCGTGGCCGACATACACCACGTTGCTGTTCGACCACTTCGATCCCATGCCGGTGATCAGCACCGAGTTGGTCGCCGCCATCGGGCCGTAGCCGATGAAGCCGTTGGTCATCGCCACCTCACCGGCGTTGCTGACGGTGAGCTGGTTGGTCGCGCCGAAGTGGCCGATCGCCAGGTCATTGTTGAGGGTCCACTTCGACCCCGCCCCGTTCACCGTCGCGGTGTTGTTCGCCGAGCCGACCAGCACGGCGAGATAGCCGGCCGGGCAGGTGAGCGTGCCGCCGTTGGTGAGTGCCAGGGTCGTGCTGCTGTTCGCGTAGCCGACGTAACAATTGGTCACCGGCGCGTTGGCGCCGCGCAATTCGAGCGTGCCACCCTCGACCACCGTTTCACCGGTGAAGGTGTTGGTCGCGGCCAACACCAGCGTTCCGGCGCCGACCTTGGTCAATCCGGCGGTTCCCTTGATCACCGAGTTGCTGGTGGCGGTGCTGGCGGCGGCGACGTGCAGCGCGTTGCTCGCCGACGAGGCGCCGGTGAGCGTCAGGCTGCCGCCGGAGAGCGTGTAGAGATCGGTCTCCCAGCGCAGTCCGACGGCGGCATCGATGTTCATGTCGGTGATGGTGACCGTGCCGGCGGCGCCGGCGAACACGCCGGTCGAGCTGGGATCCCACACGGTCAGCGTCGGCGCCGGTGCGGTGGTGCTCCAGGTCATGCCGGCCGCCGACCAGTTGCCGGTGCCGCCCTGGTTCGCGCCGTTGGCGAACCAGAAGAGATCGGCGGCGCTGGCCGGCGCACCGAGTAGCGCGATCGACAGTGCCAGTAACGCGCCGAGCCGTCGTACCGCCATGCTGCCCCCCTCCGCCCGCCGAGCGCGACGTGCGCTCGAATGCAACGTGTGGCGCGCTCCTAGCGATGGCGCAGACCGCTAGTCAAGCGATGTATTCGCTGCTTCCGCGAGCCCACTGATGGCGTGCGACGGACCGTGACTGTTCGGGGAGGATTCAGGCGACGCTGGCGACCAGGCCGGCCATCCCGTCGAGCATCTGCAGCACCTGGTCCCTGCCGACCGACGGCAGCGCCAACACCGCGCGCGCCACGCCGACGTCGCGATAGTGTCTCAGCTGGTCGGCGTCGGGCGGCGCCCAGAAGATCGACACCTCGATCGACCGCGGATCGCGCCCCTTGGCCTGCGCCTGGGTGCGCAGCTCGGCCAACGCCTTGGGCAGGTCGGGCAGCGCCAGCCCGATCGGGATCCAGCCGTCGCAGTAGTCGACGACGCGCTTGATCCCCATCTTCGAAGCCGAGCCGAGGATGATCGGCGGATGCGGCTTCTGCAGCGGCTTGGGAAACGACCAGATCTTGTCGAAGTTGACCAGCTCGCCGTGGTACTCGGCTTCGTCGGTCGTCCAGATCGCCTTCATCGCCTCGACGCGCTCGCGCAGCAGTTTCCAGCGCTTGCCGAATGACTGGCCGTGGTTCTCCATCTCCTCCACGTTCCAGCCGCCGCCGATGCCGAACAGCACCCGGCCGTTGGACAGCAGGTCGAGCGACGCGACCTGCTTGGCGGTGACGATCGGATCGCGCTCGACCAGCAGACAGATGCCGGTCGCCAGCTTGATCGTCTTGGTGACCGCCGCCGCCGCCATCAGCGCGACGAAGGGATCGTGCGTGTGCCAGTACTCCTTCGGCAGATCGCCGCCGGCGGGGTACGGCGTCTTGCGGCTCACCGGAATGTGGGTGTGCTCCGGGAACCACACCGACTCGAAGCCGCGCTCCTCGCAGGCGCGCGCAAAGTCGTCGGGACGGATGGAGTAGTCGGTCGGGAAGATCGCAACGCCGAGCTTCATGCCGCCCTGCCTAGCGCACCGAAAGGTCTCTGACCATGGCCGCGACTCACGCGGCGGTCAGACGCAGCGGCAGAGCGGTGACGCCGTTGAAGACGATGCTCGGGTGCAGTGGCAGCGGCGCATCGTCGACACGCGCGAAGTCGCGCGTCAGGCGCAGCAGCGTCTCGAGCGCTACCTGCGCCTCGAGCCGCGCCAGGTTCGCGCCCAGGCAGTAATGCGGCCCGAAGCCGAAGGCGAGGTGGCGGTTGTCGGCGCGGCCGACGTCGAAGCGCTCGCCGTCCTCGAACTCCTCGGCGTCGCGATTCGCCGAGCCGATCCAGCTGACGACGATCTGCTCGGCCTCGATGGTCTGGCCGGCGAGTGTGACGCGACGGGTGGCGCGGCGCGGATCGAGCTGCACCGGGGAGGCGAAGCGCAGCACCTCGTCGACCGCGGTCGGCAGCAGGCCGGGGTCGCGGCGCAGGCGCGCCAGCTCGGCGGGGTGGTCGAGCAGCGTCAGCACCGCGTTGCCGATCAGCGTCGTGGTGGTCTCGTTGCCGGCGACCAGCAGGAGCACCAGCATGGTGAGCATCTCCTGGTGCGACAGCCGCGACCCCTCCAGCTCGGCCCGCACCAGGCCGCTGAGCAGGTCCTCGCGCGGCGCGCGCCGCCGCTGCTCGGCGAGCGCGGCGAAGTAGGCGCCCATGTCCTGCATCACGGCGCCGAGCTGGCGCAGGCGCTCGCCGTCGGGCGGGGCGAAGAGGCCGTTGCCGAGCCCGGCGACGGCGACGTCGGACCACTGCTTGAACTGTTCGCGGTCCTCGGCCGGCACGCCGATGATCTCGGCGATGGCGATCACCGGTAGCGGCGTGGTCAGCGCCGGCACCAGATCGACCTCGCCGGCCTCGAGCGCGGCGCGCACCAACGCGTCCGCGATCTCGCGCAGGCGCGGCTCCAGGCGGCGCACGATGCGCGGCGTGAACGCCTGGCTCACCAGGCCGCGCAGGCGGGTGTGGTCGGGCGGATCCTGGCCGAGCATGCTGGGCGGCGGGAGGCGCGAGAGGTCGACGCCGGGCGGCGGCGGGAAGCGGTTCGACCAGGTCTCGGCGTCGCGCAGCACGCGCTGCACGTCGGCGTAGCGGAAGATCGAGACGATCGGAAAGCCGGGATGGCGGTAGAGCGGCTGCTCGCGACGCGCGCGCGCGTAGATCGGCGCCGGATTGCGCCGCGTCGCCTCGTCGAACGGGTCGAAGGCGAAGTCAGACACTGGGCACCTTCATGCCGCGCTGCACGGCCGGCCTTGCGCCGACCCGCTGCAGCCAGGCGCCGACGTGCTCCAGTGGGCCGGCCTGCTCGGGCGGCGTTGCCTTGACCAGCGGCCAGGCGGCGATCACCCACGGATAGGTCGCCATGTCGGCGATCGAATACTCGCCGGCCAGGTAGTCGTGCGCCGCCAGGCGCTTGTCGAGCACGCCGATCAGGCGCAGCGACTCGTCGAAGTAGCGCTTGATCGCGTAAGGGATCGGCTCCGGCGCCTGGCTGGCGAAGTGGTTCGCCTGGCCGAGCATCGGACCGACGCCGGCCATCTGGAACATCAGCCATTGCAGGGCGCGCGCCCGCGGCCGCGGCTCGCGGGCGAGAAAGCGGCCGCTCTTCTCGGCCAGGTAGATGAGGATGGCGCCCGACTCGAACACGGTCAGCGGGCCGTCCGCGAGGTGATCGACGATCGCCGGAATGCGCTGGTTCGGGTTGATGGCGCGGAACGCCTCGCTGAGCTGCTGGCCGGCGTCCAGGTCGATCGGGTGCACGCGGTACGGCAGCTCGCACTCCTCCAGCATGATCGACACCTTGCGGCCGTTCGGCGTCGTCCAGGTGTAGAGGTCGATCATCGCGTCCTCCTTCGCACGGTCGCCACCGTGTATCGCGGATCGACGGGTGGTCGCACAATCGCCGTCGGCCCCGCACTCTCCCTTTTTCAAAGCCGCCGAAATCGCGTAGATCACGCCGCGAACGGAGACGGGACGGACCACCCATGGCGGAGAAGAAAGCGGACGAACACCAGCTGATCGTGCAGCCCGACGAGGGCACCGACCCGGTGGTGGCGCTCATCGACCAGGCGCGCAAGACGCTGCGCGTCAAGCAGTTCACCCTCACCGACTCGGCGATCATGTCGGCGCTGGTACGCGCGCACGAACGCGGCGTCACGGTGCGCGTGATGCTCAATCCCCACCGCTCCTCGGGCGATCGCGCCAACGACGAGTCGTTCGCCGCGCTGCGCAAGAAGGGCATCAAGGTCGAGTGGACCAACCCGGCCTTCGCCGTGACGCACGAGAAGTCGGTGGTGGTGGACGACCACACCGCGCTGATCGCCACCTTCAACATGTGCACCAAGTACTTTACCGAGACGCGCGACTACGGCATCGTCACCCGCGTCGCCAATCAGGTCGCCGAGATCATCGCCGGCTTCGAGGCCGACTGGCACCGCAAGCCGTTCGAGCCGGTGCACGAGACCGGCCTGCTGTGGAGCTCGAACAACGCCCGCCAGCACATGGCCTGGTTCATCGACGCGGCGAAGGACGAGCTGCTCATCCAGCACCCGAAGTTCGTCGACGCGACCATCGTCGAGCGCATCGCCGCGGCGCGCGACCGCGGCGTCAAGGTCGACCTGCTGTGCGGCGGCAAGCACGGCATCAGCGACTGGGACATCCTCGACACCTTCTCCTCGCTGCGCCTGCTCGACCGCTCGGGGGTGAAGATCCGCCGCCAGAAGCACCTCAAGCTGCACGCCAAGCTGCTGCTGGTCGACGACAAGCGCGCCCTGGTCGGCTCGATGAACATCGACCGCAGCGCCTTCGACCTGCGCCGCGAGCTCGGCGTGATCACGCACGACGGCCACACCATCAAGGCGCTGCGCAAGGTCTTCGAGCACGACTGGAAGGAAGCCAAGCCGTACGAAGCGCCCGATCCGCTCAAGCCCGACACGCATCACGAGGGCGAGCTGCCGCACGATCCGCACTTCGCGCATGAGTGACGCGACCGAGCCGGTCGTCGCGCCGAGCCTGGCGGCGCTGGCCGGCTGCTTTCTGCAGATCGCGCTGTCGAGCTTCGGCGGCGGCCTGTCGGCGTGGACGCGCCGCATCGTCATCGAAGAGCGGCGGTGGATGACCGACGAGCAGTTCCTCACCGCGCTCACCATCACCCGCCTGTTCCCCGGCCCCAACCAGGTCAACATGGCGATCTACGTCGGCGCGCGCTTCCGCGGCCTGCCCGGCGCGCTCGCCGCGCTCGCCGGCCTGCTCGGCGTGCCGCTGGCGATCTTGATCACCGCCGGCTGGGTCTACTTCCACTTCCACCACATCCCGGCGCTGCAGGCGGTGCTCTCCGGCGTCGTCGCCGCGGCCGCCGGCATGGCGCTGTCGATGGGCTTCAAGATCGTCGGCAACTACCTGCGCCAGTGGGACGCGATGCTGTTCGGCATCGCCGCCTTCGTAGGCGTCAGCGTGCTGAAGATCTCGCTGCCGATCGTGGTCGTGGTGCTGGCGCCGCTGGCGATGCTGTGGTTCTGGCCGCGCGGCGCGGCGGCGCCGACGGAGCCGCGGTGAGCGACGACACGCTGAGCACCTGGTGGCGCATCGCCACCGTCTTCCTGTCGCTGTCGCTGGTCTCGCTCGGCGGCGGCAACACCATCCTGCCGGAGATCCACCGCGCCGCCGTACACGGCAACCGCTGGATGACCGACTCGCAGTTCGCCGCCATCTACGCCCTCGCCGAGGCGGCGCCCGGTCCGAGCTCGATGATCGTCAGCCTGGTCGGGCTCAAGGCCGGCGGGCTGGTCGGCGCGCTGATCGCCGTCGCCGCCATCCTCGGCCCGTCGAGCGTCCTCATGTACATCGCCTGCCGCACCTGGGACCGCTTCCGCGACGCCAAGTGGCGCATCGCCTTCGAGCGCGGCCTCGGTCCGGTCAGCCTCGGCCTGCTGTTCGCCAGCGGCGTCACCGTCGTGCGCTCCTCCGACCACACCGCTGCCGCCTACGCGATCACCATGGTGAGCTGCGTGCTGCTGGTGAAGACGAAGATCTCACCGCTGCTGATCATGGCCGTCGCCGGCGTCCTCGGCGGGTTCGGGCTGGTCGGCCCGTGATGCTGAGACGCTGATCGCAACGCAACGTGGCACGACCCGTGGGTCGCGCCACGTTGCCGACGCTCTCGAATGGCCCGCACGGTGCGACCCGCCTGCGTCCGTAGGCGGATCGCACGTGCAGCGAGGGCCGTCTCCTAGTGACTCATACCCTTGGCGAGCGCTGCCTGTTCCTTCGCCAGCGACGCATAGTCCTCCGACTGCTGCTGGAAGGACTTGATCAGCGAGTTGCAGTGCGCCTCCCAGCTACTCGCCGCCTTGCCGCTGAACGCCCCGGCCATCTTCTTGTGCATCTCGACGTTGGCCAGTGCCTGCTTCGACTTGCCGCTGAAGTACGTCGCCAGGGCCTCGTGGTCGGCCGCCGTCTTGGCCGACGCCACGGCGGCGTCGACGTTCTCGTCGGTCACCTGGGCGTGCACCGTCGTCGCCGACAAGGCCAGCATCAGCAGCGCGGCGAGCGCCAGGTCCATCATCTTCCGGGGGTGATTGTGGTGCATTGATCGAATCGCGAACATGGTCTTCTCCATAACTGTCGCGCCGCACTGACGGCGCGTGGGTGAATACTCTTTCGCCCTAGCCTGCCGACGCCGTTCGCCGGGCTCGCACCTCCTTTGGTTGAGGCCCCGACCCAATCAGCCGGTCACATCCCGTGCTGCATGCCCGGTTGGCCGGCAGTCGCTGCGAGCTGCTGCTGTTCGGCTGCCAGCGCCTTGTAGTCGGCCGCCTGCTTCTCCGAGTTGTGCATGAGGCGCTCACAGTGCCGGCGCCAGTTTGACGGTGGCTTGGAACGCATCACGCCGATCATGCCGCGATGACGTTGTGCGCTCTTGGCGGCTTCAGCGGCCTTGGCTCGGAAGAATGCGGCGAGTTGATCGTGATCCGCCGCCGTCTGCGCGTTCTGTACATGCTCGACAACGTTCTCATCGGTGATCGGGTCGGCACTGGCCGGCGTGCTCCAGCTGCCAATCAGGAACAATGCCGCGACCGCGCACGCACCTTGGTGAGCCCTTCGTATCGTCATCGTCTGCTTCTCCTTTCTGCCCGTCAGAGGTCCCGGGTGGGCGGTGCCATCCAACGGCCCATCCGGGGATGGAGTTCCTCCCACGGCTCGCGCTCGACTCGTCGCAGCCGGCGCCGAGTTGAGGACGGGACGACGCGGCACCGCCCAAGCAACTGCCCTGTGGCGCGGAGACTCCGCGCACGGGAGCACGTCGTGCGGCGCGCACGCCGGCGCGCTGTGCGGCGCGCGCCGTGGCTCAGAGCGTGGAGTCGCTCAGAGCAGCAGGACGCAGGTGGAGGACAGCACCGCGCGCGGCGCGGCCGGGTAGCCTGCACTCGGCAGGCGAATCATGTGCGTCGGCACCATGGCCGACGACACGACTGGTACGAGAATCGCCACACCAGGCACGGGTAACGCACTCGCCGGGCTAGTCAGCTCGGCGGAACGGAGTTGATGCGCGGCACAACCCGGACAACTCGTATTACCGTGCGGCGCAGGAACCGAGGGGTGCGATGAACGGGAATGGTCACAGCATGCGTGTGATGCTGACGAGGGCGCGGCTTGCAGCGGTGCACACCAGCAGACGCTGCTCAGCAGCATCGCGAACAGCGCCAGCACCGCCACACGCGGTGTCGCACGACCATCCATCGCAATCGCTTTCTAAACCTCAGCCTGCGGATCGTCAATTGCGCGGCTGCGCAGAATATTGCGCGCCAGCGATCGCCGGTGCGTTGGCGAGAGCTAGGCACCTCGGCGATCGCAACTGTACGACTAGGCCTCGGTGAACACCGGCGCGAAGCCGCCGCCGGCGGTGCGGAAGTTGGTCGTCTGGCCCTGGTACAGGCGGGCGGCGACCAGCTGCACGACGCCGTCGTAGACGTAGTTGCGCAGGTCGAGCTTGAGCGGCACCTCGGCGCCGTCGAGCTGGATGGTGCGCTGGCTGGGCGGCACCAGGCGCTGGGCGATGTAGCGACCGGCGAGGATCTGCTGCCAGACGCCGCGCGTCAGCTTGTCGCCGCGGTAGGCGGCACGGCCGCCGTAGCCGTCGATCGGCTTGAAGAAGAACTGCTTGCGCGCCGCCCACAGCGCGTCGGCCTCGGCGGCGTCAACCAGGCGGGTGGCCGGCACGCTGGCAATGAGCAACGCGACGTCGGCGTCGGCGACGCCCCACGCACGCAGCCGCGCCGCGTCGGACAGCGCGACGAGATGCCGCTTGTCGGCGTAGCGGGCGTAGACGTGCGGATTGGGGGTGACCACGACGTCGCCGGCTGCGTACGCCGACGCCAGCGCGGCGCTGCTCGGCGCGACGAGCGCGAAATCGGTGAGCCGGTTGTACACCAGGTCGATGCGCGCGCCGTCGGTCCACAAGCCGCCGTCGTGATGCACGAGTTGGCGCGGATCACAGATCACCGCCGCGATGCCGGCGGCGCGGAACAGCTCCTGGAAGAGCAGGAACTCCGGGTAGAGGTACTGCGCCGGCGGATCGTCGTCGACGATCGCGATGCGCGCCAGCGGCGCGGCGCCGCCGCGCTGCAGGCGCCACTCGGCGCGGAACATTTCGAGGAACGCCGCGGCGGGATCGGCGCAGGTGGCACCGGCGACCGCCAGCTCGACCTCGCTGCAACATGCCTGCTGGGCACGCGCCAGCGCCGCGTTGAGCAGGCCGCCTCCAGCGTTGGTGTTGATCTCGATCAGCTGCGGTCCGTCGGCGCCGAGGTGGAAGTCGTAGCCGAGGAAGACGCCGCGCGGGCCGTGGTCAACCCGCGCCGGCGGCGGCGCGAGGTGCATCGCCCAGGCGTGGAAGCCCTCGCTCGCCACGACCGTCTCGATCGCCGTCACCACCGCCTGCATGCGCGCCAGCTGCTCGCGTGAAAGGAAAACCGGCGAGGCGGCGAACAGGTGCGGCTGGTTGGCGAGGATCGAGGCGTGCACGCCGGCGGTCGCCGCGCCGGTCTCCAGGCAGTCGCGCAGCTTGTCGTGGTCGACGGTGATGCAGTGGCAGGACTGGTTGAGCGTCGCCGCGAGATCCATGGAGGGAGGTTGTCAGGTTGCTGGTTGTTGGGTCGGACTCTCGATTCGAATACGAGCCCTGTCCGACCTAACAACTTAACACCCCAACAACCAACAACCTTCCTCAGTTCCCCCTCCCGCACCGATCGGCTACAGCAGTCCGCATGCACGAGGTTCCGAGCAGCAGCGATCACGTCGGCGGCGGGCAGCAACCGGCCGCCCCGGCCGTCCCCGAGCCGCCGTTCGCCGAGCGCACCCGCACGCTGGTGCACCTGGGGCGCGTCGGGACGTTGTCGACGCGGCTCGCCAAGCACGCGGGCGCGCCGTTCGGCTCGGTGGCGCCGTACGGCGTCGACGCAGCCGGCAACCCGACGCTGCTGATCAGCCGCCTCGCCGTGCACACGCAGAACCTGCTGGCCGATCCGCACGCCAGCCTGCTGGTGACGCAGCCCGGCTGGGACGAGGATCCGCTCGCCGGCGCGCGCGCCACGCTGGTCGGACGCGTCGATCCGGTCGGCGAGGCCGACCGCGCCGCGGTGCGCGACGACTATCTGGGGCGCCACGAGAACGCCCGCTACTGGGTCGACTTCGGCGACTTTGCCTTCTACCGCCTGAGCGTCGAGGCGCTCTATTACGTCGCCGGCTTCGGTGCGATGGGCTGGGTGGAGGCCGACGCCTACCGCGCCGCCGCCCCCGATCCGCTCGCCGACGCCGCCGCCGGCATCATCGCGCACATGAACGCCGACCACGCCGACGCGATGCTGCTCTACTGTCGCGCCTTCGCCAACCTGGCGGCCGACGCAGCGACCATGACCGGCATCGACCGCATGGGCATGCGCATCCGCGCCACGGTCGGCGAGCGCCTGCAGGGCGTACGCATCAACTTCCCGCAGGACGTCCGCACCGCCCTGGACGCGCGCAAGGTGCTGGTGGCGATGGTGCAGCAGGCGCGCGCCGCGATTCCGCGCTGAGCGCGCACGCGCCCGTTCACGGGGGCGCGCGCATTCCCCACGCCCGTGTTCGACCTCTACATCCGCCACGAGTGGTGGTTCGCCGCCGTGCAGCTGGCGCTCGCCATGTTCGGCATGGGCGCGACGTTGCGGCTCGACGACTTCGTCGCCGTCTTCCGCCAGCCGAAGGCGTTCGTCGTCGGCTTCGTCATCCAGGTGGTCGGCATTCCGCTGCTGGCGATGGCGTTCACCGCCGCGCTCGCCCCGCCGCCCGGGCTCGGGTTCGGGCTCATCCTGGTCGCGGCCATGCCGGGCGGCGCGATGTCGAACGTCGTCACCTGGTTCGCGCGCAGCAACGTACCGCTGTCGATCGCCCTCACCGCGATGGTGACGCTCACCTGCATGGTGACGACGCCGATCGTCCTGCGGCTGCTGGCCGACGACCTGGTGCGCGCCGACTTCGTCATGCCGATCGGGGCGATTGCCTTCGATATCGCCGCCTGCCTGCTGGTGCCGCTGGGGCTCGGCATGATCGCCGGCGCGCCGCTGCCCCATCACCGGCGCGAGCTGATCGCCCGCTGGTGCATCCGCGCCAGCCTGGCGGTGGTGCTGCTGATCGCGATCGGCTCGGCCGGCGCCGGACGCCTGGGCGGTGACGCGCTCGCCGGCAGCTCGCTGCTGATCATCCTGCTCTTCGCCGTCGCCGTGCAGCAGGCCGGCACGCTGCCGTCCTGGGCGCTCGGCCTGTCGCGCGCCGACGCCGGCTCGATCGCCATCGAGGCCGCCATCCGCAACACCAACCTCGCACTGCTGCTCAAGGCGTCATTGTTCCCGGCGGCGCCCGGCGTCGCCGATCCGATGGCCGACGGCGTCCTGATCACCGCGCTGCTGTACGGCGCGATGGCGGCGCCGCTCACCATCCCGCTGGTGCTGGTGCACCGCTGGCTGGCCAGGAAGCGATGAGCGATGAGTAACAAGCGATGAGCGACGAGCGATGAGCGATGAGTGCGCGGATGCGACCCCTCATCGCTCACCACTCATCGCTCATCGCTTCATTTCAACAGCCAGGCGTAGCCGGCGCGCAGGGCTTCGCGGCCGCCGCTTTCGAGCACCGCGCCGTGCGTGACGACGACGCGGTCGAAGTCCCAGGTGAGGATGCGCTGCAGCGCGGCGCGCGCCGCGGCGCGGTCGCGCACGAGCAGCTTCTCCACCCGCGACGGCCCGAAGCGGCCGTAGGCGCCGACCAGGCGGAAGGCGAGACGGGTGGCGAACGGCGCCGCGGGGCCGAAGTTGAACGCCAGGTCGGCGGTGATCAGCGTGCGGCTGGCGCGGTGCGCGAAGACGACTTCGTTCATGATCGGCAGGCCGGCGAAGAACTCCTGGTCGAGCTGCCCGGCCCAGTCCGGCGGGGGAACCGCCGAGAGCACCGCGTCGAACTGCAGATCGGTGCGCTTCTCCGCCAACCCCGGCGCGGCGAACAGGCGCACCGTGGAGAAGGCGCGCCGATAGTCGCCGACGAACAGGTGGTGGAAGCGGTTCGGCGCCACCGCGTAGCGCGGCACGCCGACGCGCAGCAGCGCGGCGCGCAGCGCCTCGTCGAGCGCCACCGGCGAGTGCAGGAACAGGCTGCCGTCGCGCAGCCGCACGACGGTCATGCGCGTGCCGACCTCGACGCCGGCGAAGCGCAGCGGTCGCTCGACTACCCACAGATCCTCGGCGAGCTGGCGCAGCATGGTCACGCGCGCTGCGTCCAGTCGATCGGGCGATTGGCGGCGGTCGACGCGCCACCGCAGACGTCGGTCATCGTCGCCATGTGCAGCACACTCGGCTCGGCGGTCATGGCCGCCGTCGTCGCCTCGACGTCGTGCGCGGCGAGATCGGCGGCGAGATGCACCTCCCAGGTGTGCAGCATCGCCGTCTGGGTCGGATTGGATGGTTGCTGGATGCTCGTCATGCGGACTCCTGCGGCTGGTGGCCTGTGGTCGAAAGGGCCCCCATACTAGCCTTCCCCGGCTCGCGCGGGGGAAGGAATCGGCGACGACTGTTCTTCCCCAGCCATAGGCCGTAGGCCATCGGCCATCGGCCTTCTCTTGAAATTCGCGGCGCGTCCAAGTTGGCTGCGCCAATGGCATACGATCC
Organism: Deltaproteobacteria bacterium; assembly: GCA_033764095.1. GTDB lineage: Bacteria > Desulfobacterota > Binatia > HRBIN30 > CADEER01 > JBDTMT01. Next base: position 2,376 of record JANRJF010000043.1, on the reverse strand, counting down.
ATTCGTGCGTGGGGCGTCTCCGGTCGGGGTTCGTTCGTTGACGGTCAGCGATGCCGCGCGACAGCGGGAGCTGCCGGTCGAGCTGTGGTACCCGGCGAGCGACGCAGTACGGGGCCAGGACGTCGCGCCGGCGACGCGTGACGCCTATGAGCTGATCCCCGGCCTGCCGTCGCCCTGGCAGGAGGCGGTGCGCGACGCGGCGCCGCAGAGCGGCCGCTATCCGCTGCTGCTGTTCTCGCACGGCTTCGGCGGCCATCGGCGGCAGAGCACGTTCTTCTGCACGCACCTGGCCAGCCACGGCTACGTCGTCGCCTCGGTCGACCACGTTGGCAACACCATCCACGACATCCTCATGCTCATGCTGCAGCAGGCGCAGGGGATGAAGATCGAGGACACGCCCGAATTGCTCGAGCACTTCATCGCCATGCGGCCGGCCGACGCCGTCGCCATGCTCGACGCGGTGCTGGGCGGCGCCGACGCCGCGATCGCGCCGCTGATCGATCGCGACCGCATCGGCATCACCGGGCACAGCTTCGGCGGCTGGACGACGCTGATGGTCGCAGCGCGCGAGCCGCGCATCGGCGCGGCGCTGCCGCTGGCGCCGGCCGGCGGCGGCTCGCACATGCCGGTGCAGGCGTTGGTCGAGGCGCTCGACCGCACCTGGTCGCGCGTCGTCCCGACGACCTATCTCGTCGCCGAGCGCGACTCGCTGCTGCCGCTCTACGGCATGCGCGAGCTGCAGGCGCGCACCCCCGGTACGCCGCGCCTGCTGGTGCTCGACAACGCCGACCACATGCACTTCTGCGACCGCGCCGCCGAGATGCACGAGATGTTCCGCTCCATGCCGCCGCCGGGCGCCTTCGCCGAGGTGGCGAAGCACACCCCGCCGATCAGCGAGCTGGTCGACGAGGACTCCGGCTACCAGTTCGTCCGCGGCCTCGGCCTGGCGCACTTCGACGCGGTGCTGCGCGGCAACGAAGCAGCGGCAGCGCTGCTCGATGACGCGGTCGGCGTGATGCGCGGCCGCGGCATCTCGGTATCGGCCTGAGCCACAACGACACGGCGGCACGACGACCCCACGCTCTCGTGGGGTCGTTGTGCCGCCATGTCGTTGTGGCTACTGACGCAACCGATCAAGTTCCTCCGCGACGCGCTCGTCCTCGGCGGTGAGCACCGACGGATCGACGTCGCCGAAGCCGAGGATGCCCATGTTGGCGTAGGCGCGGCGGATCTTCTGGCCCCAGAGGCCGATGTCCTTCATCGTCGGCACGATGCGGGTGAAGAGGCGCGAGCGGAAGGCGCGCATGTCGGAGGAGGCGTCGACGTAGCGCACGCACTCCTCGACCGGCAGGCCGAGCGTCTCCCATACCTCCTCGGCGAGGAAGCGGTCGCGCATCAGGTAGCAGGCCTCGACGGCGAACTCCTCGCGCTCGTCGCGTTCGTGCTGCGTCAGCTGCGGGTAGTAGTCGCGCAGCGCCAGGCGGCCGAAGGCGACGTGGCGCGCCTCGTCCTGCATGACGTAGGCGTTGACCGCGCGCGCCAGCGGGTTCTTCGCCTGGTCGCGGATCGAGGCGAAGGCGGCCAGCGCCAGCCCTTCGATCAGCACCTGCATGCCGAGGTAGGTGAGATCCCAGCGCGAGTCGCTGAGCACGTCGTTGAGCAGCCGCTTCAGCGTCGGGGTGATCGGATAGGCGAGCTCGAACTTCTCGTGCAGCAGGCGAGCGTAGGTTTCGACGTGGCGCGCTTCGTCCATGACCTGGGTGGCGGCGTAGTACTTGGCGTCGACGTTGGGCACCTGCTGGACGATCTTGGCGGTGCACACCAGCGCGCCCTGCTCGCCGTGCAGGAACTGCGAGAGCTGCCACGACTGCACGTGGCGGCGCAGGTTGGCGCGCTCCTTCGCGGTCAGCTTGTGCCAGACGTCGGAGCCGAAGATGCTGATCGACTCGTCCGGCAGCTCCTGTGGGTTCTCCGGATCGAGATCCTGCGACCAGTCGATGCGCTGGTTGGTGTTCCACTGCAGGTTCTTGCCCTTCTCGTAGAGCGCCAGCAGCCCGTCGCGGCCGTCGGCGTACTCCCACTTGAAGGTGGTGTCGAAGCTGCCGGCGATGTCCCACTGGGCTTCGTCCACCGGTCGCGCGTAGCGGTTGGCGGTCGACATGCGAGCTCCTCCCGCGCCGGACACTACTCCCGCAGCGGTGAGCTGGCTACCGGAGACAGGCTGTTAGGCTGTTGGCTGTTAGTGCCGCCACCGGCCGGGCCGGAACACTCGGGCGAGAAACGCGCGTCCTCGCCGCTTAGAAGATCACCACCAAGACACCAAGGCACCAAGGTCTGAGGTCCGCTTGGTGTCTTGGTGCCTTGGTGGTTGGCCTT
>JANRJF010000042.1:0-13637 GCA_033764095.1 Deltaproteobacteria bacterium | reverse complement strand
AACCGTGCCCCCGGGGGCGCCGTGGCACCTCCCCCCCCCCCCCCCCGGGGGGCGGGGCGCGCCCGCCCGGCCCCGCGCCCCGGTCCGCGGCAGCGCGCCGGCTGGAGGCTGGCGACACTCGGCCCGCCACGACGCGGCCGCACGTGGGTCGCGACGCGCCGCTCAGCCCGGCGCGACGACGACGCGCCGGGCCTCGGCCATGTAGCGCGCCGCGGCGGCGGCCGCCGCCTCCGCCGTGCTGCCGTGTTGGCGTGCATGCATATAGGCGGCGTACCAGTCCCACCAATCGTGCTTGGGGGCCACCGCCTCGAAGGCGCCGTGGTGTTCGCCGGTCTCGCGCAGCAGTTGCGCGAGCGCCGCGACCTCCAGGCTCATACGCGCCCCGGAAGCCGCTGCGTGATCTCCTGCAACAGCCAGCGGTTGCCGTCGGGATCGCGGAACGCGGCATACGACGCGTAGGAGCGGCGTTGCGGATCGGGGCCGCTGGCGCGCGTCTTGGGATCGGCGTTGAACCCGCCGCCGAGGCCGCCGCCGGCATCGTGGAAGACGCTGACCTCGATGCCCTGTGCCTGCAGCGCGTCGCGCGCCGCGTCGATGTCGGAGACCGCCAGCACCAGGCGGTCTAGCGATCCGGGCTTTGCCTCGGTCACGCCCGCGCCGAAGATGATCGAGCAGGCCGAGCCGGGCGGTGTCAGCTGCACGACGCGGAAGCCGTCGGCGCCGGCGAAGTCGATGTCTTCGCGGAACTGCAGCCGCTTGTAGAACTGCTTGGCCCGGTCGACGTCGGCGACTGGGAGCACCACAACCTCGAGCTTCAGTTCCATTGGTCACCTCGTCAGGCGCGGCTTGGTCTGGTGTCGCGCGCGATTCGTCTTGCGCAAATCGAGGAGACGGCGGTCAAGCGGCGTCGCCCGCCCGGGCAGGGCAGGCGCGTTGCCGGTCGCGCTCAACCGGCCAACCGGCGCAGCTCCTCGATCTCGGCGGCGAAGGCCTCGCGGATCGACGGCTGGCCCGGCAGCTCGGCGAGCGGCGCGACGCAGCCGATGGCCTGCGCATTGGGATGGACGCTGATGCGCAGGCCGCGCCGGTGGGGCTCGAGGACCAGCGGCCAGTGGCGACAGGCGCGCGGCTTGACGGCCGCCACCGGGCGATCGCTCTGCAGCGCCACGGCGTGGATGCTGCAGAGCGCCCGATCGCCGTGGCGGAACAGGAACGGACAGGTGCCGCGTTCGTCGCGCGGCTCGAGCTCGAGACCGTCGGTGCCCTCGCTGAACACGTCCGCATAGCCGTCCGGGCGGCGCAGCGCCGGCACCAGGCGACTGAGCTCGTCCATCAAGCCGTCGATGCCGCGCCGTTCGCGGCGCGATACGCTGACCGCCAGGCCGACGCAGCAGGTGCGCTCGCGCGGGCAGCCGTTCGGATGGCAGCGGTACGCCAGCCGGGCGAGCAGCGGGTCGACGGTGATCCGGACGGGCTCGGCGCGCATGGTCATGGGGCCCCGACCTGTAGCGGGGATTGCAGCGACACGACACTGGGCGCGGCGCGCAAGTGGTGATCAGCCTGGGCAACTCGCCCTGGTTCGCGGCTAGACGGTGTTGGAGCGTCCTGCACCGCTTGCGCGTCGGTGTGCACGCCGATCGCGGGACCATTGCTTCGAGCGCTACCCGAGCCTGTCGGGGCTGGACACGATCGGCGTCTTCGACGATGGAGGCCGCTGCGCATGACGACCTTTCCGCCTGCCGCGGCGATTCGGCTCTCCCCGCGCCGAGACGGCGGCCGGCGCGACGGCGCCGCGATCACGCTGTCGACGCACCAGCTCGGCGCCGGGCCAGCGGTGGTCTTCTGCCACGGCTTTCCCGACCTCGCCTTCGGCTGGCGTCATCAGCTCGCGCCGATCGCGCGAGCGGGCTTTCGCGCCATCGCCCCTGACCAACGCGGCTACGGCGCGAGCAGCGCGCCGACTGCGGTCGAGGCCTACGGGCTCACCGAGCTCACCGGCGATCTGGTCGGACTGCTCGACGCGCTGGAGATCGAGCGCGCCGTCTTCGTCGGTCACGACTGGGGCGGCTTCGTCGCCTGGGCGATGCCGATCCTGCATCCGGAGCGCGTGCTCGGCGTGGCGGGGATCTGCACCCCCTACATGCCGTTCCCGAGCCTCGCGCAGCATCTCGCCCTCGTCGACGGCGCCGTCGAGCGGCAGTACGTCGCCTGGTTCCAGCAGCCCGGCGTCGCCGAAGCCGAGATGGATGCGAAGGTGCGCCCGATCCTCACCCGCATCCTGCGCAGCGGCACGCCGATCGAGGAGCTGGTGCGTCTCGCCTTCGCGGACGGGCGGCTCGATATGAATCCGTTCCTCAACCCGGAGAAATGGCCGCCGCTCGGTACGCCGCTCGATTCTCCGGCGGTGCTGGAGGAGTACTTCCGCACTTACGAGCGCACCGGCTTCCGCGGCGGGGTCAACTGGTATCGCAACATCGATCGCAACGCGGCGGAGCATCCGGCGGTCGGTACGCGCCGGCTCGAGTTGCCTGCTCTGATGGTGACGGCGGAATGGGATCCCGGGCTCCGTCCCGAGTTTGCCGAGCCGATGCGCGGGCTGTGCGCCGATCTCGAGCTGCATCACGTGGCGAAGGTCGGACACTGGGTGCAGCAGGAAGCGCCGCAGGTGGTGAATGCGCTGCTGCTCGCCTGGCTGCGCCGCTTCGGGTGCTGAGGTCGTTCGCGGCTGGTAGCGGTCTACGACGGGCGAACGTCGCATGGGCAGGCGGTCCTCGCCTGCGTCGCGCGCATCCGGCCATCGGTAGATCGCGCTACTGGTTCAGGTGTTGAAGCGCATTCCGCATCGGCGCGCTGGAGATCGTGATGAAGCCCTCGATCGGTTGGCTCATCTCGATCACCAGAAAAATCGCGGCGGAGACGGCGCATGCTCCGACGAGAAGTACCGTGACGGCGGTCGTATTCGGTGGGGCGAACAGGCCGAAGCTGACGAACAGGAGCGTGAGCCAGAACACCAGGATCACCAGCAGCGGCACCGGCAGCTGACCGTGTTCCTGCTCGATGAACAGCCAGCGGGCCTGGTTGACGTCGGTGACGATCTGCCGGGCTTGGCTCAGCGCCTCGCGCTGTGCCTCGCTCTGCGGCTGCAGGGCGCCCAGTGCGTCTTGCAGCAGGTCCACGCCTTTGCCCTGCTCCATGGTGACCAGCGTCGATCCAGCGGTTCTCTCCGACGGCCACAATGTGTCGATGACGGCGGCGACGGAACGCTTCAGTTGTTCGCGGGCAGCGTCCGCGTCCGGCCCGTAGCGGGCCAGGGCGCGGTCCAGGAGGACGACCTTGGCGCTGGTCTGAACGATCCCACTGTTGGCGATGTCGAAGGAGGTCTTGGCGGAGCTGACCAGCAGGCCGAGCACCAGCGCGGTCAGGGTGCCGATCATTCCCCCGCTGAGCTTCACGACGTCCTGCGTCTCTTTGCTGAGGTGGTGACCGGGCAACAGGCGTTGCAGGCCGATCCCGAGCAGAGCGCCGGCGAAGATGATCGTCACACTCGCCGACGCGATGAGCATTGAATTCATGGGTCTTCCTCTCCGACCGGTCCGATCCTCGCGGGACTATCACGCTGCCGCAACGTGGTGGGCTGGCCGCCTCGCACGGGACGGTTGCGGGTCGCCAGCGCCGCGGCAGGCGAGCGGCGGCGCGACGCTGGGCGACCGCGCGGCGGTGTCCGCCATCGCCGCGCGCATCATGCCGCGGGTCGCGCCGGCGTCAGGTGCCGCTGCCGAAGCCTCGCAGCGTAGCGCAGCCGGCGAGCAACAGCAGAGCGCAGAGCGCGGCGAGGGCGAGCGGCGCCAGCGTCGGCGCGGCCCCCGGAAAGCTCTGCAGCTCATAGGCGCCGATGTCGGTGCCGTCCCGCACCACGCGCCGGAAGGGTGCCTGGCGCTGATCGTACGTGTTGACCTCCAGGCTGAAGCCGCGGTCGATCGCCGGGCTGAAATACGGCAGCGCCTGGGTATCGGTCGGACCGCCGTTGTCGGCCAGCGCGGCGAGCTGAGGATCGACGCCGACCAGATTGGCGTCGTCGGTGCCGTTGATGGTGTTCGGCGCCGGGGGAGTCTGGATGAGCGATTCCTCGACATTGTAGGTCGAGCTGTCGCCGAAGCGCACCAGGTCGCTGCCGCCGGCGCCGTCGCGGTTGCCGGCGACGATCGTGCTGCGCAGCCTGACAGCCCCGCCCTGGTTGTTGAGTACGCCGCCCTGCGAGAACATCGCCTGGTTGTCGGCGATGGTCGAGTTGTAGAGGCCGCCGGTGGAGAACTCCAGCTTGATGCCGCCGACGCTGTCGCTCGCCTGGTTGCCGCTGACGGTGCCCTGCAGCAGGAACAGGTCGCCGGCGACGACATGCAGCCCGGCGGCCTTCTGCGCCGTGTTGCCGGCGATGGTCGAGTCGACGATGCTGAGGTTCGCGCCGGTCACCGAGATCGCTCCCCCTTCACCGCTCGGGGCGCTGTTGCCGCTCAGCGTGACGCCCTCCATCAAAAGATTCTGTCCGCTGCTGAGAATGGCGCCGCCGTTACCGAACAGCGGCGCGGTGCCGCCGGCGAGGGTGAGGTAGCCGATGAAGACGTCCTGGCGTGGGCCGGCGGAGCTCAGCGTGAAGATGCGCTCGTTGCTGTCGACGGTCAGCAGGCGTGCGCCGGGACCGAGAATCTCCACCGTCTCGGTGATCGCGATCGCGCCGCTGGTGAGCTGGATGGTCCCGGTGACGCCGGCGGCGAAGACCACGGCATCGTAGCCGGCCGAGGCGTTGGCATCGGCGACCGCCTGGCGCAGGCTCCCCATGCCAGTGTCGTTCAGATTGCTGACAGTGAACGTCTGCATTGGCAGCGCCATCGCCCCGCTGCCGAACAGGACGAGCCCGACCGCGATCACCGCTGCGTTCCATCGGTGCATAGCCCCTCCGCTGCGGCGGCACCTATACCGTTCCGTCACCGTCGGCAATTCCGAATTGCCTACGGCCTAGCCAGCCGCGGCGGGGCATGACGCGGCTGGGTGGGAACCGACCCGCAACCGTCGCGTCGAGCCCGCGACCGCCCGAAAAAGAAGATACCCCCCAGGGCAACGGGGGGTTGACGAAGAGAGCGGGCGACCGGGGTCGAACCGGCGACGTCCAGCTTGGGACGCGCAGAAGGCGCGCTGCTTCTCCGTCGGCGTCGACCTTCGCGGCCCTGCACAACGCCGGTTACGCGCAGCAACTGGGGAGAATCCGCCTCGGCGCGACATCGCGTGCAGCGCCACGTGCGCTGGTCACCATTTCTCGACCCAGGGTCGCAGCACGACGTCGAATGCCCACGTCGAGCGATGCTGGCGATGCAGCTGCAGGTACGTTTCTGCGATGTGGTCGGGGTCGGCCATGTTGTCGTCGACGGTTGTTCCGGCCAGTCGGTGCGCGCGCGTGCCGTCTTCCTGCGTCCAACCGATCGCGGCATCGATCGGCACGTGTGCGACGTGGATGCCCTCCGGCATCAGTTCCCTCGCCATGCTCTGAGCGAGTCCCGCCTTGGCCTGACAAGCCATTGCGAAGGCCGCGCTCAACGGGAAGCCCTTCAGCGCGGCGCTCGCGTTGGTGAAGATGATCGTGCCTTTCGCGCCGTTGGGGCTGGCGGTGTTCTCGCGCATCAGTCGGGCCGCCTGCTGACCGACCAGAAACGCGCTGAACGCCGAGTTCCGTAGCGTCTCGAGCACGAGGCTCGGCTCGGCTTCGACGATCCCCTTGCGAAAGATACCGAGCATCCGCCCGTCGATGTTGTGGACGACGAGGGTGGGAGACCCGAGCTCCCGAACGACACTGTCGAACAGCAGCCCCGCCGCCGCCGGGTCGCTTGCGTCGCAGGCGTATCGGTGCACGCCGTGCGTCTTCGCCAGGTTCTGCAGCACCGGTTTCTCGGGATCCCTGGCTGCTATGGCGACGCGCATGCCGCGCTCCGCGAACAGCCTTGCGCAACTCGCGCTGATGCCCGGCCCGCCCCCGACGATGACTGCGACGTCTGGTGCGGACGCTTGACTGCCGTGGTCGTCGACGTGGGTCATGTGCGTCCTCCGATGTCCTCAGTGATTCCACCACGGACGATCGGAGAAAGCCCGGAGATCGAGCTCGTGCGTCCAAGTGGATCGATGTTGCTTGACGAGGTGCACGTAGGTTTCCGCGATGTGCGTGGGCAGCATGAGGCCGTCATGTTCGTTGCCGCGGGTGTCTCTCAACTGTTGGAACCGTTCCGGTCCAAGCATCTTTCCCAACGTGTCGGGGGCATCCACGGCGCCGTCGATTACGATGTGGACCACATGGATGCCCTTCGACGCGAACTCCGCGTTGAGTGTCTGGCAGAGCATCCGCCGTCCACCCATGGCCGCCGCATGAGAATGTTGGCCGCTGTTTCCACGCATCGCCGCCGTAGCCGATGTCACGAGCAGCGTTCCCCTGCGGCGCGCCTCCATCAATGGAAACAGGGTCGAGGCGAGGCGAAACAGACCGAGCGTCCCCAGACGCCAGCCGGTCTCAAACGCCTTGAGGGGCGTGTCCTTCAAGGCCCTGTCGCCGATCTGGGCGCCTAGGTTGTAGATCGCGACTTCGATGGGGCCGATGTCGGTCTCGATGGCAGCAACGCGCTGCTCAATGGAGTCTGGCTCGATGGCGTTGAGGAGATATCCCGTCGCAGACCCTCCGTCGCTCTCGATCGCCTCGACCATCCTGTTCAACCCGGCTGCGTCGCTGCGCCGACACAGGCAGGCGTGATACCCCTCTCGGGCGAAGCGTCGCGCCACGGTTCCACCAATGCCGGCACCGGCGCCGATCACCAAGCACACGGGTTTCATCCCTCTCTCCTCCTCGATCAAGCCCGAGCGCACCTGCGCTACCGGCTCGCTTTGGCCCGGACCGGCGTGGGTCTGGGTGATGCCGACGATGCGTCGAGCTGCAGGTCTCGTCGAATTCCTGCGTCCAGCAGGCGCGCGGGGGCAAGTCGGCGCAGCCACGCCACGCGAGCGGCGAGGCCCCCGGCGGTGTATCGGAGCTTCGGGCGAGCCGCGCGCGCCGCTTTCAGCACCACGTCGGCGACGACGCGGGGCTCGTCCGCATTCGCCAGCAGGTCCCGCATCCGCTGCCCCACCGCAGCGCGAACCGTGGCGTACTCGTCGAGCGTCGCGTCGGGCTCCAGCAAGTTCGCCTCGAACTGCGTCCTCGTGTACGCGGGCTCGACGACCGACACCCGGATGCCGCGCGTGCGCAGCTCGTGGTCGAGGGATTCCGAATATCCTTCGATCGCGTGCTTGGTGGCGGAATAGAGCGCCATGTAGGGAGCCGGCAACAGACCCAGCACCGAGCCGATGTTGATGATGCGACCGCTGCCCTGGTTGCGCATGTGGGGCACGACGGCGCGCGTCATCCGGACGATCCCGAAGAAGTTCGTCTCGGAGATCGACCGGGTCTGTGCCATCGAGCTCTCTTCCGCTCCGGCTGGGGCGACGCCGAAGCCCGCGTTGTTCACGAGCAGGTCGATGCGTCCGACCAGCCGTATCACTTCCCGGACGGCGGCGTTGACGGAGTCGTCGCTGGTCACGTCGAGGGGCAGCATCGGGAATGGTTGCTGGCCCGCCTGGGCGCCACGCCTGCTGGTGCCGTAGACCGTGTAGCCGGCCTGGGCGAGGCGCGCGGCGGTTGCTTCGCCGATACCGGACGAGGCTCCGGTGACGAGCGCTGTCGGAGCTTGCATCGAATCACCGCCCCTGGAAGCGCGCTGCGCGCCGCTCGATGAATGACTGCACGCCTTCCTTGAAGTCCTCGGTGGCGAAGACGGCCCGCTCGATGGACGGGATGGCCTCGATCGCTGCCCGCTCTCCCTGCTCGAGGTAGGTCAGCGCCGCCTTCTTGGTCGCCCGCAGCCCGAGGGGCGCGCACTGGCAGATCTGCCGCGCGATCTCCATCGCGCGCTCGCGGTGCCTGCCGTACGGATGCACCTCCTGCACGAACCCGAGGCGCAGTGCCTCCTGCGCGTCGAACTCGTCGCACAGGAACAGGTGGTACATCGCGTTGCCCCACCCCGTGCGGGTCAGGTAGCGGAAGTGCGCGCCGCCGAGCGGCGCGATGCCGCGCTTCGACTCGAGCTGGCAGAATCGCGCCGTGTCGGCCGCGATGACGATGTCGCCCGCCAGCATCATCTCGATTCCGATCGTGTAGGTGATGCCATGCACCACCGAGATCACCGGCTTGGTCGTGCGTCTGTGGAGTGCGAAGGGGTCGACCTGATCCTGCGGGATCGGCTTCGCCGTAGCGGTGGGACCGAAGAACTTGGGCATGTCCAGGCCGGCGGTCGTGTGCTCGCCGGCGGGGTCCAGAACGGCGACCCAGAGGGTGTCGTCGTCTTCGAAGGTCGTGAGGTGCACCGACAGTTGCGACATCAGCTCGGGGGTGATGGCGTTCTTCTTCGCGGTGTTGTCCAGCGAGATCACGCAGACATGCCCCTCGGTGGCCATTCTCACTTCCGGCGTGCGCTGTTCCATCGTCATGGCAGTTGCTCCTGCGGCGCGTCGCTACGCGGCCGCGACGGCGTGCACGCGCGCCGCTGCCGCTTCGGCGGCGTCGGCTTCCGGGCCCACGACCGGTTGCAGGTGGACGGCGACGTTCTTGTGGTAGGGGGTCGCCGCGATCGGGTCGCAGTCGTCGTGAGCCGTGATCAGGTTCAGGCGCGGTCCGTCGACGACCCGGCCGCCCTTGCCGTCGGGGTACGACTGTCCGTAGCCATGCGGCAGAGCGACCAACCCGCGCCGCATGGACGGGTCGCTCTCCACCCGGCAGACAATGCGCCCGGTCCGCGTCGATACGGCCATCCAGCCCCCGTCGGTTCCGTCGAGTGCGGCGATGTCGTCGGGATGGATGCGGAGCGCCCCATCCCGATCGCTCTTCCGCCAGGCGGGGGTGCGGAAGATCTGGTTCGCGTTGTGCATCCGCCGCTGGCCGGCGACCAGGATGAACGGAAAGGCCGGGTCGTTCGGCTCGGCCGCCGGGTCGAGCCGTGCGAGCCAGTCGAGGAGCTCGGGCACGGCAAGGTGAATCTTGCCGTCCGGGTGTTTCACGAGTTGGAAGATTTCATCGTACTCGTGAGCGGTGAAGACGAAGCCCGAGCGGCTGGCCAGCAACTTCTCGAAGAGCTGGTCGCCGAGGAGCGGCGGAGCCGCGGTCGTCGCGAGGGCGCGCTGGACGGCGACGGTATGCACCATTGCCGTCTGCTGGCAGCCTGCATAGAGCGGCGCCGCCGCCGCCGCGCCGTCCGGCAGCGTCGGGCCCAGCGTTCGGTAGAGCAGCATGGGCGCGATCGGCACCAGCTTCGGGTCCGTCCCGAGCATCTGAAACGCGCGCTGCATCATCCTACCGCGATCGATCGCGGCCAACTCGCGCAGCTCGCCCAGTGCGTCATCGCCGGGCAGGTCGCCCATGGCGTGCAGCAGGCGGGCGTAGATCTCGGGCTCGGCGAGCGTGCCTGGGAGCGGTGCGAAGAGCGGCGCGCGGAGGTGGAAGAAGTTCCGCGGCCACTCGAAGTTGAACAGCGTCGTCTCCCACTTCTCGTACTGCGCCGCGGCCGGCAGGATGTAGTCGGCGAGCTGGGCCGTCTCCGTGTAGGCGACATCGACGACGACGGAGAGGTCGAGCGCGCGAAGCGCCGCCTCGAAGCGCGGGGTATCGGCAGTCGTATTCGCCGGGTTGGTGGATTCGACCCAGACAGCGCGCACTCGCCGCGGGTCGTCGCTCAGCACCTCGTCGGCGAAGCGGTTGGTCGGCAGCAGGCCGCCGATGATCTCCTGGCCCGTCACGCTCGAGCGCTCACCCTGCGAGTCGCGAATCAGCGGCAGAAGCCAGGTATGGATGCCGTTCGTCCCGGGTCGACCGAAGTTCCCGGTCACCAGGTAGAGGAGCTTCTCGAGATACGAATTCAGCGTCGAATGCCGGCTCTGCTGGATCCCGAGCTCGACCCTGACGACCATCGACCGCGCCGCCAGGATCATATCGACCGCGCGCTCGACGTCGGCGAGCGGGACGCCGGCGTGTGCCACCCACGCCTCGATCGGGGTGCGGGCGAGCACGGACCGAACGTCCTCCCAACCGACGGTGTGAGCCGACAGGAACTCGGTGGCCTCGCCGCCGCGCCGGAGAATGGTCGCCAGAATCGCGGCAAGGAGGAAGGCGTCCGTGCCGGGTCGGAGCGGCAAGTGGAGGTCGGCGATGTCGGCGACCTCCGTGCGTCGAGGGTCGATGACGAGCATGCGGCGGCCGGGCGTCTGCTTGATCTCGTTGACCTCGTTGCGCGCTCCCTGGAAGCCGTTCGACATCCAGGGATTGCAACCGAGCACGACCAGCAGGTCGGTGTGCTCGACGTCCTCGGCGGTGTGGCAGAGCTGGTCGCCGTACAGCCGGCCGTTCACCCAGAAGTCACCGGTCTTCTCCTGAGAGAGCGCGTTGAAGTACTTCTTGGCGCCGAGCGCGCCCTGCAGCGCCAAGAAACCCGTCCCACCCAGGTGGTTGCCCTGCCCACCGCCGCCGTAGAACGCGAACGCCTCACCGCCGTGCTCGGCGCGAATCGCATTCAGGCGGGCGGCGATCTCGGTGAACGCCGTCTCCCAGCTGATCGGCTCGTGGGTGCCGTCCGGGCGGCGGCGGAGCGGCGTGGTCAGGCGGTCGGCATGGTCGCCATACCACTGCAGGCGCTGCGGCTTCTGGCAGAGGTAGCCTTGCGATCGCGCGTTGGCCCGATCGCCCCGCACCCGGGAGATCGTCCTCCCCTCGGTCGCGACTTCGAGCCCGCAGTTGACGTAACAGAGGATGCAGAACGTTTGCTTCCATTCCGTCATGTGTCCTCCCAGCGTGCGCGGCGTGATTGCCATCGTTCGCGCCAACGGCTAACCCTGCCTTCGATTACGCCCGTCATCATTGTGGTGCAGTATTCATGACGAGCGCCATCAAAAGAGTCAAGTGGAACGGAGGATCATCTGGTGCGTGTCTCCAAGCAGGCGGCGAGCGAAAATCGCCAACGGATTCTCACCGCGGCGGCGCGACTCTTCCGGGAACACGGCATCGACGGCGCCGGCGTCGATGCCATCACTCGGGCCGCCGGCCTCACGCACGGAGCGTTCTACAGCCAGTTCGACTCGAAGGAGGCCGTCATCGTGGAGGCGTTGCGCTTGGTCCTGGCTGAGTCGAACGAGATGTGGGTGCGGGGCGCCAGCCGACCCGACAAGCGCCAGGCGCTCGAGCGGATCATCGACGGCTACCTGTCGCCGCGGCATCGAAATTCGCTCGGCAGAGGCTGCGCCGTCGCCGCGCTCGGTTCTGATCTGCCGCGGCAGTCGAAGCGGGTCCGGCAGGTCTTCGCGAAGCGGCTCGAAGAGGGTCTCGAGGCCCTCGCCGGCCTGGTGCCGGCGAAGCAAGCATCGCAGCGCACCGACGGTGCGATTCAGCTCTTCGCGTCGATGGTCGGCGCCCTCATCCTGGCGCGCGCGGTGGGCGACGAATCGCTGTCACGACGGATCCTCGAGACGGTCGCGAAAGGGCTGAAGAGCGTCGGCCACGACGCATAGGCGCACGGCGACGCCGGGATCGGGTCGGCGAGCGCCGCGCGCCGAGTTCGCCTGCGTGGGTGGCAACAGCCGGTAGTCAGGCAGGAGGTTGGACCTCGCAACCGTTGCACGCGGCGATGCTGCGGCGAGGTTGCCGTTCCTGAACGACGTCAGGCTGGATGTCGAGAGAACCCTCGAGAATGAGAAAGCCCCTGCGGAACAGGGGCTTTCGAAGAGAGCGGGCGACCGGGGTCGAACCGGCGACGTCCAGCTTGGGAAGCTGGCATTCTACCGCTGAATTACGCCCGCGTGATGTGCGGCGGACGCTAGGGGACGAGGTGACGGTTGTCAATTCGCGTCGCCGCGTGGCGCGATGGCAGGAACTGCCGGTAGATTGTCATGGGCGCGGCGCCGAGCGGTTGGTACGGGTCGGCACATGGAACAGCGCAACTGGCTCCTCCGCGACCTCGTCGGCTTCGCCTTTCTCTACGCGCAACTCCTCTCCACCTTCTGGCTGGTGCCCGATTGGTCGCCGGCGCACCTGCTGCAGCCGGTGTACCTCGCGGCGGTCGGCGGCATCGTCACGACCTTCGCGATCACCGGTATCCGCGTGAGTGGGCGGCGCGGCTCCGTGATCGAGCGCTTGCTGCTCGCGGTGTTTCTGGCGGGGATGCCGCTGATCTACCTGTCGAGCTGGCTGCTGGCGCCACAGTCGGGGTGGCTCGCCGGCGAGCTGCTCGGCGTCGCGTGGTTCGTCGGCTTGGCGATCGCCGGCTGGCGCGGCTCGATCTGGTGGCTGGCGATCGGCATCGCCGCGCACGGCGTCGGCTGGGATCTCTGGCACTATCGGCACGCCACCTTCATCCCGAACTGGTACGCGGTCGGCTGCCTGCTTACCGACCTGAGCCTCGGTCTGTACGTTGCCACGCAGGCGCCGGCGTTTGCGCGGCCGTCAGCGCCGCACGCGGTGCCGGGCCGCCCCGTTGCGGCGCGCATTGCCGGCGCGGTGTGAGCGCGGTCTACTCAGCCGCTGGGCTCGGCGGCGGCGCGGCGACGTCGTCGCGCCGCTCGAGGACGACCGGATAGCCCTCGTCGGTGCGGCGGCTGACGCGCAAACCGGGCACGCGGCGATAGGTCTCGCGCAGCGCCGGCGTGGCGCGCAGCCAGGCGGGCTCCGGCATCATCAGATATCGCGGCGGCTCGTCGCCGCGCTGCGGGTCGTACACCGGCAGGGGCGCGCCCCAGTAGTACAACGTGCCGTAGTCGAGACTGGCGGTGGTGTGCAGCGCGCTCGGATCGGCGAGCCCGTCGCGCAGCGCCACGGCGAACGGCCGGCGCGTCTGCGCCGTGGCGATGGCCGGCATGACGACCAGCCGCACCGCCAGCGCCAGCGAACCGGTGGCGACCAGCAACCCGCCGAGCGCGACGGCGAACGCGCTGCGCGGGGCGCTCAAGGCCGCGCACACCGCGGCAAGGCCGGCGGCCGCGAGCAGCGTCGCGAAGAGCATGCCGCGCGCCGGCAGCGCGTCGAGCACCGCCGCGACGTCGGCCGCGGTGCGACCGTCGAACAGCGCCGCGAAGCCGTCGAGCAACGGCACGTGCGCCGATTGCGCCAGCGCGCCCGCCGCGAGCACGAAGCACAACAGCGCCAGCGGCCAGGCGAGCCAGGCGATCAGGCGGCGGCCGACCGGGAAGGGCAGCGCACCGGCGATCACGCGGTCGGCCCACCAGCCGAGCAGCAGCGCCACCGCCGGGTACAGCGGCAGCAGGTAGACGCCGCGCTTGCTGGCGGCGAGCGCGTGCGGGACCAGGACCGCGACGCACCACGCCAGCGCGGTGAGGCGGGCGTCGCGCCCCGCCATCCTGGCGCGCTCGCGCCACAACCCGAGCAGCGCACTGGGTAGCAGTAGCGTCCAGGGCAGCAATCCGGCGGCCAGCACGCCGAACAGGTAGCCGACGCCGTGCCGGTGTCCGACATCGAAGCTGCCGCCACCGCCGATGCGGTGCAGATTCTCACTCGCCACGATCGAGAGGAAGGC
>JANRJF010000041.1:0-9147 GCA_033764095.1 Deltaproteobacteria bacterium | reverse complement strand
GTCGTCGGGGCCCCCATCCCAACCTTCCCCCGCTGCGCGGGGGAAGGAGCCGGAAGATACTCCCGCCGCGCGGGGTAGGTGCTGGAGCCGAGCAGCCAATCAGACCCCTTCCCCCGCGCAGCGGGGGAAGGTTGGGATGGGGGCCCGACTGCCTTGAACCGGCCAGTCTCCTGCCATAGACCGACTCGATGGTCGGCATCACCCGCTACGGCACCTACGTTCCCGTCCATCGTCTCGACCGCAAGCTGATCGAGCAGGCCTGGGGGGCGCGCCAGGCGAAGGGCGAGATCGCCGTCGCCAACTACGACGAGGACGCGCTCACCCTGGCGATCGATGCGTCGATGAGTTGTCTCGGCGATCCGTCGGCGCGCGTCGACGGCGCCTACTTCGCCAGCGTCAGCCCGCCCTACGCCGAGAAGCAGATGGCCGGTGTGCTGGCCACCGCCTGCGATCTGCCGCGCGCGTTGATCACCGCCGACTTTGCCGGCTCGACCCGCGCCGGTGTCAGTGCGGCGCTGGCGGCGCTGCGCACCGTGCAGGCCGGTGCGGCGCACGCCATGCTCGTCGCCGCCGCCGACGTGCGCGTCGCGGCGCCGGAGAGCGACCTCGAAGGAACGCTCGGCGACGCCGCCGCGGCGCTGGTGGTCGGCGACCAGGAGGTGATTGCCGAGCTGGTCGACGCCGCGTCGATCGCCGACGAGTTCACCTACCTGTGGCGCACCGACCGGCAGGCGACCGTGCAGGTGGCCGGCGGCAAGTTCTCCAACGACTTCGGCTACGGGCGCGATCTCGGCGCCGCCATCCGCACCGTGCTGGAGCGCCAGCAGCTGCAGGCGAAGGCGATCCAGCACGTCGCGCTCGCCTCGCCGGACGCGCGCGCCAGCGCCGACCTCGCCAAGTCGCTCGGCTTCGACGTCAAGACGCAGCTCACCGCGCCGCTGTTCGGCGAGATCGGCAGCAGCGGCTGCGCCGAACCGTTGCTGCTGCTGGCGCGCGCCCTCGACGCGGCGCAGCCCGGCGACTGGATTCTGGTCGGCGGCTACGGCGAGGGCGCCGACGTGCTGCTGCTGCGCGCCACGCCGGCGCTGGCCACGCGCCGCGCGGCGGTGCCGCTGTCGGCCTGGCTGGCGGCGAAGACGCCGCTCGCGTCGTACGAGAAGTACCTCAAGTTCCGCCGCCTGGTGGAGGTGGAAGAGGTCAGCGACGTGGTCACCAACGTGCTCGAGTACAAGGAGCGCAAGCAGGACATCCGCCTCTACGGCAGCAAGTGCACGGCCTGCGGCATGGTGCAGTACCCGATGGCGCGCGTCTGCATCCGCTGCCGCGCGCAGGAGCAGATGGAGGATGCGCGCCTGGCGCGCCGCGGCACGGTGTTCACCTTCACCGTCGACCACCTGATCGCCAACCTCGAGCACCCGCTGCCGATGGCGGTGATCGACGCCGAGGGCGGCGGGCGCGTCTACCTGCAGATCGCCGACGCCGACGACATCCAGATCGGTACCAAGGTGGTGTTCACCTACCGCCGCCTGCACGAGGGCGCCGGCAATCGCAACTACTACTGGAAGGCGCGGCCCATCCGCGAACAAGACTAAGAGTTCACCACAGAGGCACAGAGGCACAGAGCCATGACGAGAGGATTTCCTCTTGGTGATTCTCCGTGCCTCCGTGCCTCTGTGGTGAAGCTTTGAGGTGATTGAAATGAAAGACCAAGTTGCGGTCATCGGCGTCGGCTGCACCAAGTTCGGCGATCTCTTCGAGCACGGCTACGAGGATCTCATCTGCGAGGCGGCGTTCGCGGCCTATGCGGATGCGAAGATCGACCCGGCCGACATCCAGGCGGCGTATCTCGGCACGTACATGCCGGGCGCCGCGGGCGGCAAGGCGGCGGTCTCGCTCGGCGATGCGCTGCGCCTCTACGACCGGCCGATCACGCGGGTGGAGAACTACTGCGCCACCGGCACCGACGCGTTCCGCAACGCCTGCCTGGCGATCGCGTCGGGCACCTACGACGTGGTGCTGGTGCTCGGCGCGGAGAAGCTGAAGGACCGCGGCGGCCGCGGCCTGCCGCGCTTCGGCCATCCGCTGCTTGCCAAGGGCAACTCGGCGCCGGGGCTCTTCGCGCTCGCCGCCAACCGCTACATGCACACCTTCGACGTCGGCCGCGAGACGCTCGCCAAGATCGCGGTGAAGAATCACTACAACGGCGCGCGCAACCCGAAGGCGCACCTGCGCATGGAGATCACCGAAGACAAGGTGCTGAGCGCGCCGATGATCTCCTCGCCGTTCGGCCTGTTCGACTGCTGCCCGACCACCGACGGCGGCGCCGCGGCGATCCTCTGCCGCGCCGACCTCGCCGCGCGCTACACCGACAAACCGATCCTGGTGAAGGGCTTCGGCCTGGCGGTGACCACCGGGCGGCCGTACTTCGATCCCACCTTCGACTATCTCGGCTTCCGCTCGACGCAGCAGGCGGCGCAGCAGGCCTACAAGATGGCCGGCATCACGCCGCAGGACGTCGACTTCGCCGAAGTGCACGACTGCTTCACCTGGACCGAGCTCTCGAACATCGAGGACCTCGGCTTCTGCGCCAAGGGCGAGGGCAAGCACCTGGTGCACGAGGGCCGCACCGCGCTCGGTGGCGACATCCCGATCAACACCAGCGGCGGGCTCAAGTCGTTCGGCCATCCGATCGGCGCCAGCGGCGTGCGCATGATCTACGAGTGCGTCACCCAACTGCGCGGCGAGGCCGGCGAGCGCCAGGTGAAGAACGCCGAGATCGGCCTGGCGCACAACGTCGGCGGGCCCGGCGCGGTCGCCTGCGTCATCGCGCTGGGCCACTGACCGGGCAAGTGCAGTGTTACATTCTCGCCGACTTGCTCGGTAGGGATAACCCGAACCCGAGAAGGTTTCGTCAGCCGCTGTATCATTTGTGAACGCGACGGGCCGCGACCGGGTGGCCGTCGGATTGCTTACTCCGCCGCCCAAGACCATGGGCCTCGGAGGTTTCCAGCAGACGCTCCCCGCCGCGGGCGAGGGCGGCGCAGTCGACCGCAAGCGGATCGTCATTCTGCTGCGCTCGGTGGTCATCGCCACCTGCGCCTACCTGGTGCTGTCAGGCAACCAGGGCCTGGGTTTCGGGCCGCTGCTCTATGTGGCCCTGTTCGCCGCCTCCAACGTCGCGCTCGGCTTCGCGCCGCGCACGCTCTTCTTCCTGCCGCACTTCGGGCCCTGCCTGCTGCTCGCCGACACCGCCGTCATCCTGTTCGGCATGTCGTGGAGCCACGGCCTGTCACAGGATCTGCTGCTCGCCTACTTCTTCACCGTCTTCCTGATCACCATCGGCGAGACGGTGGGCCAGATCGCCATCGGCAGCGCGCTGATCGCCGCCGTGTACGGCTACTGGTTGTGGGTGAGCGGCAACGCCGCCGCCTCCTCCGACGCCTGGGTGCGGCTGCCGTTCTTCTTCCTGGTGGCGATCTTCTACGCCTCGCTCATCGACCAGTTGAAGCGCGAGCGCCATCGCCGCCAGGAGGCGGAGACCGAGAACCACCATCTCCGCTTCCTGCTCGACCTCGCCAGCGTCTTCTCCGAGACGCATGCGACGCGCGAGTTCGTGCGCGGCATCGGCCGCTTCGTCGAGGGCACCTGCCCGGGGCTGCGCTGCCACATGATGCTGGAGGGCAACCAGACGCCGGGCGACACGCGCGCCGCGCGCCCGCACGGCACGGCCTTCCCGTTGCGTGCGCACGGGCAGTCGTACGGGCAGTTGGTCGCCGAGACGCAGGACGGCCGCGGGTTGAGCGAGCGCGAGCGCTGGCTGTGCCAGATGGTCACGCACGCCGCCGCCGGCGCGCTCTACGCCGCCGAGCAGTCGGACGCGGCGCGCGTCGCCACCGACGCCAAGGACCAGTTCCTCGCCACCATCTCACACGAGTTCCGCACCCCGCTGCACGCCATCCTCGGCTACCTCGACGTGGTCGAGACCGGCCTGCCGGAGACCGCCGACAGCATGCTGCCGGAGAGCATCGAGCGCATGCGGGTGAACGCCTGCCGCCTGCAGCATCTGCTCGAGGAACTGGTGAGCTTCGCCGAGATCCGCTCCGGCCGGCGCGCCATCCGCGTCGAGTCGGTCAGCCTGCAGGAGCTCGTCGACGAGCTGCTGCCGATCACCCGCGAGCTGATCGGCGGCAAGCCGGTCACGCTGACGGCGCAGGTCGACGTGGTCGCCGACGACCTGCGCACTGACCGCCGCAAGCTCAACCGCGCCGTCGTCTGCCTGCTCAGCAACGCCGCCAAGTTCACCGACGCGGGCGAGATCCGTATCGGCGGCAAGCGCCTCGCCGACGGCCACATCGAGCTGTCGATCAGCGACACCGGCATCGGCATCGCGCCGAACGACCTGTCGATCATCTTCGACGACTTCCGCCAGGTGGACGGGTCGTTCACGCGTCGCTACGGCGGGCTCGGCATCGGGCTGACGTTGGCGCGCGAGCTCATCGGCCTGCTCGGCGGCGCACTGGAGATCGAGAGCGAGGTCGGCGTCGGCACCACGGTACGGGTTCGCCTGCCACAGGCGATCGGTGAGGTCATGCGCCTGCCGCAGCGCGCGCCGCGCACCGCCGAGCAACCGATCAGCCGGCCGCTCGCTGCCGCAAGCTAGCGCTTGGAAGTGCTGAGCGACGAGCGATGCGCGATGAGGAAAGTTCTCATCGCTCGGCACTCATCGCTCATCGCTTCCTAGCTCGCTCATCGCTTCAGACGAGCCCTGCCGCGAGCGAGGCGAACTTGCCCAGCCAGGGGCCGAGCGAGAAGACGCAGTACACCGCCGCGAGCGCGCGCATGACCAGCACGCCGATGCGGCGCGGCGCGGCGCGATGCAGCAGCACGAGCAGGCCGCAGGCCTTCGCTTTGAAGAGCAGTAGCGCCGGACCGACGCCGATCAGGCCGAAGGCGGTGAGCAGGATCGGGTTGGCTTCTTTGAAGCCGAGGCGCAGGCCCTGGTAGGTCGCTACCCCGTCGAACAGCTGCAGCGCCAGGTTGAGCAGCAGCAGTCGATAGAGGTGCAGGTCCACGTCGCGAGTGTGCACAGCCTCGACAGCCGTGTCCACGTCCACGTCCACCAGCTCGAGCGACGTCACGCCGCCCAATTGAGCGCAGGTGCTGTGTGATTTGCCAGCGGGAAATTGCACCGTCCGACCGTATTCGCCGGGCGGTGCGGTGTAGCGCATCACCTGACATCCGCGCCCGCGCCGGCGGGCCATCTGGCAGGGGATGGACGGACGCTTTCGCCTGCCCGTATAGATCGCCGACAACGGGGGGACGGTATGACACCAAGAGGAGGGAGGCGGCTGGCCCTGGCTGCCTGGCTGGTCGCGGTCGCGCCGGCGCTGGGCGGCGCGCAGACCACCACCAGCGAGGGGGCCGCGCTGTTGGTGTTCCCCAAGGTCGTGGTCGACGACCAGTGGGACACCGCCATCCAGCTCACCAACACCGCCAACCGGCCGGCGCGGGCGATCTGCTACTACGTCAACGGCGCGCTGACCTTCCCGGATCTGCCGCCGGGGCCGACCAACCCGCCGCTGTGGACGCAGGTCGACTTCCGCCTGTCGCTCGTCCGTCAACAACCGACGCAGTGGGTCGTGTCGCGCGGCCGCGTCGTCGACGATGCCGATCAGGTCTGCCGGGCGCCGTTCACCACTTGCAGCGGCTCCGGCCTCGACCCCGGCGTCATCCCGCCGGTCGAGGGCGGCTTCAGCGGCGAGCTGCTCTGCTACGAGGTCGACGCCTCCGGCGCGCCGTGGAGCGGCAACGCACTGATCGGTCACGCCACGCTCACCCACCGCGCCACCGGCGCGCTGCTGAAGTATCCGGCGGTGGGATCGGTGGGGCTGCCGAGCAACGACGCTGACGGCACCCTCTGTCTCGGCGGTGAGGCGAGCGAGGTGTGTCCGTCCGGTGCCGAATATGGCGGCTGCCCGCGTAGCTGGACGGTGTCGCATCCGAGCGATTTCGACGAGCGCGCCTCTGACGGCGACGCGAGCGCGACGCGTCTCGTCGTCGCGCCATGTACGCACGACTTCGTCACCCAGGAGCCGCAGAGCGTGCAGCTGAGCTTCCTCGCCACCAATGAATTCGAGCAGCGGTTCTCGGCCGCGGCGCGGGTCAGCTGCTGGACGGATCTGGTGCTCGCCGAGGTCGCCCAGATCTTCGACCGCGACGTCATCGGCGCCGACTGGCTGCAGACCGAGATCCGCGCCGCCGGCCAGACGCCGGGCGGCTTCCGCCTCGTGCAGCAGACCGCGCGCGGGGCGGCCGAGCCGGCACGGCTGTCGGTGGTGGCGACCGTGCCGCCGCAGCTCGATGCCGCGCCGCAGGCCGACCTGGTGCGCGTGCCCGAGGAGAGCGTCCCATGATCGGCCGCCTGCTGCGCGCCGGCCTGGCGCTGGTCCCGCTCCTCGATGGTGTCGCGCAGGCCGGGGCACCGAGCAGCGATCTGCCCGCGGCGATCGTCGTCTATCCCGTCGTCCGGGTCGGCGCCGATACCGACACGCGCATCCAACTGAGCAACGCCGGCAGCGAGGTGATCGACGCCGACTGCTTCTACCAGCTGACCGAGCCGACCTGCCTCGGCGGACTGCCCGGCCAATCGTGCGCGGTCGAGCCCAATACCTGTTCGGGCGACTGCGTCGCACGGCAGCGCCGCATTCCATTTCACGTGCGGATCACCGGCCGCCAGCCGCTCGCCTGGAGCGCGCGGCGCGGCCTGACGACGCCGCCGATCGACGGCGCGGAGCGCGTCGCAACAGCCGGGCAGAGCAACGCGGGCACGCGCGTGCCGGGGCTCGGCGACGGCCCGGTCGACGCCAGCTTGCGCTGCGTGGTCGTCGACGGCGTGCGCGGCGCGCCGCAGCCGACCAACGCACTGGTCGGCCAGGCGACGCTCGCGCAAGCGACCGCCGCTGCGCGCGACGCGACGCTGTACCGGGCGATCGGCATTCCGGCGCTGCCGGAGACCGGCAACGGCGACGATGCGATCGTCCTCGGCGGCCCGAACGCCGAGTACGCCGCGTGCCCGACCGTCCAGCTGCTGGAGCACTACTTCAGCGGCAGCGGTCTGCCGTCCGGGACCAGCAGCGCGACGGTCGACACCGAGCTGGTGCTGACCGCGTGCAGCTCGGATCCGGATGCAGGGGCGGGTTCGGTCGTGCAGTTCCTGGTCTACAACGAGTTCGGCCAGCGCTTCTCCACCTCGCGCCCGTTCCAGGATCGCGTCGCGACATCGATGGCGACGATGGACACCTCGGACCCGAAGCGCTCGATCTTCTCGGTCAACGTCAACGGCACGCTGGCCGGGCAGACGCAGATCAACGGCTACGGCGCCGGCACCCTCGCGTTGGGTCTCGAGACGCATCGCGACGCGACCAGCGGCGCGGTGCACACCGCGGCGCTGGAAGTGCACCACGTCGGCGCGCGGGTGAGCGAGGATCGCCTCGTGCTCGAGCCAGCGTGTCCGGGCGACTGCAATCGCGGCGGTGATGTCTCGATCGACGAGCTCATCACCAGCGTGAACATCGCGATCGGGTCGACCGCGGTCGACGGCTGTTCGGTCGTCGACCGCAACGCCGATGGCCTGGTGGCGATCAACGAGCTGATCGCGGCGGTGAGCGCCTCGCTGGACGGATGCCCGGCGCCATTTGTCCTTCCTAGCGCGGTGCCGAGCCCCAGCCCGACGCCGGTGCCGACCGAGCTGCCGGTCAGCATCGGGCCACAGATCACCTTCCTGGGGCTGGCGACGGCGGACGACCTGCCGCTGCGGCCGGACGCCATCGACGAGCACGGCCGAGCGGTGTTCATCCGCCCGCACGGGCAGGGGTTCACGCTGGTCGTCGAAGCGCGCCAGGGGGTGGAACGCGGCCGCATCGGCGCCACGACCTATCGCCCCGACGGCCAGCCGGATCTGCAGATCCTGGTGTCGCGACCGCTCGGCGACGGCGGCGCCGCGGTCTGCGAAAACGACGGCATCCGTGGCGGCGTCCCGGCGATGCCCGACCTGTCGTTCTCGTCCGACCCGGCGGTGGTCGCCGCGATGAACGACCTCGGCTGCCGCGCCTACGATCGCCAGGCGCTGCCCCGCCCCTGCACGCGTGCGCCGCTGTCCGACGACACGCCCTTCGACTTCGTGCGCAACCGCTCACCGATCCTCAGCGAGGTGCAGTACTGCCTCCCCATCGCACGCGCCTGGTCGTTCCCCGCCGGCGACACGATCGTCGCGGTGCGGGTGCTCGACGTGCGCGGCACGCCCGGGACGATCGAAGAGATGGTCGTGCGCGTTATTCCCCCCTTCGAAGAAGGGGGGTGAGGGGGGATTTTCCAACTGATCCGGCGTGTCGATGCGCAGGATGTTTAGGAAATCCCCCCTCACCCCCCTTTTCCAAAGGGGGGAATCGAATCAAAGGGGGGAAAGGCGCTTAGCTCAACACGCCGGCGGCGCGCAGCGCGGCGATGCGGTCGGCCGGGTAGCCGAGCACGCGGCTGAGCACGTCGTCGGTGTGCTGGCCGAGGCAGGGCGCGGCGCGGCGTACCTGGCAGGGCGTCTCGGACATCGTCCAGGGGATGCCGAGGTGCAGGCGCGTGCCGACTTCCGGATGCGGCTGGTGGACGAAGAAGCCGCTGGCGGCGAGGTCGGGATCTTCGGCGATATCCTTGCTGGTCATCGAGACCTCGGCAGGGATGCCGATCGCCTGCAGGCGCTGCGCGACCGCTTCCGGCGTCTGCGGCAGCGTCCATGCCGACAGCAGCGCCTCCAGCGCGTCCTCGTGCTGCTTGCGCGCCGCCAGCGTCGCGAAGCGCGCGTCGTCGGCGAGCCCCGGCTGTTCGAGCAGCGCGGCGAGGCGGCGCCACTCGGCGTCGTCGCGCACGGCGATCGCCACCCAGCGCTGCTCGCCGGCGCAGCGGAAGACGCCGTGTGGCGCCATCTGCGGATCGCGGTTGCCCTGGCGTGGCGGCTGCGCGCCGGTGACGCTCTGCTCCAGCACGCCCTCGCCGAGCACGGCGATGCTGGTCTCCCATTGCGACAGGTCGATGTACTGCCCCTCGCCGGTGGCGTCGCGGTGCAGCAGCGCGGCGAGCACCGCGACGGCGCCGTGC
>JANRJF010000040.1:0-5442 GCA_033764095.1 Deltaproteobacteria bacterium | reverse complement strand
CCGCCCGGCCGATGAGCGGCGCGGGGGCGGACGCGACGGGGGCGGGCGCCGGCGCCGCGTTCGCCAGTTCGCCGACCCAGCGGTAGCCGCGGCCGTACACCGTCTCGATGAAGCGCGGCCGGCGCGCGTCGTCGGCGAAGGCCTCGCGCAGCTGGCTGACGGTGACGCTGAGCACCGCATCGACGACGTGCGCGTCGGGCCACACCGCGTCGAGCAGCTCCTGCTTGGTCACCAACTGATGCGGCCGCGCGAGCAGATAGCGCAGCAGGCCGAAGGCGTTGGCCGACAATCCGATGCGGCGCTCGTCCCACCAGAGGCACTGATTGACCAGATCGAGACGCGGCGCCATCAGCCGCCGCCGCTATCACCTGTGATCGCTCAATTCACCCGGCCAGTTCCGCGGTGTGGGGGAAGGAATCGGATCCACAGGGCTTGCCGGTTCTGTTCCTTCCCCGCGCCGCGGGGGAAGCGCAGGATGGGGGCCCGAACTGAATTCCTGGGCAAAGCCCCGACACGATGAACGGCGACGTCGCGGCGCGGGCCGCAGGATCGGCGTGCGTCCGCATCGGCGGCTGCCGTGCTCGACGAGGTGGCGCACGGTCGGCCTCGATTCGCGGACGGCACGGGGCGGCGCCGTCAGGTGCCGCAGAACGTCTGGTAGCGCGCCGTGACCTCGCGCGGTGCCGGCTCGGCGTAGCGCTCCCAGCCGCGGCGCTCGTCGAACGGCTGCGACACCACCTCGACCAGGCGCTCGAAGGCGGTGAGGTCGCCGTGCGTCGAGGCGGCGTCGAGCGCCTCTTCGACGCGGTGGTTGCGGGCGATGTACAGCGGATTGAGCCGCTGCATGGCGTCGCGCCGTTCGTCGCCCGACCGGCCGTCGCGCTCGGCGCGCCGGCGCCAGCGGTCCAGCCAGGGCGTGAGCGCCGCGGCGTCGGCGAACAGGCCGGTGAGCGGCTGCGCGTCGCCGGCGGCGGCGTCGCCGAGGCGCCGCCAGGCCAGGGTGAAGTCGACCTGCTGCGCGGCGAGCAGGGCCAACCAGTCGGCGGCCAACGTTTCGTCGTCCGCGTCGGCGCCGTGGAGGCCGAGCTTGGCGCGCGCGCCGTCCAGCCAGCTGGTGGCGTAGTGGTCGGGAAACGCCTCGATCACCGCGGTGGCGCGCGCGATCGCCTGCGCGCTGGAGTCCGGATCGATCAACGGCAGCAGCGTCTCGGCGAAGCGCGCCAGGTTCCAGCGCGCGATCGCCGGCTGGTTGCCGTAGGCGTAGCGGCCGTGCGCGTCGATCGAGCTGAACACCGTCGCCGGATCGTACGCCTCCATGAACGCGCAGGGGCCGTAGTCGATGGTCTCGCCGGAGATCGTCATGTTGTCGGTGTTCATCACGCCGTGGATGAAGCCGACCAGCATCCACTGCGCGATCAGCGCCGCCTGGCGCGCGGCGACCCGCGACAGCAGGCCGAGGTAGCGATCGGGATCGGCGGCGAGGTCGGGATCGTGGCGGGCGATGACGTAGTCCGCCAGCGCCCGCACGGTGTCGTGCTGGCCGCGCACGGCGAAGAACTGGAAGGTACCGACGCGCACGTGGCTGCCGGCCACGCGCGTCAGCAGCGCGCCGGGGAGCGGCCGGTCGCGCCACACCGTCTCGCCGCTGCGCACCGCCGCCAGCGCGCGCGTGGTCGGAATGCCGAGCGCGTGCATCGCCTCGCCGATCACGTACTCGCGCAGCACCGGACCGACCGCCGCCTTGCCGTCGCCGCCGCGCGAGAACGGCGTGCGGCCGGATCCCTTGAGGGCAATGTCGCGCCGCCGGCCGTGGCGGTCGATCACCTCCCCGAGCAGCACTGCGCGCCCGTCGCCGAGCTGCGGGACGAAGCCGCCGAACTGATGCCCGGCGTAGGCCTGCGCGATCGGCGTCGCACCCGCCGGCACGAGGTTGCCGCCGAACACCGCCGCCCCGACCTCGGGATCGAGGCGCGCGACATCGAGCCCCAACTCGCCGGCGAGCGCCTGATTGAGCTGCAGCAGCTGCGGCGCCGGCACGGTCGCCGGTGTCACCGGCGCGTAGCAGCCAGGCAGCGCGCGCGCGTAGGTGTTGTCGAAGCGGAAGAGCTCGGGAGCGGGCGTGGGCATGGGCGGGGAGACGCCTGGACGATTCCACGCGGCGTAGCCCTCGGCAAGGCAGGGGCGCTCCGCCCGCGCGGGCGGCGACGCGGCCCGCCTGCCCCGCGCGTGGCTCGCATCTGCCCAAGGAAGTGTGCGAGCGTCGCACGATCGATCCCGCACGCCCAGCGCGCGGCGCGGGAGACGCACGGGAAGCCCGAAGTGATGCACCGCGAGCTCGACACCCTGGGCGCGCCGCCGGCGCCGGATCGCGGCGCTGCCGCGGCGTTGGACACGTTGGTCCGCCTGGCCGACCAGGCGGGAGCGCCCGAGATCGCCAGCGAGGCCGCCGCGCTCGCCGAGCGGCTCAACGAAGGGCGCTTCTACGTGGCGTGTCTCGGGCAGTTCAAGCGCGGCAAGTCGACGCTGCTCAACGCCCTGGTCGGCCAGGCGCTGCTGCCGGCGGGGATCGTTCCCATCACCACCGCGGTGACCGTGCTGCGCTGGGGCGCCGAGCTGCGCGCGCGCGTGCGTCTCGCACAGGCGTGGCGGGACATCGGCGTCGGCGAGCTCGCCGCCTACGTGTCCGAGGAGCAGAATCCCTCCAACCGCAAGGGGGTGTCGCTGGTCGAGGTGTTCGTTCCCAGTCCGCTGCTGGCGGATGGACTGTGCCTGGTCGATACGCCGGGCGTCGGATCGGTCATCCGCGCCAACACCGACGCGACGCGCGACTTCGTGCCGCAGATCGACGCGGCGCTCGTCGTCATCGGCACCGACCCGCCGATCTCCGGCGAAGAGCTGGCGCTGGTCGAGGCGGCCGCCGCGCAGGTCGGCTCGCTGCTCTTCGTGTTGAGCAAGGCCGATCGGTCGACCGACGCCGAGCGCCGCGAGGCGGTGGCCTTCACGCGCCGCGTGCTCGCCGAGCGGCTGCGGACGGAACCCGGCCCGGTGCTGCAGGTCAGCGCCCTCGATCGGCTGACCGACGGCCGATCGTCGGGCGACTGGGAGGCGCTCGAGCAGGCGCTGCGCAGTCTGTCGGCATCGGCAGGCGGCGCCTTGCTCGACCAGGCGGCCGCACGCGGCATCGAGCGGCTGACCGAGCGGCTGCGCAACGATGTCGACGAGCAACGCCGCGCGCTGGCGCGGCCGATCGCCGAGACCGAGCGCCATGTCGAGGCGCTCGGCGCCTGCGTTGCCGACGGCCGCCGGGCGCTCAACGAGCTGCGCTTTCTCTTCGCCGCCGAGCAGAAGCGCTTGCTCGCCCGGTACGCCGACGAGCTGCGCGGCTTCGTCGAACGCGAGTTGCCGGTCGCCGCCGCCGAGCTCACCGCGGCGTTGCAGACGCGCGCCGGGCGACGCGGCGCGCTGCGCCGCGAGGCGTTGACGCTGGCGCGCGCGATCGCCGACCGCTCGGTGCACCGCTGGTTGGAAGAGACCGAGCCGCGGGCCGAGGCGCTCTACCGCGAGGCGGCGGAGCGCTTTGCCGATCTCGCCAACGGCTTGCTGGAACGCGTCGCCCGCGACGGCGGACTCGCCACCCTGCCGCCGGCCGTCAGCCCGCAGCTCGGGTTCCGCAGCCGGCGCCTGTTCGTCGCCATCGGCATGATGCGCACCACCCGGCGGCGCCCCATCCGTTGGATCGCCGACCAGCTGCGCGCGCCGGCGGCGGCGCGGCGGACGGTCGAGCGCGACGCCCACGCGTTCCTCGCCACGCTCATCCGCGGCAACGCCGGACGGGTCGCCGACGATCTCGATCGACGGGTGATCAAGAGCCGCCAGGCGCTCGAGCTCGAGATCCACGCCGCGCTCGAACAGATCACCGCCTCGGCCGTGCGCGCCCTGGCGCGCGCCCGCACCCAACACGAGGCCGGCCACGACGCCGCACAGGCCGAGCTCGCCCGGCTCGACGCGCTGCGCACCGCGGTCGCGGGCCTCGCCCGCGCGCCTGGCGACGGCGGCCGCGCGCAGCGCCCCGGATGGTGAGCCTCGTCGACGCGATTCAGCCGGGGCCTGGCGGACCGCCCGGCGGCCTAGCCTAGGAAACCTCGCGCGCGTGGCGTATTTCCGCCGTACTGCGCGCCGTCAACTGGAGGGCCCCGTGTCCCGAACGCCTCGTCTGTCCACATCGCTCAAACAGGTTCGTGCCCGCGTCGCCGCCCAGAAGACGCGCCTCCCGGAGCTCTACGGCCGGATCGACTTCACCCGCATGCCCGAGCGGTGGACCGAGGACGCGTCCCAGGCGATCGTCAAGGACCGCGCGCCGATGGGCGTGGCCATGACCGACCACGAGCTCGAGCTGGTCCGCGCCTACACGATGCTCGGTGACCTGGTCGCCGACGCGTATGCGGCGCTGATGCCGCGCATCCCGTTCCGCCGCTTGATCGACATGCTGCAGGAGGCCTGTGCGCGCGGCGTCGAGCAGGTGGCCGGGGCCCCGCCCGAGCTGGTCGCCTTCATCCGCGACATGGAGCGCATTCCGGACTGGGTCGACCTGGACATGGTGCGCGAGGGCGCCCGGCTCGATCTCAACGCGACCGCGAACGTCTCGCCGTTCGCCATCCGCGGCGCGTTCATCGCCACGTTCCTCAACAAGTACTCAGCGCTGCCGATGGCAATGACCGGAACCCTCAGCAACGAGACCGCCGCGCGGCGCGTGCGCGAGACGGCGCACTTCTTCGCGTGCACCGTTCTGCCCGGCGCGCTCGACCGCTTCGGCGAGGGCTTCAGGGCCGCCGCGATGGTCCGGCTCATGCACTCGATGGTGCGCGTGAACATCCTGCGCTCGGGACGCTGGGACGCGTCGGTCTACGGCGTACCGATTCCGCAGGTGGATCAGATGCCGGCCGGCCTGATCCCGATCTTCCTTCTCGCCTTCCGCATGTTGCGCGAGGGGCGGCGCGCGTTCACGCCGGGCGAGCGGGCGCAGGTCGAGCTGGCGCGCTATCGCTGCTTCCTGCTCGGACTTCCCGAAGATCTGCTCGCCGACACGCCGGAGGGGATCGTGCGCATGATGACCGCGCGCAACACCACCCTGCGCGAGAGCTTCGACGACGAGATCTGCGGCGCGCTGATCCGCGCCACGCTGGCGGCGTACCTGCCGCAAGACGACAGCTACGCCAGCCTGTTGCACGACCAGCTCGAACGCCGCTTCGCCAAGCTCATCTTCGTCCAGCACTTCCTCGGCGGCGACCGCGCGCTCGCGGCGAAGATCGGCATCGACCTCGGCCGCGACGACCTGGTGGTCGGCGCACTGGTCGGCGCCGGCATCGCGCTGCAGGTGAAGGCCTTCGAGATCGCCGAGAAGATTCCCGGCGTACGCGACGTCGCGTCGTGGATCCTGACCCG
>JANRJF010000039.1:0-5157 GCA_033764095.1 Deltaproteobacteria bacterium | reverse complement strand
CTGTGGGGCGGAGGACGGCGTCGACTGCCTACCGTACGTCTTCGATGACGAAACGCTGCTGACCCTGAGCATCGACGGTTCGGCGCCCGAGATCGGCCAACTGGTCCTGCGTGACTCGCCCGGGTCGGTCGTGTTGTCCGTGAACGCGGGCGAGGGGCCGGCCAGCACCGTGGTCGCGCCGGGGGTGTACGCCCTGCGGCTCACACATGCGTTCGCGGGCGATCCGGCGGCGGAGACGTCGACGATCTTCCTGCGCCCGGATGAAAGCGCGAACGACGATGCGGAGGC
This sequence comes from Deltaproteobacteria bacterium, assembly GCA_033764095.1. Lineage (GTDB taxonomy): Bacteria > Desulfobacterota > Binatia > HRBIN30 > CADEER01 > JBDTMT01. The sequence continues at coordinate 4,869 of JANRJF010000039.1, read as the reverse complement.
GGGACCGTCGCCGGACGAAGCGGCGGAGCAGTCGTCCAGTCAGGCTGCCACTCCGCCGCGCAGCATGAGCCTCACCGCCGGCCGCGACTGCGTGCGCTGCAACTTCGCCAGAGCGGATCTGACCGACCAGCACTTCGACGGCGCCAATCTCACGGCGGCGAATTTCACCGCAGCGAAGTTTCTGCGCACGACGCTGCGCGGGGCCACCCTCATCGGCGGCACGATGACCGACCTGTACCCGCGCACCGGCGACGTCTACGCCGACGGCGGCAACCTCACCGACCACTTCGACGCCGATTTCAGCGGCGCCAAGGCGTCCGGGGTGCGCTTCTCGTTCTACATCGAGCGGCTCGGCAATTTTCAGCAGGCGCTGCCGTTCTTCGCCATCTTCCGCGGCGCCACCCTCGACGACACGCTGTGGGAAACCAACGACCCGAGCGATCCGCCGACGCAGCTGCGCCCCGACTTCAGCAATGCCAGCCTGCAGCGAGCGCACTTCAGCTTCATGGTCCTGACGACGCCGGCCAAGTGCGCCGCCGCGTCGCGCGCCCGCGCCGACGCCTGCTCGTTCCGCGGCGCCGACCTGACGGGCGCCGTGTTCGACGACTACTTCTGGAACATGAACAACACCGTCGAGCCCACCTTTCGCACGGTCGGCAACAATCTCGCGCACTGCAGCTTCGGCGTCGAACCCACCTCGGGAAGAAAGACGACGATGAAGCAGGTCGACCTGCGCCCCACCGAATCGCGGCGCGCCGACATGTCGAGCGCGGATCTGTCCGGCGCCGATCTGTCCGGTGCCATGCTCGATCTGGTCGAGCTCGACGATCAGATCGAAGGCTGCCCGCGGCAGCCCTCGACGTTGGCCGGAGCCGATCTGTCGGGCGCGACTCTGACCGGCGCGGCGCTGAACGGCGCCAACCTGTCCGGTGCCAAGCTGCCGGGTGCGAAGGTGGCCGGGGTGCGGTGGCGCGGCGTTGACCTGACCGACGCGGTGCTCACCGGCATGGTGCCGGCCACCTTCAACGACCTCGATCTCACCGGCGCCAACCTCACCGGCGTGGACTTCGCCGGATTCGATCTCTCCCGCAGCGACTTCTCGAAGGCGATGCTCTCCGTACCGCCGCGTCTGACCGGGGCCACGCTCAGCGACGGGACGCGCGGCGTCAACCTGGCGGGGCACAAGTTCCCGGCCCGCTACGCGTTGTTCAAGGGCGCCGACCTGAGCGGCGTGGATCTGAGCCGGACCGAGTTGTTCGAGGCCGACTTCGAAGGCGCTACCCTCAACCGCCTCAAGGCGGTCGGTGCCAACCTGAACTTCGCCAACCTGCGCGGGGCCAAGTTGCGCGGCGCCGAACTTGGCGTGCAGCCGGGATCGGAGGCGGCGGCTGCCTCGCTGCGCGGCGCCTTCATGACCGACATCGATCTCACCGACGCCGACCTCCGCTCCGTCAACCTCGCCGGCGCGCACCTGTACGGCGATACGCAGCGCACCCTGCTGGTTCGCACCCGGCTGGATTCCGCCAACCTCAGCAAGGCGATCTGCTCCGGCGCGCATTTCAGCGGCACGCTCAACAACGCCGTGTTCGACGGCGCCCAGCTGGTCAACAGCGTGTTCAACGGCGCCACGCTGACCAACACCAAGCTCGACGACGCGTACCTGCAGGGCGCCGATTTCTCGAGTGCCCTCGGCGTCACCGGCGCGGTGCTGAACAACTCCGCCATCGCCGCCGCCCCCGGCACCTGGTCGTTCACGGAGCAGGACGGGACGCCATTCACCATTCGCTACGAGGCCACCAGGCTCGGACAGCTGGCGACCGATCCGACCGTGCGCTGCCCCAACGGATCGCTCGGGCCGTGCTGTCCGAGCAACGACCTGGCCGCCTGTCTCACCGCGAAGCTGAAGCCGGTCGACCGCGGCCCCTTCCCGCCGGTTCCCGAGTGCGTGCCGCGAGGGCCGCGATTCGACAACTGCCTCACGCCGACGCCGACGCGCACGCCGCGATGACGCTCGCGTCTGGCGGGCGGTCCGCCGCGCCGCCGGCGCGGCGATTTCGTCGCCGGCGGCATGCGCGCCGGGTTGTTTGCCGCACCACGCAGGCGGCGCGGAGCGCCGCCCAGCGCAGTCGCTCCGATGGCGCGCGTGCGTGGTCAGGGTCCTGACAGCGGAGGCGCTGCATGATAGCGCCACCGTTCCATGGCTCGCTGGTCGGCCCTGCCGCGCCTCGATCGGGTGAACCAGTGCCTCTGGCGTGACGAGCGCCGCATCGAGCTCTCGGCCAACGCGTTTCGCCTTCTCGTCCACCTCGTCGAGCGCCCGCAGATGCTCGTCACCAAGGACGAGTTGCTCGATGCCGTCTGGCCGGACGCGCACGTCGTCGACGCGGTGCTGAGCGTCGCCGTCAGCCAGTTGCGCGACGCGTTCGACGACGAGCCGCGCCAGCCGCGCTTCATCGAGACGGTCCACGGCCGCGGGTATCGATGGATCGGGACACTCGCCTCCGACGACGCGCCGGGCGGCGCCGGCATGGTCCAACCGGACGAGCGCTCGGCCGCGCCGATCTTCGGCCGCGAAGGCGCGCTCGCCCAGCTCGCCGCCGCCGCCGCGCACGCCGCCGCCGGCCGGCGCCAGTTGGTGTTCGTCACCGGCGAGCCTGGGATCGGCAAGACCGCGCTCATCGATCACTTCCTCGCCTCGGCCGCGCTGCGCCCGTGCCGGATCGCGCGCGGCCAGTGCATCGACGCCTACGGCACGGCGGAGCCCTACATGCCGCTGCTCGAGGCGCTGCAGCAGCTGCTGCGGGACGCCCCCGACGCGATCGACGTGCTGCGCACGCATGCGCCGACCTGGCTGCTGCAACTGCCGGGCGCCATCTCGCGCGGCGAGCATGACGAGCTGCAGCGCGCCCTCGCCTCGTCCACCGGTGGCCGCATGGTGCGCGAGCTGCAGCAGGCGCTGGAGAGCCTCGCCGGCGACCGGACCGTCATTCTGGTGCTCGAGGATCTGCACTGGAGTGATGCGGCGACGGTGGCGGCACTGGCCGGCTTCGCCCTGCGGCGCGAGGCCGCGAAGCTCCTGGTGATCGGCAGCTATCGGCCGGTCGACGCCATCGCGGCGCTGCACCCGATCATCCGGCTCGCGCGCGAGCTGGCGGCCAAGCGACACTGCGTCGAGATCGCCCTCGACGGACTCGCGATCGAACCCGTGGCGGAGGTGCTGGCGGCGCGCTTCGCGGCGCACGCGTTCCCACCCGAGCTGGCGCAGCGGCTGCACGCGCAGACCGGCGGCAACCCGCTGTTCCTGCTCAACGCGATCGAGGACTTCGAGCAGCGGCGCTGGCTCGAGCGGGTCGACGGCGTGTGGCGGTGTCGCGTCGACCTGCAGCAGCTCGACGCGGTGCCCGAGAGCACGTATGCCATGATCGACGCCCGACTGGTGGCGCTGCCGCCGGCGTCGTTGGAGCTGCTGGAAGCCGCCAGCGTCATCGGCGCCAACTTCGCCAGCCAGACGCTGGCGGCGCTCGTCGATCGGGCGGTGACCGACGTCGAGCTCGTCTGCACCGCCATGGCGCGTGCCGGGCAGTTCCTGAACGAGCTCGAGCCGGTGCACTGGCCGGACGGCAGCAGCAGCGCCCAGTACGGCTTCCGTCACGCGCTCTACCAGCAGGTGCTGCACGGCCGCGTCACCGCTGCGCGGCGACAGAGCCTGCATCGCGCCGTCGCCCAGCATCTCGAGCACGCCTTCGGCGACGCGACCGCCGAGAGCAGCGGCGGATTGGCCCTCCATTACGAGCTCGGGGGCGATCTGGCGCGCGCCGTCACCTACCACGCCCGCGGCGCGGAGCTGGCGCGCGCGCGTTTCAGCCTGGAGCAGGCGGTGACCGGATATCGGCACGCGCTGGCGCTCCTGCGCCGCCTGCCGCCCGACGCGGCGCGCGATGCGCGCGAGATGAGCCTGCAATCGGAGCTGATCACGAGCCTGTACGCCACCGACGGCCCCGGCGCGGCGGAGCTCGAGAGCATCGCCGCGCGCATCGATGCGCTGTCGCGCAGCGGCGCGGCGACGCCGGCGCTCCTCACCTCCCTCTTCGGGCTGATCGCCTTCTGCATCACGCGAGCCGACCTCGGCCGTGCCGAGGATACCTGCCGGCGCGCGCTGCAACGCGCCGCCGAGATGGAGGAGGGCGCGTTCTTCGTCGACGTGGCGCGCGGCCTCTCCGGCTTCGTCCAGCATCGCCGCGGCCGCCTCGCTGCCGCGATTCCCGACCTGGAGGCTGGAGCGGCGCTGCCGCTGATCGGGGCCAGCGGCATGCTGGAGCCGTCGACCGCCTGCGCCAGCGATCTGGGCTTCACCCTGGTGCTGATGGGCGAGCTGCAGCGCGGGCTCGCGATGATGCGCGACGCCGAAGCCCGCTCCGCCGCGACCGGACATCCGCCGACGATCGTCTACGCGTCGTCGAACATGCTCCGCATCGGCCAGATCCTCGACGATCGCGCCATCGTTTCCGATGTCGCAGACACGATGCGCGAGCTCGGCGAGCGTCTGGCGGCACCGCGCATCATCGGTTACGCGCGCATGGCCGACGGCTGGTTGCGCCTGCGTGACGGTGACGCCGACGGACTCGTCGCGTTCCGCGAGGGGTGGAAGGTCCTGGAATCCTACAGCCACTACACCTACGCTCCGTTCAGCGCGCACCAGGCTGCCGTGGCGCTGTTGCGGCTGGGTCAGATCGAGGCGGCACGCGCCATGCTGGACGAGGGATTCGTGCTGCTCGAACGCACCGACGCTCGCTGGTGCGAGCCCGAGCTGCACCGCAGCCGGGGCGAGATCGCCGCCGCCGTCGCCGCCACACACGGCGCTCGCAGCAA
>JANRJF010000038.1:0-1957 GCA_033764095.1 Deltaproteobacteria bacterium | reverse complement strand
TAGTGCCAGGCGCGGTGCGCCGGCACCGCCAGCATGCCGAACGGCGTCGCGTCGCGCAGATGCGTCTTGAAGGTCAGCGGCAGCCGCGCCAGGTCGTCGTCCGGGTACCCCGCCAGATGCTGCGCGTAGAACGGGCTGCGCCGCGCATACGCGATCGCCTCGCGCACCCGCGTCGTGTCGCTACCGGTCATGCGCGCTCACAATCGAAAACGGAACCACGGATGAACACAGATAAACACAGATGGGTTGGTTCGAATACCAACCCACCGTCCCACAATTCTATCTGTGTTCATCCGTGTTCATCCGTGGTTCCGTCTTTCTTTCGGCAGCAGCGCCGGCAGCAAGAGGATGGTGGCGACGAGGGAGATGGTGAGACCCAGCGCGACCAGGCGGCCCATGGTGGCGAGTGGTGGATAGGTGGAGAAGCCGAGCACGCCGAAGCCGATGATGGTGGTGGAAGAGGTGACGGCGATGGCGCGGCCGGCGACGCGCAGGGCGCCGCCGACGCTGCCGAGTTGGCGCGTCAGGGTGGCGACATAGACGCAGTTGTCGACGCCGATGCCGAGCACCAGCGGCGTGACGATGAGGTTGATCGGGTCGACCGGCACGCCGCCGAGACCCATCAGGCCGAAGAGCACGACGACGACGACCAGGTCGGGGATCAGCACCGCGATCGCGGTCGCTCGGTTCCGCATGACGAGCAGCAGCAGCACCAGGTTGGCGAACGTCGAGAGACCGATGAACAGCAGCAGCTCGCGTTGCAGCACGCCGCGCAGAACGTCCTCCAGCAGCGCGCGCGCGGCGACCGATGCGTCGGGCAGCGCGCTGCGCACGCGCTCCGCCAGCGCCGGCCAGCCCGCCGCGTCGGCGGGCTCGACGTAGACGGCGACCACGGCGCCGTCGTCGCGCACCCGCAGGTGGCGATCGATCACCGGCGCGATCGGCGCCAGGACTGGGTCGCCGCGCCGCACGATCGCCGTCTGCGGCGCCGCCAGGCGTTGGAGCGTCGGCTCGAACGGCGGCAGGGCGAATCCCTGCTCGTGCAGCTCGTCGCGCAGGATCGGCACCGCGGCGGCGCGCGGCAGCGCGTTCCACAGCGCCAGACGCTCGCGCTGCACCGCCGGTGACGGCAGCAGCGCATCGACGCTCTGCACGCGCGCAATCGATCCCCGGCTTTTCCATTCGCGCAGCCGCGCCGCCACGCCTTCGGCGGCGGCGAGCGCGGTGTCGGCGTCGGCACCGCGTACCAGCACCGCGCCGGCGGTGGCGCGGGCAAAGCGCGAGTTGAGCTCCTCCTGCACGCGCAGCGCCGGCGAGTCCGCCGGGCGCAGGCGATTCAGGCTCGGATCGAGCTGCACGCGCGTCGTCGCCAGCGCCGCGACGGCGAGCAGAGCCAGGGTCGCGAGGCGGACGACGCCGCGCCGCCGCTGCGCCGCGGTCGCCCACGCTGCCAGGCGCGGTGTGGTCAGGTCGCGCCGTCCGCCACGCGGCGCGCGCAGCATCCAGTACGCCAGCGCCGGATAGAGCACGAAGAACTCGGCGATGGTGACCAGCATGCCGAGCGCCGTGAGCACGCCAAGCTGCCGCACCGCGCCGAGCGAGGAGCAGGCGATGACCAGGAAGGCGGCGGCGGTGGTCCCGGAGCTGGCCAGGTTGGCCGGCCCGAGCGACGCGAGGGTGCGTGCGACGGCATCGATTCCCGCATTCGCGCTTCCCCCCTTTGAAAGAGGGGGGCCAGGGGGGATCTGCTGACCAATCTTGCCAACGCGACGCTCGTGCGCGGCGATTGTTTGGGAAATCCCCCCTGGCCCCCCTTTTTCAAAGGGGGGAAGCGCAGAGCGGGGAAGCAGCTCCTGTAAATAGCGGCTGTAGAAGTGAATACCCGAGTCGATCGCCAGGCCGTACAGGATGGCGGCGAAGCTGAGCGACAGGGCGTTGAGCTCGTCGAACAGCAGCA
>JANRJF010000037.1:0-17538 GCA_033764095.1 Deltaproteobacteria bacterium | reverse complement strand
TTGTGGGGGGGGGGGGGTGGGGGGGTGGGGGGGTGGGGGAACCCGTGGCTCTGCCCCAACCCCCACCCCCACACCCCCCAACCCCACCGCCATGCCTGTCGATCTGAAAAGCTTGCTCGCTCCAACCAGCACCGCGCTCCTCATCATGGAGTGCCAGGAGGGCATCGTCGGCGAGACGGCGGCGCTCGGGGCGCTCGGCGAGGCCGTCAGGCGCCACGGGACGATCGGGCATCTCAAGCGCGTGCTGGATGCCGCGCGCGCGGCGCAGGTGCCGGTCTTCTACCTGACCATGGCGCGGCGGCCCGACTCGGCGGGGACGCCGGCCAACTGCCTGCTGCTGGCGCTCGGCCGCAAGGGCGAGCCGCTGGTGCCGGGCTCGGCGCGCCAGGCCGTGGTCGAGCAGCTGGCGCCGCGCGACAACGAGTTCGTGCTGACGCGCTTCCACGGCGTCACGCCCTTTCACGGCACCGAGCTCGACCAGCTGCTGCGCAACCTCGGCGTCAGGACCGTCGTCGCCACCGGCGTGTCGGTCAACATCGGCATCACCGGCATGACCATCGAAGCGGTCAATGCCGGCTACCAGGTGGTCATCCCGCGCCAGGCGGTCACCGGCACGCCGGACGACTACGTCGAGGCGGTGCTCACCAACACGCTGCGCCTGCTGGCGACGATCGCACCGGTGGACGACGTCATCGCCGCCTGGCGCTGATCCCTCCCCCCGCTGATGCGGGGCGGGAATCCGGCGCGGTTCGCGCCATTGACAGTCGCGCGACGGCGGCACTAGGGCGACGCGATGGCCGGCGACCTCGAGGCGCTCGTCGAAGAGAACCTCGCGCTGCACCGCGCGCTGCGCGACGGCGGTGGCCCGCCATGCACCAAGCCCTGGGTGGGCCTCGAAGAGCGTAGCAGCCTCGGCCATGCGAAGCCCTGCTGCTGGTATCGCGGCTGGCCGCAGGGCGCGATCCACAACGGCGGCGACGTCCTCGCGATCTGGAACGGCACCCGGGCGCGCGCGCTTCGGCGCAGCATGACCGGCGGCGCGCCGCCGGAATGCCCATCCACCTGCCCGCTGCTGACCGCCCGACGGCAATGGTTCGACAAGATCGAGCTGTGCGAGTACTCGCGCGACGAGCTGGCATCCTTCGATGCCGGCTTCCTCGCCAACCGCGCCGGCGTGCTGCGCGCCATCCTCGCCGGCGAGGACGACCTGAGCGGGCTGCAGCCGCTGCGTCTGCACCTGCACCCGAGCGACGCCTGCAACCTGCGCTGCGTCATGTGCTATCTCGACCTCGACTCGGGCCGCGCACGCCGCTGGTACGACGGCCCGCAGCTGGCCGCGCTGATGCCCTATCTCGAGGAGCTCAAGGTCTTCGGCGGCGAACCGTTCTTCTGCGAGACCTCGCGCGCGTTGATCCTGAATCCCGACAAGCCGCGCTGGACGCACACCTCCTTCCTGACCAACGGCACGCTGGTGACCGAACGCGTCATCGACGGGCTGGAAGCGGTGCGCATCGGGCACGTCGACGTGTCGCTCGACGCCGCCGACCGTGAGCACTACGCGCAGATTCGGCTGCGCGGCAATTTCGACAAGGCGCTCGCCGGCGCCCGGCGGCTCGCCGACCTCGGTCGGCGGCACGCGATTCGGCGCTTCGAGGTCTTCGCCGACTTCGTCATCCAGGAGCTCAACTACCGCGAGATCGAGCGCTTCGTCGCGCTGTGCGGCGACTGCGGACTGATCCCCAACTTCGGCCTCTGCGGCGACAGCCGCGAATCGGCCCAGCGCGCGCAGCGACAGGGCACCACACTCGGCGTGCGACCGCACGACCGCGGCGACCTGATGGCGCACCTCGACGCCGGGCTGGCGCGCGCCGAGGCGCTGCAGCTCGGCTTCGGCGTCGCGTCGCTCTCGCGCATGCGCGAAGAAGCGCTCGCCCAGCCGGCGTAAGCGCCGCGCTCACTCGGGATCGGCGAAGACGCCGTTCATGCGCTCCATCGTGTCGAGGCACTCCTCGACCATCTCGCGCACGACGTCGCGCGCCGACATCGGAACGTTCATCTGCCCGACCACCTGGCCGACGAAGTAGGTGACCAGCGGGCGCACCGGCGAATCTGCCTGGTGGGCGACGCGGTGGATGCGGCGCTGCGCGTCGGCGACCAGCATGCTCTGCAGCGGCATCGGCAGCGGCTGCGGCGCGTCGGGCTCGTCCCAGGCGTCGGTCCAGGCGCTGCGCAACATGCGCGCCGGCTTGCCGGTCAGCGAACGCGACCGCCGCGTGTCCGACGAGCTGGCGGCGAGGAACTTCTCGCGTATGGTCGGCGAGGTCTCCGCCTCGTGCGTGGTCAGCCACACCGAGCCGCACCAGACGCCCTCGGCGCCGAGCGCCAGCGCCGCCGCCATCTGGCGGCCGCTGGCGATGCCGCCGGCGGCCAGCACCGGCGTCGGCGCCACCGCGTCGACCACCTGCGGCACCAGCACCATGGTGGCGATCTCACCGGTGTGGCCGCCGCCCTCGGTCCCCTGGGCGATGATCAGGTCACAGCCGGCCTGCTGGTGGGCGACGGCGTGGTCGATGCGGCCGGCGAGCGCGGCGACCGGCGTGTTGTTGGCGTGCGCCCGCTCGACCAGCCACTGCGGCGGCGTGCCGAGCGCCGACGCCATCAGCGCGACCTTGTGCGCGAACGACACCTCGATCAGCGGCTCCATGCTCTTCGCATCGACGCGCAGCCCCGCCATGCCGCGCTGCGCGCGCTCACTGTCGCCCGCCGGCGGCGGCAGCGGCGGCACGCCGTAGCGCTCCAGCACCTGCTCGATCCACTCGCGGTGCTCCGGCGGCAGCATGGCCTGCAGGCTGCCGCGGTCGAGTCCGCCGGACTCCGCGCCGACGTACTTGCGCGGGATCAACAGGTCGACGCCGAACGGCCGCCCCCTGGTCTGCTCGGCAATCCACTTGAGGTCGATGTCGAGCTGCTCGGGCGTGTGCGCCACGGCGCCGAGCACGCCGAGCCCGCCGGCGTTCGACACCGCCGCCACCACGTCACGACAGTGCGTGAACGCCAGGATGGGAAAGTCGATGCCGAGCATCTTGGTGACGCGCGTGTGCATGCGGCGTGCGTAACAGCGCGGCTGGCGGCGCGCCACCGCGGCGGCCCCCACCCTGGCCCTCCCCCGCGAGCGGGGGAGGGAAATCAGGTCAGAGACACATGCCGTTCGAGCACGTTTCCGCGCCGGAGCAGTCGGCGTTGGTGTTGCACTCGACGCACGCGCCGGCGGCCAGGCCGCTGCCGCAGACACGGGTGGGCGGAGCATTGTCGGCGGTGCAGTCCGTGCCCGCCGGCGCGGCGGTGAACTGTGGCGCCAGCGGCGAGCCACTGCAGGTCGGGTTGGTCAGACAGGCGGAGCTCGAGACCGGCGGATCGGACGGGTCGTCCACTGACATCGTGCCGCCGGCACCGTTGCACGTCAGTTTCTGGCAGTCGCCGGCGACAGCGCCGGCGATCGTTGCCGTGCTCGGATAGACGCAGGCACCGGCCGCGTTGCAGTCCGTCGCGCCGCAGATGCCGCTGGCGCTGCAGGCGGCCGCACAGCAGCGACCGCTGCCGAAGACGCCGCAGATGCCGCTGGCGCACTGGTTGTTGGCGGCGCAGGGAGCGCCGGCCGCGGCCGAACCACCGCCGGGCGTCTGCGTCGGCGGCGCCACCGTCGCGCTGGGGGTTGGGGTTGCCGTCGCGGGCGCCGGTACGGTTCCGGTCGGCGTCGCGATCACACCGGCGGGCGCGGCGCTCGACAGTCCGCCGCGCACCGCCTGGACGGAGTTCGTGTTGATCTTGGGCCACGTGTAGATGGCGTTGGACCCGCCGAAGCGCATGTCCCAGGCCCTGCTTGGATCGCCGCTCGCGCCGCTTGCCGACCAATAGAAGGAGTAGGCGAGCCGCGGCCCGAAGCGCGGATCGAAACAGCCGGTGACGCCGCACTGCGCCGGCACGGCGATCGCCTGCAACTCGACGATCGACGGCAGGCGCCAGTCGCAGTGACCGGCGAAGCAGCCGCTGATGGCGGTGGCGGCACTGCCGTCGGTCGACTCGCCGTCGTTCAGCGCGGCGAGAAAGGCGGTGTACGCCGTGCCGTCGGCCGCCGTGCCGCTCGCGCTCAGCGCGTACACGTTGTCGGCGTCGCGCGGATCGGCCGGGTTGGCGGCCCCGTCGGCGTTGGTCGTCTGCTGCCACGTCAGGCCGGTGTCGAGATCGCTCACCGTGCCGTCGCCGTTGTCGGCGAAGCGACACGCGGCGCCTGCCGCCGCCGCCTTGGCGTCCGCCTTGACCAGCCCGGCGGCGAACTTCGTCCAGCACGCCATCGCGGCATCGTCGCCGCCGCCGGCCAGCTTGGCGTGGTTCTTCTTCAGGCAGGCTTCCAGCTTCGCCTGCGCTTTCCACTTCGCCTGCTGGCACTTCTGCTCGGCGGTCGGTCCGGCCTGCGCCACCGCCGCCCACACGACCGCGCACAGCGCCGTGAGTATCTGTCGTCGCATCATTCCCCTCCCCTTCGGGCGGCGCGAGACACGCCCGTTCATGTTGCGGTGCATGCTGGACGGCAGCCGCGCGGCATGGCCTCAGGGCAGCGGCTCGCCGAAGCGCAGCGCGTTGACCAGGTTGCCGGCCGCCGCATCGTGGGCCGGGATCGGGGCGGTCAGCACGCCACCCGACCCTGGTGTGGCGAAGTTCGCGCAGCTGAACGCCTGTCCGCCGACCGCCAGTGACAGCTCGGTCCCGCCGACCGTCGCCGTGCCGGTGGTGGTGGTGAACGGAATGGTGACGGTGCCGGTGTAGCCCAGTTGCGCGCACGGCGTCGCGTCGCCGGCCGGCACGATCCGGTACTGCGCCGACACCAGGAGGTTGGCATTGCCCGGCCCGGCGAGCGGGCCGAGGTCGCGCGTGTAGGTGAAGTCCACCCCCGGAGCGTCGGCCGGACGCGTGGCGACGATGTCGTAGCGCGCGCCACCATCGCAGGCGATGTAGCCCTGGGTGAAGTCGGCGAGGAACTTGAGGCAGACGCGGCTGCCGTCGACGACGCCGATCTCCAGCGTCACGTCGTCCTTCAGCGGCATGTCGTGGATGCCGTCGCCCTGATCCTCGTCGTCGAGAATCAAGGTCATCACCGCGGGCTGGTCGCACGACTGTCCGCCGGCGGCGAGCTTGCCGCAGATGGCGGTGGCGGCGTTGGTGTTGGACAGGCCGCTGGAGAAGAGGCCGCTGCGGCTCGCCGCCGTGGTCGCGTTCGGCGTACCCGGCGCGATGACGAAGCGGCGCTGCTTGCCGCTGAAGATCGGCGTCGCGGTGGGAGTCGGCGTCGCCGCGCCGCACCCGTTGAGCAGGTTGTTCACGCCCGCGATGAGCTGCGCGACGTCGACGGTGCCCTGCCCGTTCTGAAATGCCGGACACGCGCTGGGTGGCAGCGCCCCGAGCACGATGTTCACGCCGGTCACCATGTCCGACACCGTCACCTGGCCGGCGTTGCCGCAGTCGCCAACGCAGGGCGTGTCGGCGCCGGCCGGCGGCGCGGCCAGAGCCAGGGCCAGCGCGCCGAGCAGCGCCGCCCGCGCCGGACGCGAGCCGCGGGTGCGCGCCATCTCCGCCCGCCGTGTCGATCCCTGTTGACTGTGCATGCGTGCCTCCCGGTGTCCGCCGAATGTGCTGCCAGGCTGGCAGGACGGCGGGGCGAATTGCTCGCTTGCGAAGGTCAGGATTCGGTCAGTTTTCCTGCCGGCCGTGCTTGGCAAACTGCCGTCGATCCACGAGAACTTCGATCAGCTCATGCCCGAGGACTTCCGCGCCCTGGCCCCACTGCGCTTTGGCCAGTTCGTCCTCGACGAAGCGGGCTTCGAGCTGCGCCACGGCGAGGCGCCGGTGGCCATCGAGCCGCGCGCGCTGCGCCTGCTGCTGCACCTGGCGCGCAACCGCCAGCGCGCGGTGCCGAGCGCCGAGCTCGCCGCGACGTTGTGGCCCAACCACGTCGTCAGCGACACCTCGCTGAAGGAGGCGGTCAACCTTGCCCGCCGTGCCGTCGGCGACGGCGCCGGCGCCCAGGCGGTGGTCGCCACCCTGCGCGGCCACGGCTATCGATTCGTCGCCGCGGTCGACGAGCCGCCCGAGGCGGCAACGGCCGGCATGCCGCTCAGCGACGCGCCGGCGCAGTTCGTCGGGCGCGCCCGCGAGCTCGAGACGCTGCGCGCCATCGCCGGCGAGGTCGGCCGCGGCGCCGCCCGCATCGTCGTGCTGGAGGGCGAGACCGGGGTCGGCAAGACGACGCTGGCGCGCCGCTTCGCCGGCCTGGCGGCGGCCTCCGGCTACGCCGTCGCGCGCGGGCAGAGCGACAGCGACTGCGGCGCACCCGCCTACTGGAGCTGGATCCAGGTGCTGCGCGAGCTGCTGGCGCGGCCGCAGATCGCCGCGGTGCGGCGGCGCAACCCGTACAGCTTGGCGACCGTCAAGCGCCTGGTCGACGACCAGACGGTCGGCGCGCCGGCCGGCGTCGAGGCGCACGATCGACGGCTGCGGCTGTTCGACGACGTCGCGGAGGTGCTGCGCGCCTTCGCCAGCGCCTGTCCGCTGCTGGTGGTGCTGGAGGATCTCCAGGCGATCAGCGAGGACTCGCTGCTGCTGCTGCGCTTCCTCGCCCGCCATGTCGAGTCGGCGCGGCTGCTGGTGCTCGGCACCTTCCGGCGCAGTGCGTTGTCGGACGATCATCCACTCACCGCCACCCTGGCCGAGCTGCGGCGCGTCCCGTGGTTCACCGAGATGACCATCACCGGGCTGGTGGAAGCGGACACCGCGGCGCTGGTCGGCGCGCGGGTGTCGGCGCCGCTGGTGCGCGCGCTGCAGCACCGTACCGGCGGCAATCCGCTCTTCCTCACCGAGATCCTGCGCCACGCCGCGGCGCGCCTCGCGCCCGACTGGTTCGCGCGCCCCGACGCCACCGCGCTGCTGCAGCGCGACCTGGCGCCGCCCGGCATTCGCGACCTGGTCGCGCAGCGCGTCGGGCGGCTCGATCCGCAGCGCCGCGCGCTGTTCGACGCGGCGGCCATCCTCGGCGAACGCTTTGCCCTGGCCGACCTCGCGTACCTGGTCGACCGGCGGCCGGCGACCATCGGCGAGGACATGCAGGCGCTGCACGCACAGGGGTTCTTCTGCGTCGCCGACCAGAGCGCGGCGCGCTTCACCCATCCGGTGGTGCGCGAGGCGGCGCTGGCGCTGCTGGCGCCGCGCCGCGCGCAGGAACTGCACGACCGGGCCGCACGCCGGCTGGAGCGCGCCGGCAGCGCCGAGCCGGGGCGCCGCCTGCCGCAACTCGCCTACCACGCGTTCGCGGCGCTGCCGCGCGGTTCGCTCGACAAGGCGGTGCGACACGGCCGCGCCGCGGCGGCGCATGCCACCGCCAACCTCGCCTACGACGACGCGGCGGCGCTGTATCGCCACAGCCTGGCCGCCGCCGCGCAGCGCGCCCGACCGTCGGCGACCGAACGCGCCGAGCTGCTGGTGGCGCTCGGCGAGGTGACCTCGCGCACCGCCGACCAGACCGCGGCGCGCGCCGCGGCGGTCGAGGGCTTCGCGCTCGCGCGTGGGCGGCGCCGCGCCGACCTCTGTGCGCGCGCCGCCTGCGCGCTCGGCCCGACGTTGCTGCCGCTGCAGCCGGGGAGCGTCGACGCGCAGCGGATCGAATTTCTCGAGGCGGCGCTGCGCCTGATCGCGCCGCGCGACCGGGCGCTGCGCATCCGCGTCCTCGGCGAGCTGGCCATCGCGCTGTACTGGTCCGCCGACGTGCGCCGCTGCAGCACCGCGGCCGACACCGCCGTCGAGCTGGCGCGCAAGCTCGGCCAGCCGGCGCCGCTCGCCCACGCGCTCTACGCGCGCTGCATCGCGCAGTGGCGGCCGAGCGCCGGCCGCGCCGACGCCGCGGCGGTACGCGAGGCAATCCGCGTCGCCGACCGCGCCGGCGAGGGCGACCTGGCAATGGCCGGCGCGGTGCGGCTCGGCCACGTGCTGGCCGAAACCGGCGACCTCGACGGCTTCGACCGCCTCGTCACCAACCTGGAGCAGCGCGCCGCGCGGCTCGGCCATCCACCGGCGCGCCTCTGGCCGCTCATCTTTCACGCCTCGCGGCTGACGCGTCGCCGCCAACTCGCCGCCGCCGAAACCGCGATCGAGCGCGTGCACACCGCCGGGTTGGAGGCGTGGGAGCCGGCCGGTGCGCCGTATCACGCCTTCCTGCTCGGCCTGCTGCGCCTGGAACAGGGCACCTTCGCGGGACTGCTGGAGGTCTTCGATCGGCTCGCGCAATGGGTGCCGGATCTGCCGGTGGATGCCCCGCTGCCGCTCATCCTCGCCGGCGTCGGCGAGGTCGAGCGCGGCCTGCGCACCTATCAGCAGCTGGTCGCGCATCGCCCCTGGGAGCGCACCGATCACATGGGCTCGATCGCCTCGCTCAGCATGCTGGCGGCATGCGCCTCGCGCTTCGGCGACCCGGACACCGCGGGCGGCATCCTCGGCGCGCTGACGCCGCATGCCGGCAGCTATTCGGTCATCGCCGGCATCGCCGGAATCGTCTCGCCGGTGACGCACACCCTCGGCGAGCTGTCCGGAACAGTCGGCCGCTATGACGAAGCGGTGGCGTACCTGCAGCGCGCGCTCGACGAGTGCCGCCGCGCCGAGTTGCGCAGCGGCCTGGTGCGCACGCAGCTCGCCTGGGCACGCGTGCTGGTGCGACGCCACGCGCGCGGCGACCTGCGACGCGCCACCAGCCTCGGCCGCGAGGCGCTGCGCCGCGCCGAGGAGCTCGCCGCCCCGCTGCTGATCGCCGACGCGCTGGAGCTGACGTCGACCCTGCCGCGCGGGTGAACTGTGGACCGCGCTGCCTGCACATGGCAGAGAGAGAGCACTTCACCATAGAGACACAGAGTCACGGAGTTCTGATTCTTTCGAATTCCCCTGTGCGCTCCGTGACTGTGTGGTGAGTTCTTTTTCTGGGGGAACGCGATGACGTTCGCATTCGGACCGCTCAACGAAGCCATCGCCGACGCGGTGCCGGACCACCCGGCGATCATCACCGCGGCGCGGCGCTTCACCTGGCGCGACTTCCAGCTGCGCACGCGGCGGCTGGCCAACCTGATCCACGCGGCGGGGCTCGGCTGCCATGTCGAGCGCGACCGACTGCAGCCGTGGGAGTCGGGGCAGGACCACATCGCCCTCTATCTCTACAACGGGCCCGAGTACCTGGAGGGCATGATCGGCGGCTACAAGGCGCGCGTCGCGCCGTTCAACGTCAACTACCGCTACGTCGAGGAGGAGCTGCGCTACCTGCTCACCGACGCCGGCACCAAGGGCATCATCTACCATGCCGCCTTCGCGCCGCGGCTGCGCGGCCTGCTGCAGGACCTGCCGCCGCAGGCGCTGCTGCTGCAGGTGGCCGACGACAGCGGCGAAGCGCTGCTGCCCGGCGCGCGCGACTACGAGGAGGCGCTGGCCGGCGCGAGCGACGCGCCGGCGCCGGTGACGCCGCGCGAGGAGGATCTCTACATCCTCTACACCGGCGGCACGACCGGCATGCCGAAGGGCGTGTTGTGGACGCAGCGCGACATCTTCTTCGCCGCCATGGGCGGCATCCTGCCGGGCGGCATGGGCGTGGTGGAGAGCGTCGAGCAGATGGTCGAGCGCGCGCCGATGGGCCAGTTCATCCGCTCGCTCGCCGCGCCGCCGTTCATGCACGGCGCCGCGCAGTGGGCCTCGTTCATGATCCTGCACCAGGGCGGCTCGGTGGTGCTGCCGGAGAACGTGCGCTCGCTCGACGCCGACGACATCTGGCGAACCATCGAGCGCGAACAGGTCGGCACGCTCTCGATCGTCGGCGATGCCTTCGCGCGCCCGCTGCTCGACCAGCTGAAACAGAAGACCTACGACCTCTCGTGCCTGCGCGTGCTCGGCTCCGGCGGTGCGATTCTCTCGCCACCGTTCAAGCAGGCCTTCCTCGAGCACCTGCCCGACCTGATGATCTTCGACGGCTTCGGCTCCTCGGAGACCGGCGCACAGGGCGCCGCGCTGACCACCAAGGGCGACGCGGTGACGCCGGCGTTCAAGATGGACGACCACACCTGCGTGCTCGACGCCGACCTCACCCGCCGCCTCGCCCCCGGCGACCCGGAGACCGGCTGGCTGGCGCGCACCGGCTACCTGCCGCTCGGCTATCTGAACGACGCGGCCAAGACGCAGAAGACCTACCCAACCATCGGCGGCGTGCGCTACGCCGTGCCCGGCGACCGCGCCCAGGCGGCGGCCGACGGTTCGGTGATCGTTTTCGGCCGCGACTCGGTGTGCATCAACTCCGGCGGCGAGAAGATCTTCGCCGAGGAAGTGGAGAAGGCGCTCAAGCACCACCCGGCGGTGTACGACGTCGTCGTCGCCGGCGCGCCGAGCGAACGCTGGGGCGAGCAGGTCATCGCCGTCGTCCAGTTCCGCCCCGGCGCCTCCGCCAGCGACGCCGAGCTCATCGACGAAGCCGCCAAGCACCTGGCGCGCTACAAGCTCCCCAAAGCCTTCGTCCCGGTCGACCAGATCGTCCGCTCGGCCAGCGGCAAGCCCGACTACCGCTGGGCAAAGCAAATGGCGGCACAGGCTCAGCAATGAGCAATGAGCGATGAGCGACGAGCGACGAGCGATGAGCGATGAGGGGCATCGCCGGGTCGCGCCCTCATCGCTCGTCGCTCATCGCTGCGGCTTCACGCCCCGTCGGGGATCTCGGCTTCGACGAGCTGGGCGAGCAGCACCAGTGACTGCTGCCAGCCGAGGTAGCAGGACTCCGGCGGGATGACGTCCGGGATGCCCTCCTGCGTGACGCTCAGCTCGGTGCCGCACGACACGGCCCGCAAGTCGATGGTCACCTGCATCTCGCCCGGCAGGTTTGGATCGTCGAACTGGTCGCGGTAGCGCAGGCGCTCGCCGGGCACCAGTTCAAGGTACTCACCGCCGAAGGAGTGGCTGGAGCCGGTGCTGAAGTTGGTGAACGACATCTTGTAGGAGCCGCCGACGCGCGCGTCCATGCTGTGCACGGTGCCGACGAAGCCATGCGGCGGCAGCCACTTGCACATGGCGGCAGGATCGAGAAAGGCGCGGTAGACGCGCTCGGGCGGGGCCTGCAGCACGCGGTGCAGGCGAATCGTGTTCGGCATATCTGCTCTCCTGTGAGGGGTGATCGGGCTCTCACTGCATGATCGAATGGCCGAACCCGATTTCGACACCCAAACAGCGATGCGCGTCGACTACGGCTGACCTCAGACCAGCCCCTCGTCGCTCATCGCTCGTCGCTCATCGCTGCTGCGGATGCTCAGCGCACGCGCCGCGGCAGGCGATCGGTCGAGTAGACCGTCGCCGCCGGCGCGACGATACCGAAGTGCGCCTTGAGCCGGCGTTCGCGCTCCGCCGGGTCGAGGTCGAGGATGTCGAGCCGGTTCGGGCTGTGCTCCATCTGCTGCAGGAGGTCGCTGGTCTTCTTGATAACCCGGGCGGGATTGCCGGCGACGACGGTGCCGTCCTCGACCACTCCCTTGACCACCGAGCCGGCGCCGACGACGCAGCGCGAGCCGATCGCGGTGTTGGGCAGTATGATGCAGTTGATCCCGATGACCGTGTCGTCGCCGACGCGAATCGGCCCGAACACCTGCGCGTTCGGCAGGCGGCGGCGCAACATGCCGGCGACGCCGTCGTGGGTGACCAGGCGCGTGCCCGAGGCGATGCCGACGCGGTCGCCGATCTCGATCAGGTAGGGCTCGGTGGAAAACTCGTCGGTGAGAATGATGCAGCCCCGCCCGATGCGCACGCCGCGCGCCCGCAACGCGTCGATGCGGCGCTGAACATCGTTGCCGGGATCGTCCGAGCGCGGGCGCAGGCGGCGCAGGATGGCGTCCTCGATGCGCCGCAGCCAGCGGCTCGGCCTCATGCCGCGTCCGCGCGCGGCGACCAGGTGGTCGGCCAGCGCGGATGCCACGGGCGCTCGCGCTCGAAGGCGCGCGCCGCCTGCAGCACCAGGTCGTCGCGCTGGCGCGGGCCGACGATCTGCATGCCGATCGGCAGGCCGCGGCGCGACAGGCCGACGCGCACACTCGCCGCCGGATGCCACGACAGGTTGAACGGGATGGTGAACGAGCCGACGTTCGACCACGGCAGTCGGCGCCCCTCGACCTCGGTCGGGTACGGACCGGGCGCGACATACGGATCGAACGGCACGGTCGGCGTCAGCAGCAGGTCGCACTCGGCGAACACCGCCGCACACCAGCGCACGATGCCGGCGCGCAACCCGGCGAGCTGTGCGAACAGCGGCATGTTGACCTCGCGGCGCGCCAGCTCGACCCCCGCCAGCAACCCGCGGCCGAGCAGTTCCTCGCGACCCGCCAGGTGCGCGTCGAGATGCGCGCCCATCATGAAGGCGCCGAGCAGCCCCCAGGCGCGCCCCGCCTCCGGCGGTCCGCTGTCGATCGGGATCAGGCGATGGCCGAGTTGGCCGAAGACGCGCGTCGCCTCCTCGACCGCCGCGGCGACGTCGGACTGCACCACCGCGTAGCCGAGGTCGGGCGAGACGCCGATGCGCAGTCCGCTCGGCAGCGCCGCGCGGACCCGTTCCAGGTACGAGAATCCGGGGTGCGGCAGGCTGGTCGGATCGAGCTCGTCGGCGCCGACGACCTGATCGAGCACCAGTGCGGCGTCCTCGACCGTCCGGGTGAGCGGCCCGTACACCGCGGTGGTGCCGTATTCCCACTGCTCGAGTTGCTCGCGCGGCACGCGTCCGTAGGACGTCTTGAGCCCGAAGCAGCCGGTGAAGCTGGCGGGAATGCGGATCGAGCCGCCGCCGTCGCCGGCCGTCACCAGCGGCAGCACGCCGGCGGCGATCGCCGCCGAGGAGCCGCCGCTCGAGCCGCCCGGGCTGAGCTCCAGGTCCCACGGCGAGCGCGTCACGCCGTAGATGCGGTTGCGCGTGAAGGCCGGGGCGCCGAACTCCGGCGCGTTGGTCTTGCCGACGACGATGGCGCCGGCCGCTTTGAGCCGCGCGACCTGGATCGAGTCGTAGTCGGCGACGCGCTCGGCAAACAGCATCGAGCCTTCGGTCCAGCGCAGGCCGGCGGCCGGCTCCAGCTCCTTGACGCCGAGCGGGATGCCCTCCAGCGGGCGCGCCATGCCGGCGGCGACGCGCGCCTCGGCGGCGCGCGCGTCGGCCAGACACTCCTCCGGCGCGCGCCGCACGACCACGGCGTTGAGGTCGGCGTGGGTCGCATCGATGCGCTCCAACACCGCCTGCATGAGCTCGACGGGCGACAGCCGGCGGGCGCGGATGCGTTCGGTCAGCTCGATCAGCGGCAGCGTATGCAGGTCGTCCATGACCGCTGTCATGCCATGAGAAGCGGGCGGTCAGCTATCGGCGGGGCGTTTCAGCCGTCAGCCATCAGCTGTCAGCTCACAGCCCTCAGAGGGCTCTTGCTGATGGCTGACAGCCTCTCTTGCCAGACCGCGGCTTCCCGGTTGCCAAGTGTCGCCAGTTTGGGAGAGTGAGACCATCCAGCAACCTCAACCCAGAGGGAGGGCAAGTGAGATGGCCGAAAGCGTCTACAAGGTGATCGAGCTGATCGGAACCAGCCCGGATTCGTGGGAGAAGGCGACCGCCGCGGCGGTGCAGCGGGCGTCGAAGACGCTGCGCGATCTGCGCGTCGCCGAGGTCACCGAGCTCGACGTGACGATCGAGAAGGGCAAGGTCGCCCTCTACCGGTCGAAGTTGAAGGTCTCGTTCAAGTACGAAGGCAAGTAATCGCCCCGGGCGCCGCCGGCGGTGGTGCGACCGCCGGCGCGCTCACGGCCACAGGCCGCGCCAGTTGGTCGGGCGCGAGCCGTGCGAGAGCGGCGCGACATAGACGTGGCTCGCCGCCAGCAGCAGCAGCGCGGCGGCGATGACACCAACCAGCATGCCGCGCCGCGCCGCCGGGAGGCGCCGCGCCACGGCGCGCGCCGCGAGGGACAGCGCGGCAGCGTAGAAGACCGCCTGCGCGGCGAACAACGCCGCCACCACTCGCGTCGTCAGGCCGGGATCGGTGAACGCCAGCGGCACGGTCAGCAGGCTGAAGAGCAGCAACTGCACCAACGGAATGCGGCCGGCCTCGATCATGTAGTACGGCAGCGGCAGGGTGAGCGCCGCCGCGAGCCACAGCAGCCAGCGTGTCAGGCGCGCCGACATCTCACGCGTACCGAAGACACTGCCCAACACAGATGAACACAGAGCCCCGCCCCCTCCCGCCCCGATGAACACGGAAAGGCGCGTGGACATTTGAGCCGGACGCGTTGTCGCGAGCTTCTGTCGAAGAAAGGACAGAGAAAGGGGGTTGGTGGGGTTCTGTGTTCATCTGTGTTGGGCAGTTTCAGCTCGACCGCGGCGCGTACCAGATCGGCGAGGTCCAGGCGCGCTGCTGCACGGTGCGCGGGTAGCGCGTGTCGCAGCAGGCGGCGAGCGCGTGCGGGACCTTGCCCAGGTCGCTGCAGTCGACGCCGCGGGCGTTACAGGCGTAGGCGCTCCAGCGGCAGGTCGGCACTTCGAGGACGCGCGCGTAGTAGAAGGCCGGCTGAGACGGATCGAACTGCGGATCGCGCCACACCGTGCAGAGGTCGTCGAAGCCGCCGCCGCTCAACGCGCAGCTGGCCGGATCGACGCGCGACTCGGTGCGGCCGCCGGCGACGTCGAACACCTGCTCGCGCAGCGCCCCGCCCGGCTCCACCCATCCTTTGACGATCTGTACGCGCTCCAGCGGCGCCGGCGGCTCGCCGTTCGGATCGCGCAGCGCCCACACCGCCAGCGCCGGCGCGCCGCTGCCCATCGGCGCGGCGGGCAGCTCGCCGCCCATCGGCACGCCGTCGGCGTAGCCGCGCGCGACGAAGTCGGCGCGGCCGCAGAGATCGGACGGGAGCCCCCACCCGCCGAACAGGCGCACCACCAGGCGCGGGCCGCTGGTGCCGTAGGTCTCGCGGCGCCGCATGGCGGCGAACAGCGCGGCGCGCGAGTTCTCCTCGGCCCACAGCACCGCCAGGCCGCCGGGATTGAACTCGATGCGGTCGGGCAGCCCGGCGGCCGGCAGGTCGGGCGGCTCGCCGGCGCCGCCGTGGCCGAGGAAGGTGTCGGGCCGCACCGCGCCGGGGGCGGAGATGTGGGTGTCGGTGCTCGCCACCAGGCCGTACTGGAACGGGTTGACGCCGAGCCGCCGCGCCTCGGCGAGGCCGGTCTTCAGCGCCCAGCGGATGAAGCTCCGCTCCGGCGCCGGTTCGGCGGTCGACGGCACGTAGATCGCCTGGAAGTTCTGGTACGGCAGTTTCTCGAAGCCGCACTGCTCGTCGGTGCTCTCGCCGCCCAGGCGGCATTCGGAGTCGCCCTTGTGCTGCATGACCTCGACCAGCGGCTCGTAGTCGTGCCGCAGTTGCGCGGTCGCGGCGCTGAGCGGGGCGCCGTCGGGCTCACGGTCGGCGAACATCAGCCCACCGCTCAGGTTCGAGTTGTGCGGGATGGTCAGCACGTCGCACTGGTCGCCGGCGGCGCGGCACTCGTCACGCAGCCGGGCGAGGAAACGGTCGAGCACCGGCTCGTCGACGTAGCTGAGCGGCAGCTCGGGCACCTGCGCCGACGCGTAGAGGACGTTGCGGTGCAGGTTGTTCGAGCCCGGCGCGCCGGTCCACTCGTAGCCGACGAAGGTGGTGAAGCGGCACGCGTCGCTGCGGTCGTAGAACGCCTCCGCCGTCTCCTGGATGACGCGCCACGGCGTGCGCGATGCGGCGCGGCAGGCGGCGCCGTGCGCGCCGCAGAAGGCGAAGCGCACCGGTGCCGGGCTGTTGGTCACCTGGCTGTTGGCGAGGAAGAACGCCAGGTGCGGAAACCAGCGGTAGATGATGCAGGGCAGCGACGCGTAGCCGGGCAGATCCGGCGACTGGCAGATGGTCAGCTCGCCGAACAGCTCGGCGTGGTCGGTGACGGCGGCGAAGTCGAGCGGGCGGCGCAGCTGCAGGTGGCGGGTCGGCTGTCCGGCCGCGTCGTACGGCTGCACGCCGACCGGCTCGCCGCGCGCGAAGCGGTAGGCGTCGGCCGGCATGGTGCGGGTGCCGTAGGTGCTGGCGTCGAGCGACAGCGCGGTGTGCACGTGCAGGTCGCCGAAGAACGGCCGGCGCAGCGGATCGCGTTGCGCGCAGCGACTGGGTTCGGCGGCGCCTACGGGGGTGACGAGCGCGAGGAGCAAGAGGCCCCACCCCAGCCCTGCCGCGAGGCGGGGGCGGGAACGGAGCGTCACAGCGAGGCGCCGACACACGGAGAGATTCCAAGACGCGAAGCCGATCTGCGTGGCTCCGTGCCTCCGTGAACCTAGCTCCCCGAGCCGAGGCTGCGCGGCAGGCGGGCGGGCGGCGCCTCGCCGCCGAGCAGTCGGGCGACGGCGGTCTTCAGGAAGTGCGCCTGGCGCTCGAGCGCCTCGGGGCTGCGCGGATCGTCGTGCAGCACCGTCTCCAGCAGCGCGGCATTGGCGAAGTAGCCGAAGATCAGATGATAGAGTCCGGCCGCCAGGTGCGGCACCTCGGACGGCGGCCAGCTGCCGCTGCCCAGCGCCAGCACGCGCAGGCCGTTGGTGTAGAGCGGGCTGAGCAGTTTCGACACCGTGCCGCGCAGCGTCTTGCTGTCGTCGAGCCCGGCGCGCTGGATGAGGCGCGGCAGATAGGGCCGCGTGGCGAGATAGTCGACGACGCGCTCGATGCCCGGATCGGCGGCGTCGCCGGCGGTGTTGCTCTCGCTGACCATGGCGATCAGCGGCTCGAGGCCGCGCTGCAACACCGCCTCGTACAGTGCCTTCTTGTTCTTGAAGTGATGGTAGAGGCTGGCCTGGTTCTTCAGCCCGGCGTCGCCGGCGATCTCGCGCACCGACACGCCGGCGAAACCGCGCTCGGCGAAGCGCCGCTCCGCCGCGTCGAGGATCACGTCGCGGGTCGGACGAACCTCTTTGATCCGCCGCGCCGCCGGGCGTGTTTTCATGGGGCGCCCCTACTGACCCATGCGGTGCAGAGTCAAGGCGCGCACGCAACGGACGTGCGCGGCGGCACGCATCCGCGCGGCCACGCCGAACCGCACGCGTCCACCCGCGTACTCGCACACGTGTGTCACCGCCCCCTGAACACCGGCGCCCGCTTCTGCATGAACGCTCGCGGTCCCTCGCGGGCGTCCTCGGACATCGACACCGGGATGCCGATCTCCATCTCGATCTCCAGCGCCCGTTCGGTCGGCACGCCGAGGCTGGCGAGGGCCGAGCGCTTCACCGCCTGTACGGCGAGCGGACCGTTGGCGGCGAGGACGTCGGCGTAGCGGCGCGCCTCGGCCATCACCCGCGCGGCAGGAACGACCTTGTTGACCAGGCAGACGCGGTGCGCCTCCTGCGCCGAGATGCGTTCGCCGGTGAGCATGATCTCCATCGCGATCGGCCAGGCGAGCTGGCG
>JANRJF010000036.1:0-15749 GCA_033764095.1 Deltaproteobacteria bacterium | reverse complement strand
TGCGGCAGCGCACGCACCAGTGGATGATGCGGTTGCCGCGGTAGATGAGCCCCTTGTCGAACAGGCGGACGAACACCTCGCGCACGGCGTGCGACAGGCCCTCGTCCATGGTGAAGCGCTCGCGCTCCCAGTCGCAGGAGGCGCCGAGCCGCTGCAGCTGGCGCAGGATGACGCCGCCCTTCTCCTCCTTCCACTGCCAGACGCGGGCGACGAACGCCTCGCGACCGAGGTCGTGGCGGGTCAGGCCTTCGCTGGCGAGCTGTTTCTCGACGACGTTCTGGGTGGCGATGCCGGCGTGATCGGTGCCCGGCATCCACAGCGTCGCGCGCCCGTCCATGCGGTGGAAGCGGGCGAGGATGTCCTGCAGCGTGTTGTTGAGGATGTGCCCCATGTGGAGCACGCCGGTGACGTTGGGCGGCGGAATGACGATCGAGAAGCGCGGCCCTTCACGGGTCTCGTCGGCGTGAAAGTAGCCGCCCTTGAGCCAGGCGTCGTACCAGCGCTCTTCGGTCGCGGCGGGATCATATGTCTTGGCGAGCTCAGCCATGCGGATTCCGACTTGTCGCGCATCGCCGGAGGGGCTTCAAGCCGGTGCGACGCTCGTCGCATCGGTCGGTCCCCGCGCATGCCACAGCCTCTGACGCCGCAAACTTTTTTGCCCTGCGCGATAGTTTGAACCTTGATCTATTTTTCGATTCTGGTTTCTTGCGGCGCAGCAGTCCGTCTCGAATCGGCGAGGCGGCCGGACGAGGTGACGCTCTGATGTTTCGAAACCTGTCGCGGCGGACATTCATCCTCGAAACCATCGGCGTGAGCCTGTCGTTCTCGAAGCTGTTCGGGATCGCGCGCGCCACCGCGGCCGATGTGCCCACCCTGATCAACTACCAGGGCCGGCTGACCGATCCGTCCGGGGTTCCGAAGAACGGCTCGTTCACGATGAAGTTCACCGTCGTCGACAGCGGCGGCTCGTCGCTGGGCTGGACCGAGACGCAGATGGTCACGGTCGAGGACGGCTTCTTCAACGTCCAGCTCGGCAGCGTCACGCCCTTCCCGGGCGGGCTCTTCACCGGTGCGCCGACCGATGCCTACGGACCCGTGCGCTACCTCCAGGTGATGGTCAACGGCGAGACGTTGGTGCCGAATCGCCGCATCACCAGCGCCGCCTACTCGCTCACCGTCGAGCCCGGACCGACCGGCGATACCGGGCCCACCGGCCCGAGCGGCGCCACCGGACCGACCGGTCCGAGCGGCGGCACCGGCCCGACCGGCCCGACCGGCGCAACTGGAGCAACCGGGCCGACCGGTGCTGGCAGCACCGGCCCGACCGGTTCGACGGGTGCGACCGGTTCGACCGGCGCCACCGGCCCGACTGGAACCACTGGAGCGACCGGCCCCACCGGACCGACCGGCTCCACCGGAGCGACCGGCGATACTGGTCCCACCGGGGCCACCGGTCCGACCGGTCCGACCGGCGACACTGGTTCCACCGGTGCCACCGGCCCAACTGGCGGCACCGGCGCCACGGGCCCGACCGGCGGAACCGGCCCGACCGGCGCCACCGGCCCGACCGGCGCCACCGGCCCGACCGGCGCCACCGGCCCGACCGGCGGAACCGGCCCGACCGGCGGCACTGGCCCGACCGGCGACACCGGCCCGACCGGCGGAACCGGCCCGACCGGCGCCACCGGCCCGACTGGTCCGACGGGCGATACCGGCCCGACCGGCGACACCGGCCCGACCGGCCCGGCAGGCGCGGCGCTGATGAGCTCAGCTTTCCGCATCGTCTGATATCGACCGACGCCGAGGTCGCATGCGATCCCTCCGAGCCACGCTGCTGTCAGTCGTCGCGCTGCTGGCGCTCGCTTCCGCCCCGGCGCGCGCCGGGACCAGCGCCAGCTTCCGGATTCAGTATGAGGACCTGAACGCGGCGGGCGGCAGCGCGTCGTCGGCCAGCTTCGCCCTCACCGACTGCCTCGGGCCGGAGCCCGAGGCGCCGGGCAAGTCGGCAAGCAGCTCCTTCCTGCTCTACGCCGGCTGCGCGGCCGCCATCCCCGGCGCCCTGCCCGCCGACGACGCGGACGGCGACGGGGTCGACAACGGCGTCGAGAACGGTGCGCCGAACAACGGCGACGGCAACGACGACGGCATCCCCGACATGACGCAGGGCAACGTCACCTCGCTGCCCGGCGCCGGCCGCCACGCCTACATCACGCTCGAAGCCTGCGCCGACGGCGCCTGCACGACCCCATGCCAGGCGCGCGAGGTGGTCGCACTGGCCGAGAGCGAGCTGCCCGAACAGAGCCCGCTCACCTTCCCGGTCGGTCTGCTCGGCTTCATCATCGACTGCTCGTCGGCCAACATCCACATCCTCTACTACGCCCTCGACCAGTTCGCGCCGGAGACGGTGTACGAGAAGTACGGCCCCAACCCGCCCGGCAGCCTGACCAGCGAGTTCTACGAGCTGCCCGGCGTCACCTTCGGCTCCGAGGCGGTGGGCAGCGATCCGAACGTCGCCAGCGCCTCCTTCACGCTGACCGATGGCGGCATCGGCGATGCGACCACCGTCGACGGCATGATCGTCGATCCGGGCGGACCCGCCCTGCTGATCCCGCAGGCATCGCCGGCGCTCAGCCCGGCGGCCCTCGCGCTGGCACTCATCGCGCTGCTCGGCATTGCCCTGCTGGCGATGCGGCGCGGCCGGTTCGGACCGTCCCCCGATCGGCCGCGCACGTAGTCGGGCGCGGCGCGCCCATCGGGGGGCGCGATCGTCGAGGCATGACCTCGCTTCGACGCCGGCGCGCCCGAGCAGGCGTTGCACTGGGAGCGGCGGCGCATCGCGATGGGGCGCTGGCAGCCCGCGACGAGCAGGCGATCGCCGCCTACGACACGGGGCGCCATGCGGGCCGGAGCGACGGCCTCAGTCGCGCCGCTGGCTCGCCGGATCGGCGGGACCGAGGGTGATCGGGTAGCCGTGCGCCTTCCAGTAGCCGAGGCCTTCGTCGAGCACCGCGACCTTGTTGAAGCCCTGCGCCTGCAACTTCTCGGCGAGCTGCCCGGATTCGGCGTGCGGGCAGCCGCAGTAGGCAACCAGCCAGGTGTCCTTCGGCAGATCCTTGAAGTACGGCGACGGATCGTAGAACGGCACGCTCACCGCGCCGCTGATGTGCTCGCGCAGGTAATCGGACGGCACGCGCGCGTCCATGATCACGAAGCGGGCGCCGCGTTTGAGCTGCGCATGGATGACGTCGGCCGGCGTCATCTCGCCGTATGCCTTGAAGCCCTCCGGCTCGGGTCCCTGCGGGTTCAGCGGCACCGGCCCGAGCGGCAGCGGCGCCGGTCCGAGCGGCACCTGCACGCCGGCGGTGGGCGCCTGGAAGCTGCGCAGCGCGGCGATCACGTCGTCGATCTGCTGCGCGCTGAGCGTCGACTGGAACCCCTGCATCTGCGTGCCCGGCCGGCCGTTGCGGATGGCGGCGCGCAGAAAGCCGTCGCTCGCGGTCGCCAGCAGCTCGGCGCCGCCGATGTGCATCTCGGGTCCGCCGACGCCGCGCTCGCCATGGCACTTGGCGCACTGCGCCGCGTAGAGCGCCGTGCCGCGCTGGATGTTGCCCTGCAACGGGCGGTTGTCGAGCTTCGCGCTCGGCTCGTGTTGCCAGCCGCGGATGAAGGCGATGACCGCGATGATGTCCTCCGGCTTGAGCGGGCCGCCCTTGAGGCGCAGCCAGGCGGACATCGTCGTGCCGCGCCGGCCGTGGGCGATCGCCTCGCGCAGGTAGTCGTCGCTCACCGTGGAGAGGAACTCCTGCGAGGCGAGGCGCGGCGCCTGGTCGGCGGCGTAGCCCTCGCCCGCCGGCCCGTGACAGACCGCGCACATGCGGCCGTACAGCTCGCCGCCGCGCAGCGCCTCGGGGCTCAGCGTCGGCGGCGGCGGCGGGGGAGGCTTCGACTCGGCGCGGCGGCCCAGCAGGGCGACCCCCAGGGTGAGCGCCACGAGCGCCACGGCGGTGCGCCTTCGCGCAGCGCGATGCCGGATCGCCTCCACCCGTCCGCCGCTCGGTCGCCGCTGGCTCGCGTCGCGCACAGCCGCTGACATTCCATCTCCCAGCCGGCAGATTCAAGCCGCGGCGTGATTCACGGCCGCGGCTGCCAGCCGAAGCGAACGCGGCAATCGATCCTCGCGGCCCTGCTGCGCGCCGTGTGAGGCGTGCAGCGGCGCATCCGGGTCATTCGGTGCGCCATCGTCGCCGCCGACCACCCGCGCGGTCTTGCCTCGCTCGCCCCCGCGTGGGATCGGATCGCCGATGCGCAGCGCCTTCGTCGTCCACGGCCTCACCGTCTCCTATTTCACCCGCAAGGTGACCGGGTACCTCGACTACAAGGACCTGCGCTGGCGGCTGCGCGGCAGCGTCGGCATGAACCCGACCGCCTACGCGGCGGGATGGAACGGCGGCATTCCGGTGGTGACGACGCCGGAGGGCGAGCTGATCTGGGATTCGAGCGCCGTGCTGCTGCACCTGGAGACGCGCGTGCCCGAGCCGGCGATCGAGCCCGCCGATCCGCTGCTGCGCTTCCTCGCGCACCTGCTCGACGACTTCTCCGACGAGTGGCTGTACCGGCATGCGGTCGGCACGCGCTGGCTCTACCCGGAGAACACCGCCTCCGGCAGCCTCGACATCGCGCGCGACGGCAGCTTCGAGGTGCCCGGTCCGCTCGCCTCGGTGCGCGCCGTCGTGCAGGGCGCGATGACCGCCTGCCTGCCGCGCCTCGGCGTCACAGCGGAGAACATCGGCGCCTGGGTCGACGCATCGCTGCTGCCGTGGCAGCGCGCGCTGTCGGCGCACGTCGCCGCGCACGGCTACGTGCTCGGCGGCCGGCCGTCGCTCGCCGACTTCGCGCTGTTCGGCGGCAACGCCGCGCATTTCGTCAACGACCCGGTGTGCCGGGCGTGGATGGACGAGCACGCGCCGGCCGTCGTCGCCCACACCCACGCGCTCATGACGCCGTGGGATCAGCCCTTCGGCGACTGGCTGCCGAGCGGCGCGCTCCCCGACACCCTGATCGCCCTGCTCGCCGAGACCGGCCGCCACTACCTGCCGTGGGTCGCGCGCGCCACCCGCGAGGGCGCCGCGACCGTCGATCTCGGCGGCGGCCACACGACCACCATCGCCACCACCAACTTCCTCAACCTCGCGCGCGGCGTGCTGTTGGCGCGCTACGTCGCGGCACGCACCCCGGCGCTCGACGCCGTCCTGGCGCGCGCCGGCATCCTCCCCTACTTCGCCGACCACACCGCGCAGGCGACCGACATCCCCGACCCGCGACCGCTGCCGCGCCCGGCCGACAACCAGCCCTTCCGCGCCGGCGACTAGCGGAATCGCACCGCCACGCCGCCAGTGGCTTGACCCTGCACAACGCGGCCGCTATCTGACGGGACCGACCTCGAGTCGTCCAACCCACACGCGAAAGTGGCGGAATTGGCAGACGCGCAGGATTCAGGATCCTGTGGGGTAAAACCCGTGGGGGTTCAAGTCCCCCCTTTCGCATTCAGTACTTAGGCGCTTTCGGCGACACCGCTTCCGGTGAAAGTGTCCATCGCCGTCCCAAGGACGCAGAGGGAGTTGATGCGGGCCATCTGGCGCAGCCATGCGCCGGACGAGGAACGCGTCGTGCGTGAGTACGCCGCGCTGGAGCAGTCCGGTGACGTGACGCGCCACTCGAATCTTCTTTGCCATCACACCGTTGGAGTACGCACGGCGGCTGCTCGACGACGGACTACGGAAGCTCGAAGCAGCGGCCCGTACACCGAGAAGTACAGCCACGGCGGCCCCGGGACGCATTCCTTCGATCGACGTCGCGGTGCGCACCATCCCACCGGCGATTGGACTCTCCCGCCTGCAATGGGCTGCCGACACAGCGCGTGTCCTTGGGATCGAAGCTGAGACATCTGAATACCTCGCACGCGTACGCGCCTGGCGCGAGGTTTGGCGTCCCACTCAGGTGCGCGTGTTGCTGATCGCCGAGAGTGCTCCTCCCCCTTTCGCATCTCTCCCGGTTACACCAGTCGCATCTCTCCCGGTTACACCAGTTACCAGCTGGCCCATGCGGTCGGGGGGCCACACGGGAGGGGCGGGGACTGCGGCCCCACGTGGGCCAGCTGTGTGACGCCATCGCCTTGCCGAGTGCCGGCTGCGCATGGGAATCAGTCACGGTAGCGACCCTGTCGGCTAGGCGGAAACCCAGCAAGGAGAAACCGTGATGCTCTCCATCTCCTCGATCCGGTTCCTGACCGCGGCGCTCGCGCTGTCAATGACCAGCGCGGCCAGCGACGCGATGGTGCTCTGCGCGACGCGCGGCGGCGCGGTGAAGGCGCGCGAGGCTTGCAGAACGCGTGAGACGCAACTCGACGCCTCCGCCCTCGGCTCGCAACGCATCGTCGCGGGTTCGATCGCGGGCGACAGCTGTACCCCGTTGACCGATCCCGCCATCCCGGGCACTTGCCCGATTCTCAGCGGCAACGGGTTCTCGGTCGCCGCATACCTCGCCACGGATGCGGGCGCCGACTGTTGCGGATTGCCCAGGTGCGGTCGCTGCCTGATCCGATACAAGTTCACCTTCGACCAACCGTTCGCAAGCCGGCCCTCGATCCAGGTCACCGCCGATGACGGCAGCGCGGCGACATATTGCGGGACGTGGAACGATGTCACAGCTACCGGTGCGACGGCATGGTGTACCGGGTTCGCGCGATTCGCCCCACCGCATGAACTGCACTTCATGGCGGTCGGCCCGCGCTAGTGTCCCGGTCCGTTCCATCGGATCTCCGCTGCCGCCGGAGCGGCCGCGAGGGCGACCGGGCTGCGCCTCTCGACCGCGCCCCCGGGCGCGGCGCAATCCGGGCCATCGGCTCAGCGCGGAAAGACCGTCGGGCACAGGTCGTCGAAGCGGTAGGGCTCGCCCAGCTTGCCGCCGCGCTCGACGAAGAGCGCCAGGTTGTAGTGCTGCCAGATGCCTGCCTCGGACACGGCCGAGACCTGGGCGTCGACGAAGTGGATGGCGAGCGAGCGGCGCATGCGGTTGGAGGTGTTCGGCCCGCTGCCGTGGAAGGTGAGCGGATGGTGGAAGCTGACCTGACCGGCGCGCATGACGATCGAGCGCGGCGCGAGCGGACGTCCGCCACCGAGGCGCGCGAGCTGCGCGTCGCGATCGGTGCCGAAGAAGTTGCTCGCGCCGGGTAACAGCCCCCAGGTGTGGCTGGCGGGGATGATCTGCATCGCACCGTTGGCATCGTCGACGTCGTCGAACGCCACCCAGGCGGTGACGAACGCCGCGTGCGAGGCGACCGTGTCCCAGCTCGCCCAGTCCTGGTGCCAGCCGATCGTCGCATCGGCCGCGCCGCCGGGCGGCTTGTAGAGCAGCTGGTCCTGCCAGAGCCGCACCGACGCCGCGCCGAGCAGCGCCGCCGCGATCTCGCCGAGCCGCGTATCGGTCGCCAGCCCGGCGAGCTCGGGATCGGCCCACCACGCGTTGTCGATCTTGCGCAGGTCGTGCGGACCGGGCTCGAACGGCAGCGACAGCACCGGCGCCCGAGCGCCGCGATGCTCACCCGCGACGACGCGCTCGGTGGCGGCGAGGAAGCGGGCGATCTCCACCGGCGCGAACAACACCGGCGAGGTCCACTGGCCTTGCGCGTCGTAGCTCCGGCGCGCGGCTCCGAGATCGACGTTCACCATCGGTCACGCTGGTCACATATTTTGGTGGCGTGTCACAATCGGTCCGGTACCCTCCCGACCTGGCAGGCTGACCCACTTCGCCGGATGTAGGCTGCGCGGCGGACGAGAGAGAGAGACGATGACGATGCGGCCGGAACTGGTCCAAGCCCTGCGAGGCGTGCTCCTGGCGACCTTGTTCGCCCTCGCCGCCTGTGGCGGCGGCACTGGCGGCAACACCGGCCAGGCCGACGACTTCACCCTCGGCATGATCCTGGTCGGTGCGCAGGACGACCACGGCTGGTCGCAGGCGCACTACGAGGCGGGCCGCTACGTGGTGGAGCAGCTGCACCTGCCGGCCGACGCGCTGATCGTGGTGGACCGGGTGAATCCCGCAGACCGTCCCGGCACCACCATCGAATCGGTGGTCGATGACATGGTGGCGCGCGGCGCGCAGCTCGTCTTCGCCACCTCCGACGACATGAAGGACGGCATCGAAGCGGCCGCGGCAGCGCACCCCGACGTCGCCTTTGTCTGGTCGTCGGGCGACAGCGCCTGGCCGCAGGGCGCCAACTATCGCGCCGACCTGACCAATCTCGGCAACATCATGGGGCGCATGGAGTACGGCAAGATGATCGCCGGCTGCGCCGCGGCGCTGACGACGCAGACCGGCGCGATCGGCTACCTCGGACCGCTGATCAACGACGAGACGCGCCGGCTGGTGAACTCGGCCTACCTCGGCGCCCGCTACTGCTATCAGCACTACCGCGGCCAGGATCCGGACGCACTGCGTTTCGAGGTGCAGTGGATCGGCTTCTGGTTCAATGTGCCCGGCGTCACCCGCAATCCCACCGCGGTGACCGACGAGTTGTTCGCCGCCGGCGCCGACGTGGTGATCTCCGGGCTGGACACGACGGAAGCGCTGCGCGACGCCGCCGCAGTCGCCACCACCGGCGCGCCGGTGTGGGCGGTCCCGTACAACTTCGCGGGCGCCTGCGCGGGAGCCCCACGGGTGTGCCTGGGCGTGCCCTACTTCAACTGGGGCCCCGCCTACCTCGACACCGCGCAGTCGGTGATCGATGCGCGGTTCGCGGCGAAGTGGCAGTGGCTGGGGCCCGACTGGGCCGCCATCAACGACCGCCGCCGCACCGCGGTGGGCTGGCGGTCGGGTCAGGGCCTGTCCGCCGACGCCACGGCCGACGTCACCGACTTCATCGCCGCCCTCGGCGCCGGCGCCGTGCAACTGTACGTCGGACCGCTCGACTGGCAGGACGGCTTGCCCTTCCTCGCCGACGGCGAGCACGCCAGCGATGTTCAGATCTGGTACGCGCGCCAGCTGCTGAAGGGCATCATCGGCGTCTCGCACTAGCCGCCGTCGGTTCCTCCGCAGGGCGGGACGAGGCGCACGGCGCATGTCCACGCGCCGCGCTCTGCACCAGCGTGCACCGAGGCGCGCCCCTCGATCGGCATCCGCGCCTCTCCGTCTGGCCGACCTGTGGATCGGTGAGCGCCGGCGGCGCGCCGCGGCGATGGCGCCGTCCTTGACAGCTGGGGATCGCGCGATCAGATGCGCCGCCGGGACGGCGCCCACAGATGAAGGCGGCCGGCGGCGCGGAGAGGGATGCCACATGACGAACCACAGAGCGCGATACGGGCCCCACAACCCCGATGAAACCTACGTCGCGCACGGGTTGCGTGAGCAGCTGGTCGACCTCGGCGAGGTGCGCATGAACTTCGCCACCCTGGGCAACACGTCGTCGCCACCGTTGTTGCTCATCCCCGGACAGACCGAGTCCTGGTGGGGCTATGAAGCCGTCATGCCGCGGCTCGGCGAGCACTTCGAGGTATTCGCCGTGGACCTGCGCGGCCAGGGCCGCAGCACCCGCACCCCGGGCCGGTACACGCTCGACAACATGGGCAACGACCTGGTGCGTTTCGTCGACACGGTGATCGGACGGCCCACCTACGTGAGCGGCCTGTCGTCCGGCGGTGTCCTCAGTGCGTGGTTGTCGGCGTACGCCAAGCCCGGGCAGATCATCGCGGCGGCGTACGAGGATCCTCCGCTGTTCGCCTCCGAGCCGCGGCCGGCCATGGGGCCGGGGATCCGCCAGGGCATCGGCCCGATCTTCGACCTGTGGAGCACGTACCTCGGCGACCAGTGGTCGATCGGCGCGTGGGACGCGATGCGCGCCGCCGCACCGCAGCGCCTGCCGGAGTGGCTGCAGGGCATGCCGGTGCCGGACGAGCCGCCGCAGAACCTCAAGGAGTACGACCCCGAATGGGGGCGGTCGTTCTGGAGCGGCACCGTCTCCGCGTCGTGCGATCACGAGCGCCTGCTGCGCAGCGTCAAGGTCCCGGTGCTGCTCACCCACCACCTGCGCGTCACCAACGACGCAACCGGCTTCCTGTTCGGCGCCATGTCCGACCAGCAGGCGCAACGGGCGCAGGAGCTGCTGCAGGCCGCCGGTGTGCGCGTCGCGTATCGCTCGTTCCCCCACGTCGGCCACTCGATGCACGGCGAACAGCCCGACCTCTACGTGGAGACCCTGCTCGAGTGGGTCAGATCGCTCGACGCGTGACCGTGACGAACACGATCGACGTCCACGCCCACTTCCTCCCGCCCGCCTATCGCGCGGCGCTGCTGGCGGCGGGGCACGAGCGACCCGACGGCTTCCCGCTGCTGCCCGACTGGTCGCTGCCCGAGCACCTCGCCGCGATGGACCGCCTCGGCATCGCCACCGCGCTGCTGTCTATCTCGTCGCCCGGCGTCTACTTCGGCAACGCGGCCGCGGCGCGCGAGCTGGCGCGCGAGATGAACGAGACCGGTCGGCGCGCCGTGGTCGACCATCCGGGCCGCTTCGGGCTGTTCGCCGCGCTGCCGCTGCCCGATGTCGACGCCGCCATCGCCGAGATCGGCTACTGCTGCGATCGGCTCGACGTCGACGGGTTCGCGCTGCTCACCAACGTCGCCGGCACCTATCTCGGCGCCCCCACGCACGAACCGGTCTTCCGCGAGCTGAACCGCCGCGGCGCGCGCGTGTTCATCCACCCGACCTCACCGGCCTGCTGGGAGCACACCTCGTTCGGACGGCCCCGGCCGATGCTGGAGTTCCTCTTCGACACCACCCGCGCGGTGGTGGACCTGGTGCTCAACGGCACCGTCGCGCGCCATCCCGACATCGCGTTCATCATCCCGCACGCCGGCGCGACGCTTCCGATGATCGTCGACCGGGTCAACGCCTTCGCGCGCCTGCTCGACGTCGACGCGGCGGTGGACGTGCTGCGCGACATCGCCCGACTCCACTACGACCTGGCCGGATTCTCCGTGCCGCGTCAGCTCGACGCGCTGCTGACCATCACCGCGCTCGAGCACCTCCACTACGGCAGTGACTACCCGTTCACGCCGGAGCTCGCCGCCGCCATGCAGGCGGAGCGCCTCGAGACCGCCGCCGGACCGCCCGGATCGCTGCGCGAGACGCTGCGCGTCAACACGCGGCGACTCTTCCCGCGGCTCGCCGCGCCGAGCGGCTGATCAGCCGCTCACTTCGGCGCGAAGCGTTGGCCAGCGTCGAGCCGCAGCACCGAGCCGTTCATCATCGGGTTCTCGAAGATCGCGCGCGCCATGTGCGCGTACTCCTCCGGTCGGCCCATGCGCTTCGGGAAGGCGGCATCCCTGGTGAGCCCGTCTTCCATCGCCTTCGGGATCCCCTGCGTCAGGCCGGTGTGGAACAGGCTGGGCGCGATGGTCACGACGCGGATGCCGAGCCCGCCGAGGTCGCGCGCCATGGTGAGCGTCATGCCGGCGATGCCGGCCTTCGCCGCGCTGTAGGCGACCTGACCGATCTGTCCCTCGAAGGCGGCAATCGACGCGGTCATCAGGATCACGCCGCGCTCGCCGTTCTCGTCCGCCTCGTTGCGCGCCATGCACTCGGCCTGCAGACGCGCCACGTTGAAGCTGGCGACGAGATTGAGATCGATGACGGCGCGGAAGTCGTCGAGCGGGTGCGGACCGTCCTTGCTCAACGTCCGCTTGGCGATGCCGCCGCCGGCGGTGTTGACGCCGAAGTGCAGCCCGCCGAGATCGGCCGCGGCGGACCTGATCGCCGCTTCCGTCGCGGCGAAGTCGGTGACGTCGCAGCGGTGGAAGCGCGTGCCGCCGCCAATCGCGGCGGCGGCCTCTTCGCCCCGCGCCGCCTCGCGGTCGAGAATCGCCACCCGGGCACCATGGCGCACCAGCATCTCCGCCGTCGCACGCGCCATGCCCGACGCGCCGCCGACCACCATCGCCTTTGCCCCGTCGATCTTCATGCGCAGCCTCTTCTCCCATCCGCGGCGCAATCGAAAGCCCGCGCGAGCAGCGCCACCCGGCCGCTCACCCGGCGCCGCCGAAGAGGCCGCGCTCCAGCACCGTGCGCAACAACCGGATGACGTTGTCGCGCGTCCACTCCGAGGTGGTGTCGATGCCCTGACTCTGCTGGGCGAGGGCGCGCACGTCGAACAGGTGGCTGCCGGCGCCGAGGAACAGGAAGAGGCAGAGCTCGGGCCGCACGTCCGCGGCCACGACACCAGCGGCCTGGGCGGCGCGGATCAGGTCGACGACTTCGCGAAACGGCTCGTGCACGTAGTGCGTGAGCAGATAGGTGAGGCGCGGGTTGGGCGCCGCCCCTTCGCGCGCGATGATGCGCGTGACCTCGGGGTGTGCGGCGACGAAGCGCACGAAGGCCTCGGTGACCTGCATCAGCGCGACGCGCGGCGGCACGCCGTCGGCGACCGTCGGCAGGCGCGGGATGCGCGAGAACAGGGCGTCGACGGCGGCGCGCCAGAGCCCTTCCTTCGAGCCGAAGTGATGATGCACCAACGGCTGTGCCACGCCCGCGGCGCGCGCGATGCCGGCGGTGCTGGCGCCCTCGTAGCCCACCTCGGAGAACGCTTCGATCGCCGCCGCCAGGATGCGCTCGCGGCCGTCCTGCGCCGGCGCCGGCGCGCGCCGCTTGGCCGGCGCCTTGCGGCGACGGTTCGCCGCCTGCCGCGGGGATTTCAGTGGAGTGGTCGGCATAGGATGGTCGCGAGCGCCGAGCGTAGCGCATCCGCCGGATCGCTCGAAGCGTCGAGGCTGCGCCAGGCGACGTAGCGGTCGGGCCGCACCAGCACCGCGCCGCGCCGACCGATCTCGCGGTCGCGCAGCCACGTGCAGCGCGGATCGCGATAGTCGCCGTCGAGATGGCCGATGCGCACCGCGCGCAGCGGGACGCCGTGCGTCTCGGCCAGCGCACGCGCGGCGCTGCACCAGGCGCCGCCGTCCTCGCCGGCGATCAGCAGGAACTGGCCCGGGGGAACCAGATTCATGATCGGCAGGCGCTGCCCGTCGAGGTCCTCCAGCTCGGCGTGCGGCAGCGGCGCGCCGGGCCGCGTACCGGGGACGTAGAGATGGACGTCATCCAGCACCGGCGGCGCCTGCGCCGCATCGTCGATGACGACGGACGAGGCGTAGCGCTGGCCGTACTCGACGCAGTGCTCGCGAAACTCCATCGACTGGGTCGCGATGGCGGCGAGCGCCGCGCGCCGCGGCGCGCGGTCCTCGGGCGCGTCGCCGAGCGCGCGGCGCAGCCCAGCGAGGTTGGCATCCGCGTCGGCGCCGCGGGCGAAGCCCATCGCGTGTCCGACCAGGGTGTGGTTCAGACCGTTCTCCATCGAGCGCTGCACGTTGCGCGCGTCGACCGGCCGGCGCTCCGCCTCGTAGGTCGCCAGCAACGCCTCGCCGGCCTGCCCGCGCAGCACCGCGGCGATCTTCCAGCACAGGTTGTGCGCGTCGTGGATGGCGCTGTTCAACCCGAGCCCGCCGGTGGGCGGGTGGCGGTGCGCCGCATCGCCGACCAGGAACACGCGCCCGACCTGGAAGCGCTCGGCGAGAATTCCCTCCAGCGACCAGCGGCTGATGACGTGGACGGTGGCGTCGAGCTCGGGCAGGCCGAGCGCGTCCTTCATGTCGGCGATCACCTGCGCGTCGTCCTTCGCGCGCGTGTCCTCGGTGTCGTAGTTGAGATGGAAGACCCACTCCTCGGAGTCCGGCCCCCAGTGGTCGGGGCCCATCGGCACCAGCGTCGCGAGCATCCCGCGGTGGGCGATCCACAGCCAGCGGATCAGCACGTCGGGATCGCGCGCCCACCGCGACAGATCGGCCGACATGTACACCGAGACGATGCGCATGACGTCACGCGCGCCCTGCATCTCGATGCCGAGCCGCCGCCCGACCGTGCGGCCGCCGTCGCAGGCAAGCAGATAGCGGGCACGGACCGACGTGTGGGCGCCGCTCGCGCGGTCGCGAATCGTCGCGGTGACGCCGCTCGCGCCCTGCTCCAGATCGATCAGCTCGGTGTTGAAGCGGACCCGGCCGGGCGCCAGCGCCTCGGCCCCCGCCTTCAGGATCGGCTCCAGACGGATCTGCGGCAGGTTGGTCTGCCGGCAGGGACTGGCCGCCGCCCAGTCGAGGTCGAGGCCGCCGGCTCCCCACGACTCCATGCGGCCGAGCTGGCGCCCGCAGATCGGGTCGTCACCGGCGAAGCCGGCGTAGTACGCGCTGTAACGCATCTGCTCGGGCGGCGTGCCGCGGCGGTAGATCTCGTCGGCCACGCCGACGTCGGTGAGGATCTCCATCGACCGCTGGTTCAGCACGTGCGCCTTGGGCAGCACCGAGGTGGTCGGCAGCGCGCTGACCAACAGCGTCTCCACGCCGAGCTGCGACAGCAGCATCGAGGCGGTCAGCCCGGCGCCGCCGCCGCCGACGATCAGCACCGGAACGTCGATCTGGTTCATGCACCCTCCCCTGCAGTCGCGGCGAAGCGCGGGAACGGCGCTTCGGCGTTGCCGCGCTCGATCGCCGCATGGCCGGCGCGATCGAGCGGTTGGTAGGCATCGAGCTGGGACGTGAAGAAGCGCACCGTCTCGGCGGTGATCGGCGCCGCCAGGCGATGGCTCGCATACGGCAGGAAGCCGCCGGCATGCGCCAGGATGATCTTCAACGCCGCGCAGCGCCGCACCGCGCCGCCGCGCAGCCAGGCGGGATCGGTCGGCGGGACGATGTGCTGGTGGACGTCGACCCGATGCATGATCGACGGATTTATAGAGCTATCAGCGATAGGTCAAGCGCTGATTTTACTGTGGGATATAGGGTGTCCGTGCCACCCGACTGCCACCACTGATCTGGCTATCACGCCCATCTCGCGGCATTCGCCGGGCGCCTGCAGCCTCGCGAGGCGTTGCGGGCCCCATCCCGAGCTTCCCCCGCTTTCGCGGGGGAAGGAGAAAGACAATTGATGGAGGGCGCGGAAGGAGGCCGCTCCTAGCGGCCCTTGAACACCGGCGGGCGCTTCTCCAGGAAGGCGCGCGGGCCCTCCTTGGCGTCCTCCGAGGCCATGACGTTCATGCCGTGCGTCT
This sequence comes from Deltaproteobacteria bacterium, assembly GCA_033764095.1. GTDB lineage: Bacteria > Desulfobacterota > Binatia > HRBIN30 > CADEER01 > JBDTMT01. The sequence goes on along the minus strand of JANRJF010000036.1, from coordinate 612 downwards.
GCTCGATCATGAACGCCTCGGCTTCCGGCATCATCTCGGTCTCGCGCAGCGTCGCGACGATCGCCTTCACCGCCAGCGGGCCGTTCTGCGCGATGCGCGCCGCGATCTGCTGCGCCTTGGCGAGCGCCTGGCCGTCGGGGACGACGTGGTTGATGAGGCCGAGCTCGTAGGCGCGGCGGGCCGGCAGGTCCTCGCCGCAGATGAGCATCTCGGCGGCGACCGCGTAGCCGATCTGGCGGCGCAGCCGCACCGTCGAGCCGGCCATCGGGAAGAGGCCGCGCTGCACCTCGGTGACGCCGAACACCGCGCTCTCGCCGGCGACGCGGATGTCGGTCCCCTGCAGGATCTCGGTGCCGCCGGCGCGGGCGAAGCCCTCGGCGGCGAGGATCACCGGCTTGGCCGGCCGGTAGGTCTTGAGCCAGGCGCCGTAGATGATCGGCATGTCGCTGAACACCCGCTCCATCCACTCGTTGTCGGCCTTGCCGCTCATCAGCTTGCCGATCTCGGAGAGGTCCATGCCGGCGCAGAAGGTGTCGCCCTTGCCGGTGAGGATGGCGACCCGCAGGTCGTCGTCCTGGTCGAGCTGGTGCCAGGCGTCCCACAGGCGGCACA
>JANRJF010000035.1:0-5180 GCA_033764095.1 Deltaproteobacteria bacterium | reverse complement strand
CCGGCGATCGCGCTGCTCGTCGGCGCCGCGGCGCTGGCGACGCGCAGCGGGGCGACCACTCCGCCCTTCGCGCCGCGGCGCGCGCTGCCGATCGCCGCGCACCCGGCCGCTCTGGCGACCGCCGACTTCGATCGCGACGGCCGCCAGGACTTCGCCGTCGCCACACCGGCGAGCGACGCGGTGTGGATATACCTGACGCGCGCCGACGGCGGCGTGACGCCGATCGGACCGCTCGCCGCCGGGCGCGGTCCGGCGGCACTGCTCGCCGTCGACCTGACCGACGACGGCCGCATCGATCTGGTGGTCGGCGCCGCCATCGGCGACCGCATCAACCTGCTGCGCGGACGCGGCGACGGCAGCTTCGATGCGGCGCGCGAGATCGCCACCGTGCTGGCGCCCGCCAGCGTGGCGAGCGGCGACTTCGATCGCGATGGTCGCGTCGATCTCGCCGCGGTCAGTCGCTACGACGACACGCTGATCCCGCTGCTCGCCACAGCGGACGGCTCATACCGCCCGGGCACGCCCCTGGCAGTGCCGGGCGGTCCGGCCGGCGTCGCCGCCGGCGATCTCGATCGCGACGGCCGCCTCGACCTGGTGGTCACCGTCAACCTCGGCGACAGCGCCGCCTTCGTGCTGCGCGGCCAGGGCGACGGCACCTTCGCCGCACCGCAGCGCCTGGCGGTCGGCGCGCTGCCGAGCGCACCGTTGTTGCGCGACCTCACCGGCGACGGGATGCTCGACCTCGCCGTCGCCGCCGCCAACGACGACGCCATCGTCGTGCTGCGCGGCCGCGGCGACGCGAGCTTCGATGCGCCGCTGACGCTGGCAACCAGCCCATTCCCCGCCGCGCTGGCGGCCGGCGATCTCGACCGCGACGGCATCGTCGACCTGGTCAGCGCCGACTGCTTCGCCGATGCGCTGAGCCTGCATCGCGGGCTCGGCAACGGGGCGTTCGCCGCCGCGGCCGCGCTGCCCACCGGCGCCATGCCAATGGCGATCGCCATCGCCGACGTCGATCGCAGCCGCGTCGCCGACCTGCTCGGGCTCGACGCGCTCGACGGCACCGCGTCGCTGCTGCTCAACGACCGCGACCCCGGGCCCGCCTGTCTCGGCGACTGCAACGACAGCCGCGCGGTCGAGATCGACGAGCTCGTCCGCAGCGTCAACATCGCCCTCGGCCGCGGCAGCGTCGCCGAGTGCCTGTCCGCCGACCCCGACGCCGACGCCACCATTTCGATCAGCGAGTTGGTCGGCGCCGTCGGCCGCGCCCTCGACGGCTGCGGCTGACAGCTATTCGCCGGCCGTACAGTCGGCGCGACAGCCGTCGCTGTCGTCGGCGTTGCCGTCGTCGCAGGCCTCGCCCGCTTCGGGGATGCCGTTGCCGCACACCTGCGCCAGGCAGCTGATGGCGCTGTGCACGTAGGTCAGCGACAGTACGCAGTCGACGCGTTGCTTGAGCGTGCGCAGGAAGCTGTCCGCCGAGCGGCCGTAGATGGCCTCGAACTGCGGGCAGGCGGCGCGCAGCCCCTCGACCCAACGGGCGCGGTCGGCACTCAGCTCGCGCTCGACCTGCAGGATGGCAGCCTGCTTCTCGTCGGGCTCGAACAGGCGCGTCGCGATGCGTTCCATCACCGGCACTTCGCGTTGCAGCGCGAACCACATGACCTTGCGTCCGTAGGCCGCCGCCGCCGCCATGCAGCTGGCGGTCGCCGGCGGCGCCACGCCGCTGCGCCGCGGCGCGTAGATCGCCGCGATCGCGTCGTTCGCCTGCCCGACGCAGGCACGGCTGAGGTCCGTACCGGCGTCGAAGAAGCCGATGTAGCTCAGCTCGGTGAGCTGGCCGTCGGCGCACGCATCGGCCAGTGTCGCGCGCAGCGCGCCGTCCGCCGCCGAGATCGCCGCCTCGGTCGCCGCCGTGTCGCAGGCCTCGCCGCGCGCCTCCGCGTCGCGGCAGCGCTGCTGCAGGGCGAGCACCGTATCGAAGCAGGCGTGCGCGTCGGCGCTGATGCGCCGTAGGCAGGTCTGCGTGCCGGGCAGGAAGAAGCCCCACTGCTCGATGGCCGGCGCCTGGGCATGCGCGTCTACCCGGCTCGCAGACAGCGAGACTGCCAGGATCAGCAGCGCCACAAAGCGGCCGGACTTACGCAACTTGGCTGCTGAAGCGGCCGCGAAACCCATGTCGCGCGCGGATTCGGGGCCAGATCCACGTTGAATACGCCGCCACCGCATTGCTACACGTAAGCGCCGAGTGGAGGCGCACATGGGGAGTCGGCGCGGATTCGGATTGATCGCGAGCTGCGGCCTGGCTGCCGTGGTTGCGGCCTGCGGCGGTGGCGGCGGGTCATCGTCTGCGCCTCAGTCCACCTTCGAGCGCATTCAAACGCAAGTCTTCGACGTCAGCTGCTCCTCCGATTCCTGCCACAGCAGTGTCGGCAGGGCCGGCGGCATGGTGCTGGAGGACGGGTACGCGTGGGACGCGCTGATCGAGCATCCGACCTCGAACCGCGCCGCCGATGCGCATGGCATGAAGCGCGTCTGGCCGGGTGATCCGGCGCGTTCCTACCTGATGGCCAAGCTGACCAACAACCTCGCTGCCGGCGAGGGCTTCCCGATGCCGTACAACGCGGCGCCGCTCGACGAGGCGACCATCGAGGTGCTGGAGGCGTGGATCGCCGCCGGCGCACCCTCCACTGGCCGGGTGCCGGGCGACGACGGTCGCGAGCTCGGCAACACCACCGACGACCCGACCGAGGTGACGCTGCCAGTGCCGGCGCGCGGCGTGCAGATCAGGGTGGCCGCGCGCCCGGTGCCGAAGGGCTCCGAGGAGACGCTCTGCCACTACATGAAGCTGCCGTCCGACGTCGACATCGACGTCAACCGCATCCAGCTGAACGTCGGCGGCGGCAGTCATCACATCCATCTCTACCGCGCGTACCAGCGCGACACCGACATTCCCGACGGGTTCGAGGTCTGCAACACGGCGGTGGACTTCGACAAGTGGGCCCTGGTCATCGCCTCACAGCTGCGCAAGACCGACTGGGAGCTACCCGCCGGGGTCGCGTTCCACCTGCGCGCCGGCGAGCAGCTGCTGGTCCAGACCCATTTCGTCAACGTCGGATCGCTGGAAACCGCGGGTGAAGGCAAAGTGGTGATGAACCTGCAGGACGCCGATCCGGGCACGATCACCGATTACGCCGGGGCGCTGTTCGGCCAGGACAAGGACGTGCTCGTCCCGCCGCTCAGCAACGTCTCGCAGTCGGCGACCTGCACCTTCCCCACCCCTCTGCAGATTTTCGCGCAGACGGGGCATTACCACTTCCGCGGCAAGCGCTTTCACACCTACCGGTGGGACGACGGCGAGCGCGGCGAATTGCTCTATACGCACGAGGGCTATGCCGACCCGAAGTTCGAGGTCTACGCGCCGCCGCTCCGCTTCGACGCCGGCCAGGGCCTGGAGTGGGAGTGCTATTGGGAGAATCCGAACGACGTGGAGTACAAGTTCGGGCCCTTCACCGACATCAACGAGCACTGCAACTACTTTGCATTCTACTACCCGACCGCGACGCCCAACGAGTCGATCACCTGCGTGCAGAAGGATGGCGTGTCGGTGACCACGGTCCGCAGCGGTGAGTGACCCCGGCTAGCCCCGCTCCGGCGGGCCTGGTAGGGCCTGGGGATTCCCATGGCTGAGCCGACCCGCCGCACGGACGTTCGCAACCTGGCGATCATCGCCCACGTCGACCACGGCAAGACCACGCTGGTCGACGCGATGCTGCATCAGAGCGGCATCTTCCGCGCCAACCAGCAGGTGATGGAGCGCGTCATGGACTCCAACGACCTGGAGCGCGAACGCGGCATCACCATCCTGGCCAAGAACACCGCGGTCGAGTACCAGGGCGTCACCATCAACATCGTCGACACGCCCGGCCACGCCGACTTCGGCGGTGAGGTCGAGCGCACCCTGGCGATGGTCGACGGTGTCATGCTGCTGGTCGACGCCTCCGAAGGGCCGCTGCCGCAGACCCGCTTCGTGCTGCAGAAGGCGCTCGGCCTCGGCCTGCCGCCGGTGGTGTGCATCAACAAGATCGATCGTCCCGACGCGCGCATCGGCGAGGTCGTCGATGAGGTCTACAGCCTGTTCATCGACCTCGACGCCACCGAGGCGCAGCTCGAGTTCCCGCTCATCTACACCAACGCGCGCGCCGGCACCGCGACACGCGACCTGGCCGAGCCGGGTGCCGACCTGCGCGTGCTGTTCGACGTCATGCTCAGCGCCCTGCCCGGCCCGATCGTCGACGCCGGCCAGCCGACGCAATTCCAGTGCAACAATCTCGACTACAACGACTACGTCGGGCGCCTCGCCATCGGCCGCATCAAACACGGCGCGCTCGAGGCCGGCGGCCAGTTCATGCTGTGCACGCCGGAGGGCGTGCAGCGCCCGGTGAAGCTCACCCAGCTCTACACCTGGAAGGGGCTCAAGCGGGTCGAGACGCCGCGCGCCGCCGCCGGCGAGATCGTCGCGGTCGCCGGCATCGAGGAGATCAACATCGGCGACACCATCGCCGACAAGGAGCAGCCGCGCGCGCTGCCCGGCATCCGCATCGACGAGCCGACCATCGCGATGATCTTCGGCGCCAACACCTCGCCGTGGTCGGGGCGCGAGGGCCAGTACGTCACCTCGCGCAAGCTGCGCGACCGCCTGGTGTTCGAGAAGCGCCGCAACGTCAGCGTGCGCATCGAGGACACCGACTCGCCCGACCAGCTGCGCGTCACCGGCCGCGGCGAGCTGCAGCTCGCCATCCTGATCGAGACGATGCGGCGCGAGGGCTACGAGCTGCAGGTCTCCAAGCCGACGGTGATCACCAAGCAGATCGACGGCGCGGTACACGAGCCGATGGAGCTGCTGCTGGTCGACGTCGCCGAGGACTACATCGGCGTGCTCTCGCAGCTGCTCGCGGTGCGCAAGGGCAAGATGACCAAGATGACGCACACCGGCTCGGGCCGGGTGCGGCTGGAGTTCAGTATCCCGTCGCGCGGCCTGATCGGCTTCCGCTCGCGCTTCCTCACCGAGACGCGCGGCACCGGCATCATGAACGCGCTGTTCAACGGCTGGGCCCCGTGGCAGGGCGACATCCAGGCGCGCACCAACGGCGCCATGGTCGCAGACCGCGAGGGCGTCG
>JANRJF010000034.1:0-92119 GCA_033764095.1 Deltaproteobacteria bacterium | reverse complement strand
CTACTTCACCTTTGTCGCCAAGCCGGAGGATCCCGCCGACGCCGAGCCGACCTACCTGGAGTGCTGGAAGCAGGCGATGGATGCGACGCTGCGCGTCGGCGGCACCATCTGCCATCACCACGGCATCGGCCGCCTGCGCGCGCCGTGGATGCCCGCCGAGCACGGCAGCGCACTGGATCTGCTGCGCGCCATGAAGCAGGCGCTCGACCCGCTCGGCATCATGAACCCCGGCGTGCTGCTGCCGCCCGAATGATCTTCACCACACAGACACAGAGTCAGGGAGAAGAAAGTCCGGAGCTTCCGGGCTCACGAATTCTCCTTTTCCGACTCCGTGTCTCTGTGTCTCTGTGGTGAGCTTCCAATGCCTTTGGTTCTCTCCATCGACGAAGGCACCACCGGCGTGCGCGCCATGGTGTTCGACGAGCACAGCCAGCTGCGCGGCGCGGCGTACGAGGAGATCGGCGCGGCGTTTCCGCGCTCCGGCTGGATGGAGCAGGATCCGCTCGGCATCTGGGCGGCGACGCAGCGGGTGATCGGCGACGCGCTGGCGGCGGCGCGCATCAGGGCCGGCGACCTCGCCGGTGTCGGCGTCGCGGTGCAGCGTGCCACCACGGTGGTGTGGGAGCGCGCCACCGGCAAGCCGGTCTACCCGGCGATCAGCTGGCAGGACACCCGCACCGTGGCGCGCGTCGAGGAGCTGCTGTCGCAGGGCGTGTTCACCAACGCGCTGTGCTCGGCGACCAAGATCGAGTGGATCCTGCGCGAGCGCGGCCTGCAGGCGCGCGCCGAGGCCGGCGAGCTGTGCTTCGGCACCATGGACAGCTGGCTGCTGTGGCAGTTGAGCGGCGGGCGCGTGCACGCCACCGACCACTCGAACGCCTCGTGCACCGGCCTGTACGACTACCTCGGCGGCGGCTGGGATCCGACCTGCACGACGCCGATGCTGCTGCCCGAGGCGATCATGCCGCGCATCGTCGACTCGAGCGGCGTGTGCGGCGAGACCGACGCAGGCGCCTTCGGTGCGGTGGTACCGCTGGCCGGCATCGCCGGCGATCAGCAGGCGGCGATGTTCGGCGAGCTCGGCGTCGAGGTCGGCGCGGCGAAGATCACCTTCGGCACCTCGGCGATGGTCGACGTGAACACCGGCGAGTATCCGGTGCTGTCGCAGCAGGGCGCCTATCCGGTCATTCTCTGGAGCCTCGCCGGCCAGCGCCGCACCGGCCTGGAGGGCACGGTGATGACCGCCGGCGCGGCGGTGCAGTGGCTGCGCGACGGGCTCGGCATCATCGCCAACGCGGCCGAGTGCGGCCCGCTGGCGGCGTCGGTGCCGGACAGCGGCGGCGTCTGGGCGGTGCCGGCGTTTCAGGGGCTCGGCACGCCATACATGGATCCGGGCGGGCGCGCGGTGCTCGGCGGCCTGTCGCGCGGCACGACGCGCGCGCACATCGTTCGCGCCGTCTTCGAGGGCATCGCCTACCGCACCCGCGAGGTGCTCACCGCGTTGCTCGCCGACGCCGGCGCGGCGATGCCGGAGCGCCTGCGCATCGACGGCGGCGTCGCCGCCAACGACGTCTTCCTGCAGTGCCTGGCGGATACGCTCGGCCATCCGGTCGAGCGGCCGGAGACCGTGCAGGCGACGGCGCTCGGCACCGCCTATCTCACCGGCCTCGCCACTGGCGTGTGGCGCAGCCTCGACGACGTGCGCGGCGCCTGGCGCTCGGGCGGCATCTTCGAGCCGCGCGGCAGCGCCGACGAGCGCGAGACGCGCTTCACCGCCTGGCAGCAGGCGGTCGGCGCCGCGCGGCTCGGCGCCGGCCCGCGCCCGGCGTGAATGTCGGCAGCTCGTCATCGGGAGCACGGCACTGATTCCCCCCTTTTTCAAAGGGGGGAAAGTCGAGAGTCACTGCCAGTGTTTCAGCCAGCGCTTGCGGAACAGCGCCGGCAGCAGCACCAGCACGGCGAGCAGCGCGAAGGCGATCGCCAGCTGGCCGCTGCCGGCATTGAGCAACGCGTCGCCGAAGTAGGTGTAGGCGAAGGCGCGCGGCGTCAGGCCGCCGATCACCGCCAGCGTGTAGTGGCTGAGCGGCACGCGTGACAGGCCGGCGCCGTAGTTCACCGCGGTGATCGGCACGATCGGCACGAGGTTGAGCAGAAAGACCACGCCGGCGCCGAGCTCGGCGTCCTGGAAGCGCTGCAGGCGCGCCGGCAGCCGTGCCTGGATGAACTCGCGCCCCAGCGCGCGCGCCAGCAGGAAGGTGATCAGCGCCGCCAGCACGCCGCCGATCACGGCGTAGAGCGTGCCGAGCCAGGGGCCGAACGCCAGCCCGGCGGCCATGAACAGCAGCACCGAGGGGAAGAAGATGATCGGCCGCAGCGTCACCAGCCCGATGTAGGCGAGCGGCGCCAGCGGTCCCCAGGCGAGTACCGCCTCGCGCAGCGCCTCGGCCGACAGCGGCACGTGGCGCAGCACCAGGAACGCCATCGTCGCGGTGAGAGCGATGAAGCCGACCAACAGGCCGAAGCGGCGGCGCGCGGTGAGCAGCGGATCCATGCGTCGGTCACCGTTGTCCGCCATCCGCGCGGTGTTGCCAAGCTCGACCCTGCGGCTCATCCAGAACTGCTCGACACGGATGAACACAGACCCCGCCTCCACTCCACCAGATGAACCCAGAGCCCTCTCCCCACCCATTACGATTCTGTCCCGCTGATTCTGACCTTGTGACGGTGGGAGAGTACGGCTCTGCTCGTCGACCGTACCGCCTCCGTGTTCATCGGGCGGTGAGCGGCGGGGTCTGTGTTCATCCGTGGCGTTCCTTTCGACGCTATGCACGTCGGCGATATGCGGGGTTGCCCGCCCCGATGGCGGCAGGCTACAGTCGCCGCGTTTCACCCCGAGGGCCATGTCGCAGTTCATCCCGCAGGCCGGCGCGTCGCCCGAGATCGAGGGGCGCGAGCAGCTGATCGAGGCCTTCGCCCGCGCCGCCAAGCCGCGCGACCAGTGGCGCATCGGCACCGAGTACGAGAAGGTCGCGGTGCGGCGGTCGGACGGTCAGGCGGTGCCGTTCTCGGGCCCGCAGGGCATCGAGGCGCTGCTGCGGCGGCTGGTCGACCGCTACGGCTGGGAGCCGATCGAAGAAGAGGGGCGCATCATCGCGCTCACCGGCTTCAAGGCGTCGATCACGCTCGAGCCGGGCGGCCAGGTCGAGCTGAGCGGCGAGCTGTGCGACAGCGTGCACTGCGCCGCCGCCGAGTTCGCCACCCACATCGATCAGATCGTCACCGTCGGCGACCAGCTCGACATCGCCTTCCTCGGCCTCGGCATGCAGCCGCTGACGCGCGTCGCGCAGTTCGAGCGCGTGCCGAAGAAGCGCTACGGCATCATGTGGCCGTACATGGCGCGGGTCGGCACGCTCGGCCAGCGCATGATGACGCAGACCGCCACCGTGCAGGTGAACCTCGACTACGCCGACGAGGCGGACGCGATGCGCAAGCTGCGCCTCGGCATGGGGCTCGACCCGCTGCTGACGGCGATGTTCGCCAACTCGCCGTTGTCCGACGGCGACCTGAACGGCTTCGCCTCGCTGCGCGGTCACATCTGGAGCGACACCGACCGCGCCCGCTGCGGCCTGCTGCCGTTCGTCTTCAATCCGTCCGCCGGGTTCGAGGACTACGTCGAGTGGGCGCTCGACGTGCCGATGTACTTCATCGTGCGCGACGGTGCCTGGATCGACATGACGGCGCACACCTTCCGCGCCTTCCTGCGCGACGGCTACCAGGGCCAGCGCGCCACCATGGTGGACTGGAACGCGCACCTGACGACGCTGTTCCCGCAGGCGCGGCTGAAGGGCTACATCGAGCTGCGCAGCATCGACAGCCAGGCGCCGGAGCTGATGCTGGCGGTGCCGGCGCTGGCGAAGGGCATCTTCTACACCGACGACTGCCTGCTCGCCGCCTGGGACCTGGTGAAGAAGTGGAGCTGGGAGGAGCGCCAGGCGTTGTGGACGGCGGTGCCGCGCCAGGCGCTGCAGGCGCGCGTCGGCCGCCACAGGCTCGCCGACCTGGCGCCGGAGCTGGTGCAGATCGCCAGCGAGGGCCTGCGCCGCCAGGCGCAGCGCAACGCCGCGGGGCAGGACGAGTCGGTCTACCTCGAGCGCCTCGAGGCACTGGCGAAGCGCGGGCGGTGCCCCGCCGACGCGGTGATCGAGCACTGGATCGGCGACTGGCAGGGCGACGCGCAGCGCATGATCGCCGGGAGCTCGTACCGGATCGCCGCGTGAGACCGCCGCGCGTCTGGCTGGCGCTGGCGCTGCTCTGCGTCACCACTCTGATCGCCTACGCCCCGTCGTTCCTGGTGCCATTCCAGTTCGACGACTACGGCCGCCTGGCGAACAACGAGCCGCTGCAGAACGGACAGCTCTGGGCGGCGCTCACCTGGCTCGGCAACACCCGCCTGCTCTCGTCGTGGACGCTGTGGCTCGACTACCAGCTCTACGGCGACCAGCCGGTCGGCTACCACCTGCTCAACCTGACGCTGCACCTGAGCGCCGCCTGCGGCGTCTTCGCGCTGGCCGTCGCGCTGTGCGCGACGCCGCGCCTGCGCGGGCGCTGGACGCCACGCGGCGCCCTGGTGCTGGCGACGGTGGCGGCGCTGGTCTTCGCGCTGCACCCGCTGCAGACCGAGGCGGTCACCTACATCATCCAGCGCGCCGCGGTGATGGCGGCGGCGTTCTACGTCTGGGCGGTGGTCTGCTACGTGCGCGGCCGCAACCGCGCCGCTGCCGGCGCGCCCGCCGCGGCGCGGCGGCTGTACCTGACGAGCGCCGGCCTGGGCGTCGCGGCATTGCTGTCGAAGGAGAACGCCGCGACGCTGCCGTTCGTCCTGCTGGCGGCGGAGTGGATCTTCGTCGCCCGCCCACGTCGCCGCGCGGTGCTGGCTGGCGCGGTGGTGCTGCTCGCCCTCGCCCTCGCACTGGTGGCGATGAAGGCGGCGATGTGGAACCCGCTGCTGGCCGACGGCACGCCGCGCTTCACGTTCGCGCAGCGCATGGTGCTGTCGGTCTCCGGCTACGGCACCGGCAGCACGCTGACCGCAACGCCGCCCGCCGCCACCTACGCTCTCACCCAGGCGCTGGTGCTACCGCGCTATCTCGTGCTGCTGGTGCTGCCGTGGGGGCTCAACGTCGATCCCGACGTGGCGTGGCAGACGGCGCCGTCGGCGGCGGTGCTCGGCGGGGCGGCGCTGGTGGTTGGGCTGATGCTCGCGGCGGTGGCGGCGGCGCGCCGCGCCCCGGTGATCGGCTTCGGGCTGTGGTGGCTGCTGCTGGCGCTGTCGATCGAATCGAGTGTCATTCCACTCGCCGACGCCATGGCCGAGCGCCGGCTCTACCTCGCCATGCCCGGCGTCGGGCTGATCGCCGGCACCCTGGCGGCGGGGCTGTGGCGCCGGGCGCCGCGCCCGGCGGCGCTGGCAAGCGGCGCGCTGATCACCGCGCTCGCCGTGCTCACCTTCGCGCGCCTGCTGGTCTGGCAGAGCCCGCTGACGCTGTGGCGCGACGCGGCCGACAAATCGCCAGGCAAGGCGCGCCCGTGGCTCAACCTCGGTGTTGCGCACAGCTTGGAGGGCCGCAACGACCGCGCCATCGACGCCTACTGCCGCGCCCTGGCGCTACAGCCCGACGACGACCTGACGCGCGAGAACCTCGAGCTGGCACTGATGGAGACCGGCCGCATGGATCCGACCGACGGCAAACCGGTCGCGCAGCAGGACGGCGGGGTGATCTACGAGCTGCCCGACGCTGCCGCGTACTGTCCGCAGAAATGAAAAGGGGCGGTCGGATGATCCGACCGCCCCTCGTCACAGAACGAAGCTGTTGTTCAGCTGGCGGGTACGCAGAAGACGAAGGTCTTGCCCTTCACGGTCAGGGCCAGCGAGCCGAACGCGTCGGTCGTGCTACGCGCGCCGTCGGCGACCTTGGTGCCCTTCACCTTGTAGCACACCTGCTTGTCGGTGCTGGACGGGCCGCCGTTCAGGCTGGCCGCGTCGCAGTACAGGAACGGCTTCTTGACCGTCACGAGGTTCTGCGTGCCGAAGCCGTCGCTGATCGAGTTCGCCGTCGAGCCGGCGAACGACGCCGCCTTCGCCTTGCGGCAATCGAAGTTGTCCGCCGCCGACGCGGCGCTGGCGACGAGCGCCAAGCCAAGAACTGCCAACAGTGTCCGCTTCATTCGAGTTCCCCCTCTAGCTAGTGGTTGACTGCCAACGTTCGAACGTGCTGGCACATAATCACGCGGGAAAACCCTTAGTCAACTAAGAATATTCGGCTATCCCGCTAGGGGATTCTGGCTATGCCCGACCTCCCGGCGCTGCGGCTAAGTCGCTGTCATCCTTGAATAAGTGATCGAACACGGGCAGAGCTGGCAGGGCCGCGGCAGGCGACCATGGCGCGGCGCGGGGGGGCCAGAACGAGTGATGACCGGTATGAGTCTGACGCGCATCGGCGGGGGCCTGGGACTGCTCGCGGCCCTGCTGGGGGGCTGCTCGGGGGACGTTGCATCGACCCCGAGCACGCCGACGGTTGCCCCGGCGCCGACCGCGATCCCACCCACCGCCGCGGCCACGGCGCCGACTCCCGCGGCGGCGCGGCGGCCGCCGCTGCACGACGCCGCGGCGCGCGGCGACGTTGCGGCACTGACCGCGTTGCTCGACGCCGGGCAGGCGGTCGATACGCCGGACGCCAGCGGCTGGACGCCGCTCATGCATGCCGCCTACACCGGTCAGCGCGAGGCGGTGGCGCTGTTGCTGGCGCGCGGTGCCGAGGTGAAGCGCGCCGACCCGAAAGGCGCCACCGCCATCCTGCGCGCCGCGGAGCACGGCGATGCGCCGCTCATCGCGCAACTGATCGCCGCCGGCGCCGATCCCAATGTCGCCAGCCCGGAGGGCTGGACACCGCTGATGGGCGCTGCCTGGGTGGGCAACACGGCGGCGATCGACGCACTGCTCGCCGGCGGCGCGAAGCTCGAGCAGCCCGATTCGACCGGCGCCACCGTGCTGAGCCGCGTCGCCGGCACCGAGCAGCTCGCCAGCGTCAAGCTGCTGCTCGCCAGAGGGGCCAACCCTAACACCACCGACGCCGAAGGCGTCACGCCGCTGATGAACGCCGCGCTGCACGGCGAGACGGCGATCGTCGAGCTGCTGCTCGACGCCGGCGCGCCGGTGAACGCGAAGAGCACCGAGGGGTGGACGGCGCTGCTCGCGGCGGCGAGCCAGGGGGAGACCGCCACCGTGTCGCGCCTGCTGGCGCGCGGCGCCGACGTCAAGGCGACGCGCAACGACGGCTGGACCGCGCTGATGCTCGCCGCGTTCGACGACCATTCCGCCACCGCCGCCGTCCTGCTCGCCGCCGGCGCCGATCCGGCGGCGCGCAATGCCGACGGGGAGACGGCACTGGCGATCGCCGAGGAGTGGGAGAACGACGACACCGTCGAGTTGCTCACCGCCCTGCGCCCAACGCCATGACGAGCGCCGTCAGCCGACCGCTGTCAGGCGTCTCTGCCCGACCGATCACTTTGTCGCACCTCCATCCGGACCTTCCCCCGCGCCGCGCGGGAAGGAATCGGATTCAGGCAGGTCTCGTGCGACAGCTCTTGTTCCTCCGGTTCCTTCCCCCGCGTCAGCGGGGGAAGGTCAGGGTGGGGGTCCGAACGAGAACCCGGTCAGGCATCAGCCATGGCTGAGCGCCCGGCCGTGGTCACGCTGCTGACCGACTTCGGCAGCGCCGACGCCTACGTTGGCATCATGAAGGGCGTCGCGCTCGGCGTGCGGCGCGACCTGACCCTGGTCGATCTGACGCACGACATCCCGCCGCAGGCGGTGGCGGTCGGCGCGTTGCTGCTGCGCAGCGCGGTGCCGTTCTTCCCGGCCGGCACGGTGCACTGCGCGGTGGTCGATCCGGGCGTCGGCTCGGCGCGTGCCGGCGTCGCCGTGGTCACCGATGCCGCGGTGCTGATCGGGCCGGACAACGGCCTGCTGGCGCCGGCGGCGGCAGCACTCGGCGGCGCCCGCGCGATCGTCGAGCTGCAGCACACGGCGCTCTTCCGCCATCCGGTCAGCGCCACCTTCCACGGCCGCGACGTGTTCGCACCGGTCGCGGCGCACGTCGCCGGCGGTCTCGATCCGCTGACGCTCGGGCCGCACCGCGACGGCCTCGTGCCGCTCGACCTGCCGGCGCCGCGCCTCGCCGCCGACGCGGTGCAGGGCGAGGTGATCCACGTCGACCGCTTCGGCAACCTGCTGACCAACATCGACGCCGCGGCGCTCGCCGCCTTCCGAGACCACCGGCTTTCGGTTACGGTGGGCGCCATGTCGCCGGTCGCTGGCCTGGTCGCCACCTATGCCGACGCCGCGCCCGGTGGGCTCTGCGCGCTGCTGTCGAGCTGGGGCACGCTGGAGATCGCCCGACGCGACGGCAGTGCGGCGGCCGCGCTCGGCGCCGGCCGCGGCGCCGCGGTGACCGTCAGGCGCGAGTGAGCCCGGTGTCCGAGCCGATCAGTCTGCGGTCGCGACCCTACGGCGCCGACGAGCTGTCGCCCGGCTACGACCACCTGCGCGCCCGTACCGCGCGCCGCGAGCGCGGGGCCGGCCTGCACATCGCCCTGTTCCTGCTCACCTTCGCCTGCGCCGCCGCGACCCACGCGCTGTTCCAGGGTATCGATGTCTTCCGCTCGCCGATCGGCCTCGTCGCCGGGCTGCCCTACGCCGCCGCGCTGATGGCCATCCTGCTCTTCCACGAGAGCGGTCACTACGTGCTGGCGCGCCTGCATCGCATCGACGCGACGCTGCCGTACTTCATCCCCGGTCCGTATCCACTGCCGTTCGGCACGCTCGGCGCGTTCATCCGCATGCGCACCATGCCGCGCGATCGCCGCGCGCTGTTCGACGTCGGCGCCGCCGGACCCTGGGCCGGCATCTTCATCGCCATCCCGGTGCTCATCCTCGGCCTCAGCCTGTCGGAGGTGAAGCCGCTCTCGGCGATGGCCGGCAGCGCCGTCGTCTACGGCGATCCGCTCCTGTTGCAGGGTCTGATCCGCCTGGTGCTCGGCGTCTGGTCGTCCGAGGTGGCGGTCATGTTGCACCCGATCGCCGAGGCCGGCTGGGTCGGCCTGCTCGTGACGGCGCTCAACCTGATGCCGGTAGGACAGCTCGACGGCGGGCACGTGATCTACGCCGCGCTCGGACCGCGCTGGCATCGCTTCATCTCGCTCGGCATGCTCACCGGTCTGCTGGTGCTCGGGCTCAGCGGTCAGCCGAGTTGGCTGGTATGGGCAGCCCTGCTGGCGGTGCTGGGTACCCGCCATCCGAGCCTGCTCGACGAGCGCACGCCGCTCGACGGCCGCCGCCTGGTCGGAGCCGCGGCGACCGTCCTCCTGTTCGTCGTCACCTTCATTCCGGAGCCGATCTCGCGGCCAACCCCGCCGCCCGCCATCCAACGCTCGCCGGACGCGATCGCGATCTCCGCTCCGGCGCCAATCACGCGAGCACAGGGCATCTGGCTATGAGCGCAACGCGGCCGAGCTGGGACGAGTACTTCATGACCATCACCCGGCAGGTGGCGGAGCGCTCCACCTGCCTGCGCGCCAAGGTCGGGGCGGTGATCGTGCGCGACCGCAGCATCCTCGCCACCGGCTACAACGGCTCGCCCGCCGGGCTGCCGCACTGCCTCGACGCCGGTTGCCTGATCTACCGGTCACAGACGCCGAGCGGCGAGATGGAAGAGAACTGCTTCCGCACCATCCACGCCGAGATCAACGCCATCGCGCAGGCGGCGAAGAACGGCGCCGCGATCCGCGAGGCGGCGATCTACATCACCCACACGCCCTGCATTCACTGCTTCAAGGTGCTGATCAACACCGGCATCACGCGCATCTGCTACGAGCGGCCGTACAAGCTCGACACGCTGCAGGACATGCGCGCCTACGTGCCGCAGGTGGCGCTGATCCAGATCGGGTAGGGCGCGCCGGGTCGCGTGGTGACGCGACGCGGCACTTGAAGGTTCCACGTACGCGCTGGCGTGGCGCCGCCGCTGCGCGTTTGACGGTCGCGACCCGCTGCGCCGCGCCGAAGGGCGTGCCCGCATCCCCGTCGTCGCATGGCATGCCGCGTGCTGTGTCGGGAGGCTGCCGGGCAGGGGCATGGAACTGAACGCAGCAGCGATACTCCCTGGGGTCGACGTGCGCGCCGCGCCGCCGCCGCCGCTCGACCTGCCACACGCCGGCGTGCCGACGCGCGGCTCGCTGGAGGAGGTCGAGCAGGTCCAGCGCCTGCGGCTGGTGAGCTTCTACTCATTTGCGCTCGGCGCCATCGGCGTCGGCTGGATCGTCGCGTACGTCGGCTACGCGGCGCTGAGTCGCGGCGCGTCGCTGTCGCTGCGCATCACCCTGCCGGCGACGCTGCTCGGCGTCACCGGCTGGTTCGCCTTCGCGCAGTGCCGGCGCGGCAACCTGCGCGCCGCGACCTGGATCAACGTGATCGCGCTGATCACCTCGGCGACCATCAACCTCTCGACCATCGCCAACGCCGAGGGCATCGGCTTCATCACCTATTGCGTCGCGGTGAGCCTCGCGGCGCCGGTGATCGAGGGGCGTGAGTGGCTGTGGCTGGCGGCGCTGACCAGCGTCGCGGCACTGCTCGGCGCGTTGCTGCACAGCTTTCCGGTGGTGACGCCGCTGGTCATGCCGGCGCCGCTGGCGATCGGCTCGACGCTGCTCACCGCGACGCTCGGCCTCGGCTTCCCGCTCGGCCTCTTCTGGCTGTTCAGCCGCAACCACCACGCCTCGCGCGAGGAAGCCTGGGCGCTGGCGCGCCACGCCGCGGCCGCCAACCAGCGCGCCACCGCGCACGCCCGCCAGTTGGAGCGCCGCACCGAGCAGCTGCAGGCGAAGAACGGCGAGCTCAACGATCTCCTGTACGTCGTCTCGCATGACCTGCGCGCGCCGCTGATCAACCTCGAGGGCTTCTCGCGCGCGCTGGAGGACAGCCTCGGCGGGCTCAAGCGCGCGCTGGCGGTGCCGGGCGCGGCGCCGGCCGCGTGGGCGACGCTGGAGCCGGAGATCGACGAAGCGTTGGAGTTCATCCTGCGCAGCGTCGGCAAGATGGACTTCCTGGTACGCGGCCTGCTGGAGCTGTCGCGCATCGACAGCCGGCCGCACCTGGCGGAGCCGGTCGACCTCGCCCAGCAGGTCGACGACGTCGTCGCCAGCCTGCGCCATTCGATCGACACGCGCGGCATCAGCGTGCGCGTCGACCCGCTGCCGAGCGTCACCGGCGACCCGGTGCGCATCCACCAGGTGTTCGGCAACCTGATCGACAACGCGGTCAAGTACATGCGCGCCGACGGCGAGAAGCGCATCCACGTCGGCGTCGAGTCGCGCGACGGCACGCCCTGCTTCTTCGTGCGAGACACCGGCATCGGCATCCGTCCCGAGGACCACGGCAAGGTGTTTCGCCTGTTCTCGCGCGTCGGCAGCCACGGCGTCGCCGGCGACGGACTGGGACTGACGGCGGTGAAGAAGATCATCGAGCGGCAGGGCGGCAAGCTGTGGCTGGAGTCGAGCCTCGGCCACGGCAGCACGTTCTGGTTCACCCTGCCGGCCGACGCCGGCACAACCGAGAGGACGGTGGCGGATGATGGACGGACGCCCCTCAATTAAGATCCTGCTGGTCGAGGACGACGACGGGCACGCGCGGCTGATCGAGCGCAACCTGCGCCGCGTCAACCTGATCAACCCGATCGACCGCGTCGTCGACGGCCAGGAGGCGATCGACTACCTGACCAACGGCGGCGCCTTCGCCGACCGCCAGCGCTTCGGCTGCCCGAAGCTGATGCTGCTCGACATCAACCTGCCGCGCGTCGACGGCATCGAAGTGCTGGAGCGCATCAAGTCCGACGAGCGCCTGCGCCGGCTGCCGATCATCATGCTCACCTCGACCGACAACCAGGCCGAGATCGACCGCTGCTACGCCATGGGCGCCAGCGGCTATGTCGCCAAGCCGGTGAACATCGCCTCGCTGGGCGAGAAGCTGGAGCGGCTCGGCATGTTCCTGGAGATCGTCGAGTTGCCGGAGTTGGCGTGAGCGAAAGCCGCGTCAGCAGCACCATCCTCGTGGTCGAGGACGACGACGGTCACGCCCGGCTGACCGAGCGCGTCCTGCGCCGCGAGGGCTTCGCGGTCGAGCGCGTCGCCACCGGGCGCGACTGCCTGCTGGCGCTGGAGGCGGGCCTCGACGCGGTGGTGCTGCTCGATCTCGGTCTACCCGACCTGCCCGGGCTCACCGTGCTGGAGCGCGTCGTCGCGCGCAGCGAGGAGACGCCGGTGATCTGCGTTACCGGCGTCGACGATCTCACCGTCGCCGTCGACGCGATTCGCCGCGGCGGCTGGGACTACGTCGTCAAGCGCGCCGACCTCTCGCACCTCGCCGAGCTGGCGCACGTCATCGGCCGCAACCAGGACCGCCAGCGCCTGGTGCGCGAGCGCAATCTCTTCCGCTCGATGCTGAGCCACGACATCCGCAACCCGCTCAACGTCATCTTCAACTACGCCGACATGATCGCCGACGAGCCGGAGCTGAGCGCCGGCGTGCGGCTGCTGCTGCAGCGCATCAAGGACAACGCCGCCAGCACGCTCAACCTGGTGTGCAACTTCGTCGAGCTGGGGCGCATCGAGGGCGGCACGCTGGCGCTCGACCGCCGTCCGGTGTGCCTCGCCGAGCTGGCGCGCGAGGTGGTCGGCCGCCAGGACGCACTGGCCTCGTCGCGCGGGATCAGCCTCTGCGTCAACGCGCCGCCCGACCTGCCGCACGCCCCGGCCGACGCCGCCTACCTGGAGCGCGCGCTCACCAACCTGGTGAGCAACGCAATCAAGTTCTCGCCCGACGGCGGCGTCGTCGAGCTGCGCCTCAGCTGTGACGGCAGTGCGATCGCCATCGCGGTGCGCGACACCGGCGCCGGCATCCCCGCCGACGAGCTGCCGCTCATCTTCGAGAAGTACCGGCGCGGCCGCGCCAGCGGCGCGGTCGAGGGCAGCGGCCTCGGCCTGTTCATCGTCCGCTCGGTGGTCGCGGCGCACGGCGGCGCGGTCGACGTCGCCAGCGAGGTCGGCGTCGGCTCGACGTTCACCGTGCGCCTGCCGTGCGGGCCGGGCCAGCCGTCGGCAATCAGCGATCAGCCCGCGGCTCGCCCGGCAGTCTGATCCGCTCGCTCGCCCGAAGCCGCGCAGCGAGTGAGCCCCAGCTCGGCGACCCAGTGGCTGTTGCGGCGGGTCAGCGCCGCCGACGCGTCCTGCTGCACAACCTGGGCACAACCGCACAAAGGGACACCACGCCGCGCCGTGGGTGTGGCGCGATACGCGGCGGCCTACGGCTGCAGGCGGGTCAGCGTCCAGCCGCCGCGCGTGCGGGTGAACAACTCGCGGTCGTGCAGGCGGTACGGCCGCAGCGTCCAGAACTCGATGGCGTCGGGGACGACCCGGTAGCCGGTCCAGTGCGGCGGGCGCGGCACGGCGGCGTCGCGGTAGCGGCGCGCCAGCGCCCGCCAGCGGGCCAGCAGTGCGGCGCGGCCGGCGACCGGAGCGCTCTGGTCGGAGGCGGCTCCGCCGAGCTGGCTCTCGCGCGGCCGGCTCGCCCAGTAGGCGTCGGCCTCGGCGGCGCTCACCATCGTCACCCGTCCTTCGACGCGCACCTGGCGTCCGAGCGGCTGCCAGTGGAAGACCAGCGCGGCGCGCGGGTTGTCGGCCAGCTCGCGGCCCTTACGGCTGTCGGCGTTGGTGTAGAACACGAACCCGTCCGGCCCGACGTCCTTGAGCAGCACTACGCGCGCCGCCGGCCGGCCGCGCCGGTCGGCGGTCGCCAGCGTCATCGCCTCGGGCTGGGCGATCTGCGCATGGCGGGTGGCGGCGGCGTACCAGCGGCGGAAGCGGGCAATCGGATCGGCAGGCATGCGCGGAGCTTAGAGTCCTGCCGCCGCGCGTCAACCGGCCGGCGAGGGCGTGGGGGATATCCCTGAGCGGGAAAGTCCGAATGTCGGCCGCCGCCGGCGCGTAGTAGCGGCGGGTCGTCGGTTCGTCGCGAACCGCGCGGCTCGACGCGAACCCGCGACAGGAGGTGGCCATGTCCGATCAACCGCAGCGACCCGCACGTCTCGGCCTGGCGCTGTCCGGCGGCGGCTTCCGCGCCTCGCTGTTCCACATCGGCGTCCTGGCGCGGCTCGCCGAGCTCGACCTGCTGCGCGAGGTGCAGGTGCTCTCCACCGTCTCGGGCGGCTCGATCGTCGGCGCGCTCTACTACCTGCACGTGCGGCGGCTGCTGCAGGCGAAGGCCGACGCGGCGATCACCCGCGCCGACTATGTCGGAGTGGTCGACGAGCTGGCGCGCGACTTCACCGCCGCGGTCGGTGCCAACCTGCGCATGCGCGCCTTCGCCGACTGGCGCGCCAACTGGCGCATGTTCCACGACCGCAAGTACTCGCGCAGCGACCGCATGGCCGAGCTGTACGAGGAGTACCTCTACGCCACGGTCGCCGGCGTCGCGCCGGGGCAGCGTGTCGAGCTGCCGCGGCTCACCATCCAGCCGGTCGGGGAGCCGGCCGGCTTCCACCCCTTCGAGCCGGAGACGCACGGCCGCACGCCCAACGACCGGCGTCGCAACAAGATCCCGGTGCTGGTCATCAACGCGACGACCCTCAACACCGGCCACAGCTTCCAATTCACCGCCACCTGGCTCGGCGAGCCGGAAGCGCTGGCGCATCACGACAACATCGACTGCAATCTGCGCCTGCGGCGCGCCTGCTACGACAGCCTGGCGCCCACCGACAAGTATCGCCGCCTGCCGCTCGGCGTCGCCGTTGCCGCCTCGGCGGCGGTGCCCGGCATCTTTCCGCCGCTGGCGCTGACCGAGCTGTACCAGGACGGCGCCGACGAGCTGACGCCGCAGCTGGTCGATGGCGGGGTGCACGACAACCAGGGCATCGAGGCGCTGCTCGATCCCTCGCATCCGTGCACGCATCTGCTGGTCAGCGACGCCAGCGGCCAGATGGCCGACAGCGCGGATGCGCCGACGCGTCTGTTCGGCGTCGTGCAGCGCAGCAACGACGCGCTGATGGATCGGGTGCGCGAGGAGCAGTACGCGGTCGCCCACCTGCTGGAGCGCTGCGGCAGCGTGCGCCAGCTGGTCTTCCTGCATTTGAAGGAGGATCTGCTGCAGCGCGAGATCACCTGGCGCGGCGGTGCCGACAAGCCGGCGCAGGTGACCGACACTGGCGGGCGGACCGCGTACGGCGTCGATCGCCACGTGCAGGAGGCGCTGGCCGGCGTGCGCACCGACCTCGACGCCTTCAGCGGCGTCGAGGCGCGTGCCCTGATCGCGGACGGCTACCTGATCGCGCAGCACGCCATCCCAGCCACGCTCGGCGCGGCATTGCGTGGGTCCGACGCGCCGCCGCTCGACGCATCACTCGGCTGGTGCTTCCTCGACATGCGCGCGCCGCTCGGCGCGCCGCTCGGAGCCGACGCGCTCGGCTGCCACCTGCGCGTCGCACATCGACTGGTCGGCAAGAGCCTGCACACCGAGCCGCGTCTCGCCTGGTCGCAGCGCACGGCCGTGCGCCTCGCCCTCGCGGCGGCGCTGCTGGTCGTGGTCGTGGGGGCGAGCTGGGGCCTGCGCGACCTGTTGTTCGCCCTCGCCACGCTGTACGCGGTCGTGTCGCTCGCCATTCCCGCCGCCCGTGCGTGCGGGTGGCGGCGGCTCGAAGGCCGGCTGCGCTCGGCTCGTGTGCGGGCGCTCGGCCTGCCGCTGGCCATCGCCTTCAGCGCCGCCGTCGCCGTCCATCTGCGCACCTGCACGGCCTGGCGCATGCGCAGCGGCGCGCGCGCGTGGACGCCGGTCAACGACCCCACCGACGTCGACGTCGCTGCCTGACGGAGGCCGCCAATGAGCTCGATGCCCGCTGGACGGATCCGCTCGCTGCTGCTGTTCGGCGCGCCGCTGCTCGCCGGCCTGGCCCTGCTGGTCGGCGGCTTCTACCTGCATGTCCACTTCCGCCAGCAGTATCTGCTCGACTACTACCTGCGCGCGCTCGGCGTGGTGGCGCAGAAGACCGAAAGCAGCATCGGCGCGCTGCAGGAGGGCTTCGCGAACGCCGTGCAGGCGGCTGGCAACGCGCAGGACGTACGCAACCAGGTCGGGCAGCAGCACAACGAGCAGGCCAACCTGCCGGCCGCGGGGGCCGCTTCGCGGCAGCGGCTGGCGCCCGACGGTGCCGCAGCCACCCGGTCATGCCGGTTCCGCAGCGTCCTGGATGGCAAGCTGAGGCTGATCCCCGGCCTGACGCCAGCCGCGGCGGACGGACTCGACCCGCAACGTTGCGGCACGGCGTCGGCGGCCAGACCCTGTACGCACAAGCTGCTGCGCCCGGCGCCGACGCAGCAGACGAGCCTCTCCGACCGCGTCGGCGCGCAGTACCGCACGCGTCGCGATGACGTCAGCGTCAGCGGCGACCTGGTCGTCTGCGCCCCCAAGCCGCTGGCGGTGTTGGACGCAGCGCCGGAGTGCGAGGCGGAACGGAGCCCGGCGCACGCGTGTGCGGCGGCCGATTTCGAGACGCTGGTCGGCAGCGCCATCGCCGGTAGCCCGCTCGACGGGACGACCGTCTTCGTCAGCGACGCCGACGGGCGCATTCTGTACGAACGCGGGGGCACCGGCCTGCGCATCGCGGCGCTGCCGACCGCGGACGATGCCGCGGCCGCCGGCGGGTCTGCATCGAGCGGAATCCCGCGCCTGCCCCGGGTCGCCGATCTCGGCCGCGCCACCGGCGTGACGACGCTGCCGATCGACGGCGTGCAGATGCTGCTGCTGACCCAACCGGTGCGGGTGATGATCGACGGCGCCAATCAGGACGAGCGCTGGGTGGTCGGCGCGCTGCTGCCGCTCAACGACATGGGCGCGCAGACCTCGGTGTCGTTCGCCGCGATGGGGGGCGTCCCGTTGGTCCTGACGCTGGTGCTGCTGGCGACGCCGTTCCTCACCTGGATGACGCTCGGGCCGCGCGACGCCCTGCGCCTCGGCACCGCGCTCGGCATGCTGGGGTCGCTGGCGGCCGGGACGGCGCTGCTCACCACCCTGGCCGTCACCTGGTACGCCTACAGCGCCTTCGACGCGCAAGCGGACGCTGAGACGGCGCGCGTCGCGGCAGCGATGCAGCGCAACGTTGGCGAGGAGCTTGCCGCCGCCCGGGCGACGCTGCAGTCGTTCATCGCGCATCGTCGCGACGCGGCGCGCAGTGAGGGCACGAAGCTCAGCGAAGGGTACGTCGTGTGCCGTCGCCTGCTCGGTCGCCAGGAGTGTGTGTCCGACGACGTGGCGACGCCGCCGGACGAGGCGGCGCTGCTGCAGGCCCTGCGCGCGGCGCCGCATTTCGAGATGCTGATGTTGGCCGATCGCACCGGCCAGCAGCGCGAGAAGTGGACCATCCGCTCCAACTCGACACCGATGATCAACGTCGGCCGATTGCAGTTCTTCCGCGATGCCATGGAGGGGCGCGTCCTGCCGACGCCGCCTGGCGCGTTGCCCGTGACACTGAACGTGATGGCGTCGCCCAACACCGGAGAGACGCTGGCAATCATGGCGGCGCCGGTGACCACCGGCGCCGCGGCAGCGCCGATCGGCGTCGCCGCGATCGTGCCGCACTGGGTCTCGCTGGTGAACCCGGTCCTGCCGCCGGACACCAGTTTCGCAGTGGTCGAGAACGACGGGCGCGTCCTGTTCCACTCCGACTCCGGTCGGCGATTGTTCGAGAACTACTTTGCCGAGAGCGACGGCGCACCGCAGCTGCGCGCTGCGGTGTTCGCGCGCCACGCCGCCCGATTGAGCATCGACTACCAGGGCCGCGCGCAACGCGTGCACGTGGCGCCGCTGGCGGGTACGCCGTGGTCCCTGATCGTCGCGCGCGACAAGGAGATGCTGCGGACGGTGGCGCTCGAGAGCGGCATCACCAGATGGATCGGATTCCTGCTCTGGGGCGTGCTGTACGGGCTGGTCGGCATGGGCGTGCGGGCGCTGTTGCCGGCCGATCCGCTGAGCGCGTTGTGGCCGGACCGAGCCGCCGGCGCGCGTTACCTGAGCTGTGTGCTGGTGCTCGCCCTGCTCGCCGCCTGGCAGGTCGGGGCCCAGCAACAGCTCGCGGCGCCGGCGGCGCTGCTCGCCGCGCTGCTCGGCGGCGTGACGACGTTGCTGCTCGTCCCCTTGTACCTGATCCCGCGTGCGTGCTGGTCGCCGCCTCGCCTGGCGTTGCTGTGGAGCGCGCTGCTGCTGTGCGTCGGGCTCGCCCTCGCCATCAGCGTCCCGCAGCGCGGCTTGACGACGCTGATCGGTCTGGCCTGGCTCGCCGGTGGCGTGTCGCTGCTGACGCTGCGCTCGCGGCCCGGCGGCGCGTCGCGCTGGAGCGAGTATGCCTATGCCGGTATCGGCGCGCTGGCGCTCGTCACCCTCTCGGTGCTGCCCGCGGTGGTGCTGACGCGGGATGCGACGCAGATGTCGGCCGAGGCGCTGGCGCGCCGCGGCGGCTGGCGCGGCGCTGCCCTGCTGGCCGCGCATCACGAGCAAGTGGACGCGCAGTACGGCGGCGTTGACGGCAACGACGTCGCGCGCGCCAGTCTCGCCCAGCACCGGTGGGACCTTCCCGGCATGCGCCTCGGCTCCGTCGAGCAGCGCGCGGACGCCACGGCCGTCGAGACGCCGCCGCGCGCCGCGACGCCCTCCGTCGCATGGTGTGGGCAGGCGGGTGACAGCGACACCTGTGTGCTGATGGCCCGCCACCTGACGGCGGCGCTGCTCACCCGGTGGCCGGTCTACAGCGAAGAGTCGCTCCAGTTGCGCCACGCCGTCTGGGAACGCGCCAGCGACGACTCCTGGTACGCGCCGCTCACCGAAGACGGCGCGGTCGAGGTCCGGGTCGACGACCCGCATCGGCGCGCGGCCGCCGCGTCGCGCCTGCGCACCGCCGTGTATCGGTTGGCGCTGCCGTCAGGCGGCGCCGCGCCGGTCGCCGTCGCGTTGCTGGTGGTGCTGCTCGCCGCGGCGGTGCTCGGGCTGCACCGGCTGGCGGTGTGGCTGTTCGGGTTGCACCTGCCGGACGGGGTGCCGGACGCGGGGGCGAGCGAGCCGTCGCGCGGCCGGCTGTTCGTCGCACCGGATGCGGCGGCGCTCGCGGCCGCGACCGAGACCGCCTACCGCGTGGATCTGCAGCGCCTGGCCGACGCCGAGGCCTTGCAGCGGGAAGCGCCACCGCCGCAGCGCGCCGTGCTGCTGCTCCATCTCGAGCGCTGCATCGCCGCGCCGGCCTGGCAGGCGGCGGTCGCCGCCTGGCTCGAGCGCGCGCTCGCCCAGTCGGCCGCGGTCGACGTCGTTTCGGCGCTCGACCCGGCGGCGTACTTCGCCGACGGCGAGGCGGCGCCGGATCCGGCAACACGTCAGGCGCAGGCGCGCTTTGCACGCGCGCTGTCGGTGCTCCGCGTCGTGCCGGTCGACGCGCCGGCGGGCGCCACGCCCGATCCGCGCCCGATCGACGACGCGCTGGCGCGCGAGACCAGCGCCACACCGCGCCTGCGCGGCATCGCCGCCGACCTGCGCGGGCGGCTCGACGTCGCCGGGCTGGATCGCGAGGCGCTCGTCGAGGCGGTCGGCGCGGCGTCGGAACCATACTACCGGGCGCTGTGGTGCGCACTGGAGGACGACGAACGCCTGGCGCTCTATCACCTGGCTCGCTACGGCTTCGTCAGCCCGCGCGCCTGGCCAGCGGTGCGGCGCCTGATGCGTCGCGGCCTGGTGCGGCGCGGGACGGCGGTGCGACCGATGAACGAGAGCTTCCGCCGCTTCGTGCTGCGCGCCGAGGCGCGCAGCGTGATCGCCAGCTGGGAACGAGCCGGCGGCGCCCACCGGGCGTGGCTGCGCGACGCCCTGATTGCCGGCATCGTCGTGGTTGCCGTGGTGCTGTTCCTGGCGCGGCCTGACGCGATCGGATCGTGGGTGGCGTTCTTCACCGCGCTGGCCACCGTCGGCACCAAGGCCACCGACCTGCTCGGACTGTTCCAGGTCCGCAAGGAGGCGAAGGTGTGAGCCGCGGACGCCGCGCTACACCGCGTCGAGGCCGTCGTGCAGGATCGCCAACGCCTCCTCGTGGCCGAGCAGGCGGGTGAAGCGGTGGGTGATCGCCCAGCCGTCGGCCTGGCGCGCCAGCGTCCAGCGGTTGAAGCTGACGCGGTAGACGCCGATGCCGTCGGCCTCCTGCAGGTAGACGCGCGAGTAGCCGAGCGCCGTCGCGGTGTCGCCGTGCAGCCGCACGATCGCCGGGCCGATCTGGTGCGCGCAGTGGCCGACCATCGCCTGGTGGCGCGCACCGCGCACCATGTCGGCGACCGCGGCGCGGCCGCGCATCAGGCGCACGTCGGCGTCGTACACGCCGTCGGCCGCGAACACCGCCGCGGTACGCTCGGCGTCGCCGCTGTCCACCGCCAGGCCATAGCGCACGATCAGCTTGTGGATCGCCAGCTCGTCCTCGACCGCGCGCAGCCGCGCTTCCAGGCTCGCCAGACGCTCACCGACATCCATCACCACCCCCGATGAGGAGAGACGAGCGACGAGTAATCAGCGATGAGCGATGAGCGACGAGCGATGAGTATGATGACCCGCTCATTGCTCATCGCTTGTCGCTCATCGCTTGCCCCTCACCCTCCCCGGTCCGGCCGCCAGCGCAGGCCGAGGTTGACGATGCGTTGCAGCAGCGCCGGATAGTCCATGCCGGCGCGTTCGGCGGACTCGGCGAAATCCTCGCCGTAGGCGAGCTGCGGATTGGGGTTGGCCTCCAGCACGTAGACCTTGCCGCTCTCTTCCAGGCGCAGGTCGATGCGCGCGTAGCCGCTCAGGTTGAGCGTGCGGTAGATGCGCTTGCACAGGTGCTGGACGTGCTCGGCGAGCCCGTCCGGCAGCTTCGAGGCCGAGGTCTTGATGCCGCGCTTCTTCTGGTACACGCGGCTCCACTTCACCCGGTCGGTGGCGATGTGCCACAGCTCGTCCGGCATCTTGGTGAACAGCAGCTCCCAGACCGGGAACACCTCCAGGCGCTGGTTGCCGATCACGCCGACGTAGAGCTCGCGGCCGTCGATGTAACGCTCGGCGATGGCGTCGGTGCCGATGGTCTCGTGGATGAAGCGCACCCGCTCGCGCAGCTTCTCCTCGTCCTCGACGACGCTCGCCTGCGAGATGCCGGCCGACGCCTCGCGGGTGAGCGACTTGACGATGAGTGGGAAGCGCAGCTTCTGCGACCGCCGCACGGCGCGGCCGATCGGGAACACGGCGAAGTCCGGCACCGGGATGCGGTGGTAGGCGAGCAGTTTCTTCGACAGGCCCTTGTCGCGCGCCAGCATCAGGCCGCGCGGGTTGCAGCCGCTGTACGGCATGCGCAGCAGCTCCAGGTAGCTGACCACGTTCTGGTCGAACAGCGGTACGCCGTGGAAGTGCTCCAGCAGGTTGAGCACCAGGTGCGGCTTGACCTCGTCGATGCCCTTGCGGATGACGCCGAGGTCGCCGCCGACGCCGAGATTGTGCACCTCGTGGCCGAGGTTCTTCAGCGTGATGGTGACGTCGAACTCCATCTTCCAGTCCGCCTCGGCGGTGTCGATGCCGGTGACGTCCTCCGGCGGCACCAGGTCCTCGTGCATCAGCGCGAGGATGCGCAGCGGCTTCACCGCCATACGTGACCTCACAGCCATACGCGATGTCGCCCGCTGTGCAGGTAGTGCATGGTCTGCACCGCGACGAAGATGGTGAACTCCAGCCGTGCCTCCTCGGCCGCGACGGCGAGGCGCAGGTTGAGCTCCTTGCAGCGCTTGGCGATCTCGTCGATCACCTGGTTGATCGTGTACTGGTACTCGCCGGTCCAGCGCGCCGCGCGTGCCCGCACCTCCTTGCGGATGCGCTGGATGAACTGCGCGGCCGAGGGATTGGCGCGTACCTCCGGCGCGTCGGAGAACAGGCGGCGCAGATCGCGGTCGTAGACGTTCGGGTGGTCGACGCCGTAGCGCTGGCGCTTCTCGCGGTAGTGCTCGCGCAGCGTCTTGCGCAGGCTGCGCAGCGGCTCGACCGGGCGCCGATGGGTGAGCTTCGGAGCCAGCGGGCCGATCTCGCGCAGCAGTCCGTCGACGTACTCGAGCTTCTTCAGCGCCGGCCAGTCGTGGTAGCGCGTGCGCCACGGCGAGTCGGGCGTCATCCAGACGGCGAAGGTCTCGGCGAAGTCCTCGTCGGGATGACTCTGCGCGTACCACGGCTCGAGGTGCTGCACGTAGCTGCGGCTGTACGGCCGCGGCGTGTAGTACTCGGGGTACGGTTTCGACGAGAGGCCGAACAGCTGCTGGCGGCGATGGCGGCGGCGCAGCGCGTAGGCGTTGTCGATGGCGTGGCCGGTCTCGTGGCGCAGGATGCGCAGGCACCACTCGGGCGTGCCGCCCTCGACCTCCAGCATCTGTGCGAACTCCAGCTTCGCCAGGCGCGGATGGGCCAGGTAGAAAGGCACCGCGACGCCCGGCACGCCGTCGGGCGTGAACCACTCGTCCGACAGCCAGAAGAACGGCCGGAAGCGGACGATGCCGGCGGCGTGCAGCTCGCGGTTGAGCTGGCGGATATGGCGGTCGAGCTCGGTGCCGCGGATGGTCACGCCGAGATCGCACAGGCGCAGGTCGAGCAGCTGGTCGTCCGACCACCCTTCCCACACGCTCGGCGCCAGCCCGCGCGGCTTGCCGTGCGCGGCGGCCGGCGTGGTTGCCACTGCGGCGCTGCCCCCGGGGTCGGCCATCTCCGCGCGCACCGTTGCCGCGCGCCGCGCGGCAGGTCAAGCGAGGACGGCAGGCGGTTGGGCTGCCTGGCGGTTGGCTGGTAGGGGAATAGCGCCGCGCCAAATGCCTTCGCGCAGCGCGGAGCAGTCCCGATGTCTGCGATTGCGTTCTTCGATCTCGACAAGACGCTGATCAGCCGCAACTCGGCGACGCTGTGGATCCGCGCCGAGCTCGCCGCCGGTCGGGTCACCACCTGGCAGGCGCTGCACGCGCTGACCTACGCGGCGCGCTACAGCCTCGGCTTCGTCGCCATCGACGAGACCATCCGGCGCAGCATCGCCACCGTCGCCGGTCAGCCGGAGGCGCCGATGCGCGACCGCGCGCAGGCCTTCTATCGCCAGTCGGTGCGGCCGCTCTTCCGCCCCGGCGCGCGCGCCGCGATCGACGCCCACCGCGCCGCCGGCGAGCGCCTGGTGTTGCTGACCTCGTCGTCGAACTACATGTCCGAGCTCACCTGCGCCGAGCTCGGCCTCGACGACTTCATCTGCAACCACTTCGAGATCGACGCCGACGGCCGCTACACCGGCCGCGCCATCGAGCCGCTCTGCTACGGCGCCGGCAAGGTGGCGCTGGCGACGCGCTACGCCGCCGCGCACGGCGCCGCCCTGCAGACGGCGACGTTCTATACCGATTCGTTCGCCGACCTGCCGATGCTGGAGGTGGTCGGCCGCCCGGTGGCGGTGAACCCCGACCCCAAGCTGCGCCGCGCCGCCCGCCGTCGCGGCTGGCCGGTGGTCGACTGGGGCCGCCCCGACTGACTCACCACCACGACACGACGGCACAACGGCAGATCGTTGTGCCGTCGTGTCGTCGTGCCGTGGTGGTCAACGGCGCGCCCGCAACCAGCCGAGCAGGCCGATGGCCAACCCGTGCGCGGCGAGCAACGCCGCACTGACATCGGCCGGCACCACGGCGCAGCCGTCGCCGATCCTGCCCCCGGTTACCGGCTCCTGCACCAGCAGCTGCACGCCGGCGCCGCAGGTGGCAGCGTAGATGCGCTCCGGCTCATTCGGATCGACCTGCAACTGCTGCACGCCGGTCGGCAGCTGCGCTGCGACGCGGCGCCACGTCCCGCCCGCATCGTCACTGCGGTAGAGCTGCTTGCCCGCGACTCCGTACAGGATGTGTGGAGCGGTCGGATCGGAGGCGGTGGCGACGATGGTCCGTTCGAACTCGGTCTCGCCCGGCACGTGCAGCGCTCGCCACGTGCGTCCGCCGTCGCGGCTGCGCATCGTCACGGCGTACGGCGTTCGCGCCAACAGCGTCGGCGGATCGGTCGGCGCGATCTCGAGATCCAACTGCCGGCCCTCGATTCCGCGACCGATGCGCCGCCAGTGGGCGCCTGACGGCGGCGACGCGAAAGTCGCGTGATCGTACAGCGCGTACACCCGACCGCTGCGCGCCTCGGTGGCGACGCCGCGCACCTGGCCGGGCGATCCGCCGCCGGCGTCGTGCACGCGTTCCCAGTGTCGGCCGCCGTCGAGGCTGTGCGCGATGGCGGCGTAATCGGTGGCGATGAAAATCGAATCGGCGTCATGCGGGTCGAGCGCCAGGTCGTAGGCGCCAAAAGGTCCCCCGTCGCCGAACCGCGGCGCCCAGCTTCGTCCGCCGTCCTCGCTGGCGAACGGTCCGATCGACCAGTCGAACGCATAGAGCCGCTCTCCGTCCGGTGCGACGACGACGCCGGCCAACTCGGAGCCAACCGCGATCCGGCGGTAGCCGGGGTAGGTCATTGAGATATCGCCTTCGCTCCACCCCTCGGGCGCGCCGCTTCGGCGCCAGTAGCGCTGTGGGCCGAGGGCGTGAAGTGTCGTCGGTGCGCCGCCGGCGCCCAGCGCATACACACAGGTGGCAAACAGACCATCGTTGACCGCAATCCACGACGTGCCGGCGTCGTCGCTGGCGTACACGCCGTCGTCGGTCGCCGCATACGCGCGATCGCTGTGCTCGGCGTCGATGACCAGCGCGTGGAGTGCGCCGTGCGGCAGACCGCTGCCGACCACTTCGAAGTGCGCGCCGCCATCGCTGGAGCGGAGGACCTGGTACTCCGGCGGATGCCCGCCGGCCCAGGTCGAGGACGTCACCGCCAGAACCCTGGCGGGATCGCGCGGTGCAAGAGCGAGCGCGACCACCTGCACGCCGAGCGGCGCGGCATGCGGGCTCTGCCAGGACCGGGCGCGATCGTCGCTGCGGTAGACGCGGCCGTCGGCGGCGCCGACATAGAGCGTTCCGTCGCGTCCCTGTTCCAGCGCCAGCACACACGGGAGGCGGCCTTCCGCGGAGATCACGCCGGGACAGGGGAGGCCGGTGCTCGCCTCAATCCAGTGATCGCCCGCGTCGCTGCTGGCGAACACGCCGTAGAGCTCCGAGGCGACGAACACCGAGCTGGCGTGCTCGACGTCCGCGCGCAGCAGGTAGTGGTAGCTGAAGTCGTGGTCCGGCAGTCCCTGCTGGATCGACTGCCACGACTGGCCGCCGTCGCGGCTGCGATACAGGCGGCGAACGTAGTCGGCCTGCACCGTCGCGGCGTACAGCAGCGCGTCATCGGCGGCGTCCACCGCCGGCGCATCGAAGCTCAGCTCCGGCAGCGCGGCGAGCGCTTCCCACGTGGCGCCGCGATCGACGCTGCGGTGGACGTGCAAGTCGCCTCCGGTGCTCCAGAGCGTCCCGCCCCGAAGGCTGACGTGTGGTCCGGGTGTCCGCGGCAGGCGCTCCCACTGCGCTTCGCCGGGCTCACGGCGAAAGACCCCGCGACCGACGGCGTATGTGCATCCGTCATCATCGAGCAGGATGTCGGCGATCTCACCGCCGGTGGGGCCGAGATCCTGCCACTCCTGCGCCGCGGCGAGCGTCGCGCTCGCCAGCGACGCCGCCAGCAGCAGAGTGCTCGTTGCCATCTTCACCCGCGTCCTGGCAGTGCGGGGGCTCAGCGCCACGCCCGCAACCAGCCGAGCAGGCCGATGGCGGCCCCATGCGCGGCCAGCATCACGGCGCTGACGCCAGACGGGCCCACGGCGCAGCCGTTGCCACCGCTGCTGTCAGCCGCCGTTGCTGATTGGGTGAAGCGCTGCACGCCGCCGCCGCAGGTCGCGGCATAGACGCTCAGCCGGTCGTGCGGATCGACGGCGAGACCGCTGACCTGGTACCCCACCGCCGGCTCCTCGCCGATGCGCCGCCAGTCGCGACCGCCGTCGTCGCTGCGGTACAGCCCGATCTGCGCTCCATCACTGCGCCTGCCCGCGATTGCATACAGCGTCACGGCGCGTCCCGGATCGACGGTCACCGCGCTGGTGAAGAAGGCGTCGTTCGATCCGGCAAAGCGCGGGCGCTGCCAGGTTGCCCCATCGTCCTCGCTCACCAGGACGCCAGAGGGGCCCGAACGCACCAGGGTCGGTGGCGACGTGGGCGCCACCGTCAGGTCGTAGATTCCGTCTTCGCCTGGCGCGAACGTGAGAAGTTGCGTCCAGGTCTCGCCGGCATCGCGACTGCGGTACAGCTGATCGGTGAAGGCGGCGTAGACCGTATCGCTCGCCGGGTCGACAACCACCTTCCACGTCACGGCCGAGGAGGTCACCGAGAGCGTGGCGCGCCACGTCGCCCCGGCGTCGACACTCTTCTCGACCGCGTAGTGCACGCTGTCGTCGGTGACGATGGTGTACAACGTGTCGCCGTCGCGTCCGTCTATGGCGAGATCCGCGGGATAGCGCGTCGTGCTGGGGCTGGTCGACACGCTGGTCCACTCGACGCCACCGTCGCGACTTGCGGACAACTGGCCATCGCCGGACAGCGCGTAGAGGTGGTTGGGATCGTTCGGATCGACATCGAACCCAACGGTAAATGCACCGGGCCGCACCGTGCGGCGCCAGCCATCGCCACCCGACACACTCGAGTAGAGGCGTGTCACGTCATAGTACGGCACGGCGTGCAACGCAGTGCGCGATGCCGGCGCGGCGACGATCTCCGTCAGGCAGGTGCCATACATCCCGCGCTGATCGAGTGCCCACGTCCGACCCTCATCGTCGCTGCGATACAGACCGGCGCCGTCCTGATAGCCGAGTCCGGCCCAGCTCCGCACCCCCGTACCGGCGTACAGGATGCCGTCGTCCGAAAGGGCCAACGCGGCGACTGCGGCCGGCAGCGGGTTGTCACTCGCGACGGTCCAACTCGCCCCGCCGTCGAACGACGCGAGTACCTGGAAGCGCGTCGGGGTCTCGCCGGATGAGTAGCCGTCATCGCTCGCGACGCCGGCATAGACGACCGGTGCGACGTCGCTCGGCGCGCTGCGCGGGCTGGCGATGGCGGTCACATACTGATCGACGATCGCGCCTTCGGCCGCCTGCCACGTCGCTCCCTGATCGACACTGCGCATCAGGCCGCCGGAGGCGACACCGACGAGCAGCGCCGGCGGATCCGCCGCGGTCAGGCGCAAGCTGATGACACAACCGTCCCGGTAGGGCTCTGCGGTCGGGCACGGGAGCCCGTTCGTGATCGACGACCATGTCGCCGCGCCATCCTGGCTGACGAAGACGCCGGCGTTCCGCACCGCGGCGTAGACGGTGTCCACGTCGTCGGGGTCGACCGCCAGTGCCAATGCCGACTCGCCGACGGGCAAGCCGCTGCCGCGGGCGGCGAACGTGCGCCCGCCATCCGGCGAGCGATACACGCCGGTGAGCGTGGCGACGTATACGACGTCCGCGTCGCTTGGCGCGGCCGCGACCGCGGAGCCATACGTCTCGTCCGGCAGGCGAAGCGTCTCGAAATGGTGCCCGTGATCGTCGCTGCGCGCCATGCCGCCGCCGACCAGATACACGCGGCCGCCGGCACCGACGGCGATCTCGTCGTAGAACCTGCCCTCCAGCGCGGTGAATCCCCGGTCGCGACGCTCGCGCCGGAAAGCCGTTTCGTTGCTGAGCGCGAAGATGCGCTCCGCGTCGTCCGGGTCGATCGCGACCGCGCTGATGTTTCCACCGTCGGGTCCGACGGCTTCCCACGCACCCGTCTCAGCCAACGCCGGCGACGCGAGCAGCGTCGACAGCAGGGCGCACTCCCACATACGGCGAAGCATGTGTCCGCCTCCTTTCGCCGTTGCGGTCAGACGCGGACGATTCGACTTGATTCAGAGGAAACTGCTGCTTGACGAAATCAAGTCGATGTCGACGTGTTCAGCGGCGGCGGGCTGACCGTGCGAACAGGACGGCGAGTAGGGCGTGGACGAAGAGCAGCGGCGCACTGATCGCCGGCGGGGCGACCGCACAGCCGCCGCTGTCAGCGCCGGTGCCGCTCGAGGTGCCTTGCAGCAGGCGTTGCACACCGCCGCCGCAGGTGCCGACGTACAACACGCGCGGATCGTGCGGGTCGACCGCGAGCGCAGCGATGCTGAACGGCGATCGCGTCGCGATCCGTCTCCACGAGCGACCGGCGTCATCCGTACGATAGATCTCGGCCGCGCCGACAAAGCCGGCGGCGTACACGGTGCGTGGGTTCGACGGATCAATCGCCCACGTCTGCACGGCGTCGCGGCGCGCATCGACGATGTGGCGCACGCGCCAGTCGCGGCCGCCGTCGCGGCTGATGTGCACGCCATGCCCGTCGGCGACATAGATCGTCGGCGGCGACGTCGGTGCGATCGCCATGTTCCAGAAGGGCTTGTCGTGCGCTTCCAACAACCGCGCCCACGACCGCCCACCGTCATGGCTGACGTGCAGCGTATCGTACGACAGCGCGTAGACCCCGCTGCCGCCGGCATCGACCTCGACCTGGATCGCGACGCTGTTGCCGCGCAACAGGGGCGTGAACGTGGCGCCGCCATCGGTGCTCTTCGACAGCCAGCCGCTCGGCCCGACGGTGTAGAGCGCGCCGTCGGCGGCATCGACCGCGACGTCGCTCAGCGCGTCCCGGTCAATCGGCTGTCGGCTCCAACTCGCGCCGGCGTCGCGGGTGACGAACAGTCCGTCGACGTGCGCCGCAGCGTAGGCGACGTGCGGGTCGCGCGGGTCGATGGCGAGCGCCGGGAAGCTCGGCCACGCCATCGGCGGCGTGGCGGCGCGCCAGTGCGAGCCCCCGTCGGAGCTGACCTGCAGCGGCAACGTGGACTGGCTGAGCGCGGCGTACACGACGGTGTCGTCCCCCGATGCGGCGGCGAGGTCGGAGACGCAGGTGGCGTCGAGCCCGGCGCGATCGCTCCGCCAGGTGGTTCCGCCATCCGCGCTCGAGTAGACGCCGTCGCCGGCGAAGTACTCGCGGCTGCCGGTCGCCGCCAGCAACTGGCTCGGCTCGTTCGGATCGACCGCCAATGCGATGACCGGCGCCGGCGGGGACATCGACGTGACCGGTAGCCAGCTGCCGCCGCCGTCGCTCGAGCGCAACACGACCGCAGCGCTGCTGGCGCCCGGCGCGCCCGGCCAGGTGCTGGCCCCGGCGGCATAGAGTTCGGGCGCCTGCGGCGCGGCGGCGAGTGCGGCGACGTAGGCGGGCGTGGACACCCTGTCCCACTTCGCCCCGCCGTCGCGGCTGCGGACGACGCCGAGGTTGAACGTGCCGACCAGCAGCGCGCCCGGCACGGCGAGGATGCTCTCGACGCAGCGCGTGTATCGCGGCGCTCCCGCGCACGGTATTGCGGTCGTCTCCCAGGTGGCGCCGTCGTCGCGGCTCACCAAGACGCCGCTCGTCTCGGCGCCGACGTAGATGGTGGCCGGATGATCCGGGTCGCGGGTGACGCCGGCGATGCGCTCCTCCGGCAGCGCGCGCACCACGCGCCAGGTGACGGCCGCGTCAGTACTGCGCAGCAAGGTCGCCGCGGCGATGCCGTCGTAGTCGAGCGCCGCCAGCGTGCGCACGGCGAGCAGCGATCCGTCGCCCGGATCGAGCGACAGCACGTCGACCGCCCCGTCGAGCGGAATGGCATGGGTGGTGAACGTCACGCCGCGATCGCGGCTGCGGAAGACGTGGCCGTCGCCGCCGAAGTAGAGCGTTCCATCGGCGCCGACTGCGAGGCTGTAGACGTTGTCGATCAACCGGCGCCACGGCGCTGCGGCGTGGTCACGGCGGTACCCGGCGTCGTGACCGATCGCGTACGCGGCCGATGGCTCGGTTGGATCGAAGGCGACCGCGCTCATGCGGCCGCCCTGCGGCCCGAGCGCTGTCCAGCCGGCCGGCGCCGCGGCCGCGGTCGAGGCGATCAGCAACGCGGCGAGCGTCAGCCATGTACGCACCCGTATCCAATAGGCGCGCCGGTCGGGCGAAGGCGAGCCATTTCCAGCCTGTCCAGTCAGTCCGGCGTGGCGGCGAGCGTCGGCAGCGGGAACCGGCCGGCAAGGGCGCGCACCGCGCCGTGCAGCCGATCGGCCGCGACCTCGTCGCGCAACGCGGCGACGATCCAGGCCGCGAGCTGACGCATCTCGGCCTCGCCCATGCCGCGCGCGGTGGCGGCAGGCGTGCCCATGCGGATGCCGCTCGGGCGCAGCGGTGGGCGCGGATCGTCGGGGATGATCTGCTTGTTGGTGGTGATGCCGATGGCGTCGAGGCGCTCTTCGCAGGCGCGCCCGTCGAGGGCGAAGCTGGCCACCGTGTCGAGCACCAGCATGTGGTTGTCGGTGCCGCCGGTGACCAGGCTGCAGCCGGCGGCGAGCAGCGCCTCGGCGAGCGCGCGCGCGTTGACCAGCACCTGCCGCGCGTAGGCGCGGAACTCCGGCGTCGCCGCCTTGCCGAGCGCGACGGCGACGCCGGCGATGGTGTTCACGTGCGGACCGCCCTGCAGGCCGGGGAACACCGAGGCGTCGATCGCCGCGGCGTGCGCCTTGCGGCACAGGATCATGCCGGCGCGTGGGCCGCGCAGGCTCTTGTGCGTCGTGGTGGTGACGACGTCGAAGCCGTGGTCGAACGGATTGGCCAGCGCGCCGCCGGCGATCAGGCCGCCGACGTGCGAGACGTCGGCCATGGCGATGGCGCCGACCTCGTCGGCAATGGCGCGGAAGGCGGCGTAGTCGTAGTCGCGCGGATACGATGTGTAGCCGCACAGCACGATCTTCGGCCGCGTCGCGCGCGCCAGCGCGCGCACGGCGTCGAAGTCGATGCGCCCGCGCTCGCCCGGGATGGTGCGGTAGCGCGCGAAGCGGAAGACGCGCCCCATGTGCGACACCGGCGCGCCGTGCGTCAGGTGGCCGCCGTGCGAGAGGTCCATTGCCAGGATCGCGTCGCCCGG
This sequence comes from Deltaproteobacteria bacterium, assembly GCA_033764095.1. Taxonomy (GTDB): domain Bacteria; phylum Desulfobacterota; class Binatia; order HRBIN30; family CADEER01; genus JBDTMT01. The sequence goes on along the minus strand of JANRJF010000034.1, from coordinate 60,987 downwards.
CTGGCAGAAGGCAAAGTACGCCGCCTGGTTCATCGGCGAGCCGGAGAGCGGCTGCACATTGGCGTGCTCGGCGCGGAACAGCGCACAGGCGCGCTCGCGCGCCAGCCGCTCGATCGCATCGGTGTAGGTCTGCCCGCCGTAGTAGCGCCGGCCGGGATAGCCCTCGGCGTACTTGTCGGTGAGCACCGAGCCGAGCGCCGCCAGCACCTCCGGGTAGGTGACGCTCTCGGAGGGGATCAGCTCGATGCCCGCCTGCTGGCGGCGCTCCTCGCCGGCGATGGCGGCGAAGACGTCGGGATCGGACGAGGCGAGGAGAGCGCGATGAGCGACGAGCGATGAGCGATGAGCCACGTCGTCGTTCGCTGCCGCCCGGTGCTGGGTGCCCATCGCTCGTCGCTCATCGCTCATCGCTGCCTCCTGCCGTCGACGCACTCTCGCGCGAACGGCGTTGATCAGCCAAGTTAAATGTCCTACGCGTGTCGTTCAGTGAAGCTGAACAACATCGACCTCAACAAGCTGCACGCCTTCGGCGTCGTGGCGGAGCAGGGCGGTATCGGCGCGGCGGCGGCGCGGCTGGGGCGCACGCCGTCGGCGGTGAGCCAGAGCGTCAGCGGCCTGGAGGGTGCGCTCGGCGTCAAGCTGTTCGACCGGGTCGGCAAGCGCCTGGTGCTGACGCGCGGCGGCCAGCTGCTCGCCGGCCATCTGCGCGACTACCAGGGCGCGTTGCAGCGCACCGTCGAGGAACTGGTCAACGCCGGCGGCGAGGTGCGCGGCCAGGTACGCGTCGGGGTCTACCTCGGCTTCCCGCGCCTGCGCCTGGCGGCGTTCCTCACCGCCTTCACCCGGCGCCATCCGCAGGTGCGGGTGCGCGTCGTCTACGCGCCGCAGGAGGATCTGCACGCGCGCCTGCTGCGCAATCGGCTCGACGTGGTGCTGGCGCTGCGTCCGACGGCGGACAGCAATCCGCGTATCGCCTCGACCAAGCTGTTCGAGGAAGCCCTGGTCCTGGTGGCGCACCGGCGCCGCTTCCCGCGCGGCTTCAGCCGCGCCGCGCTGGCGGTGACGCCGGTGGTCGACTACTACCAGAGCGACCCGCTCATCGCGCGCTGGATCGCGCACCACCTCGGCGATGCCCAGGTGCGACCGGAGGTGGTGATCTGGGCGGCGACCACCGACCTGGTGCTCGACCTGGTGCTGCAGGACGCCGGCGCCGCCGTGCTGCCGCGTACCGTCGCCGCCCCGGCGTTGCGGGCGCGCCGGCTGATCGAGCTGCGCACCCGGCGCCCGCCGCTCACCGACGCGATCTGGTTGAACGAGTTGCGCGACGGCTATCGCGATCGCACGCTGAGCGTCTTCCGCGCCGCGGTGGTGCGCGAGCTCTCCTGAGCGCCCGACGTCAGCGCAGGCGCAGCGCGGTGCCGCAGACGGTCACCGTGTCGCCGGCGATCGGCAGCCCGCGCGCCGCGGCGGCGGCGAGCGCGGCGGCCCGATCGCGGCAGGCGACGTCGACCTGCACCACCGCATCGCTGCCCGGCGCGGCGCCGGGGAGAAAGCGCAGCGTGGCGGCATCGAGCCCGATCTCGTAGCCGCCGCCGCGCGCCAGCGCGCTGCGGTCGAACAGCGCCGCCCAGCGTTCGGCGGTGCGGCGCGGATCGGCGCACTGCATGCCGACGCCGGCGAGTGCGCGGGCGATGGGCGAGCCGGGCGCGCGCTGCCAGTCCGGTCCCGCCCAACGCCATGCGGCGGGTGGCGTCGGCGTGTCGAACGAAAGCAGCGGGCCGCCGAGGTCGCGCGGGTGCAGATGGGTGCCGCGGATGTCGTCGAGGTCGGCGTGCCAGACGACGCGCACGCCGAGCGCGGCGGCGCGCTGCCGGCACGCATCGGTGTCCTCGCCCTGCACCATCCCCATGTAGCCGCAGTCGCCGCCGCGTCGCGCCAGGTAGCGACCGGCGGCGGTCTCCGCCTCGACCGGCGACACCACCTCCAGGAAGGTGTCGCCGAGCGGCAGCACCGCATTGCGCAGGCCGAAGATGGCGACGCCGGGATCGGCAAAGCCCGCGGGCAGCCCGAGCACGGCGCGCAGGTCGGCGACGACGGCGTCGAGGTCGTGGGCAGCGAAGGCGATCTGGCGCAGGCGCATGGTCAGAATCGGGAGGCGGGCCGACCGAGGTACGGGTACGGGTACGGGGGGAGGAGGAACACTCGAAGCGCTCCTAACACCGCGCGGGTTCGACCACCAGTTCGAACAACCCACCGCGGAGGCGCGGAATGAAGAGGCGAGATCGCCGGCCTTCCCCTCCGCGACACTTCTGACGCGAATTGCGGAAGTCTCATCTGGCGTCGGCTCTCTCCGCGTCTCCGCGCCTCCGCGGTGAAACGCTAGCGACTGCCGATGCGCAGCGCGTCGTACACCAGCAGTACCGCGGTCGGATAGAAGGTGAGCGCGAAGCCGAAGGCGCGCGCCGGTGCGCTGTGCAGATAGCCGAGCCAGAAGGCGGCGCGGCCGAGCAGGAACAGGCCGACCAGTACCGGCAGCAGCCGCAAGCGCTCGGCCGGCTGGCTGGCGGCGAAGGCGAGGTGTGCCACCAGCAGCAGGGCGAGCTGCTCGAGCGTGTTCTGGATGTAGGCGCGGTGTACGTCGAGGCGATGGGCGCGCGGCGCCAGCGTGCCGTCGATCTCGTTCTCGAAGAAGCGGTAGCGCGCCACCGCCGCGATCCCCGCGAAGAGGGCGAGGGCGGCGAACAGATCGCAGCGCAGCGCGAAGGCGAGCCGATCCCCGGCGGTCGGCGCCTCTGGTGGCGCCGGGATGCCGAGTGCTCCGCTCGCCCAGACGACCGCCAGGGCAGTGCCGGCGGCGCCGGCCATGCCGGCGAGGACGACGCGTTGGTCGGTGCTCAGCGCCACGCCCGGCTTCTGCCAGAGCCGTGCGCCGCTGTCAGCCGCGCCGGCGCTCTGCTCGGTGCGAGGCGGCCGACACCAATCCGTCCACCGCGCATCGAAGGGCCAGGAGGACCCGCCATGCACCGCATCGTCACCCTCGCCACGGCGCTCAACGCGCTCGCCAGCCGAATCGCCGGCGCGCTCACCTGGCTGCCGCCGACCCTGGCGCGCATCGTCGTTGGCACCGTCTTCTTCCAGTCCGGCTGGGGGAAGCTGCACAGCCTTCCCGACGTCACCCAGTTCTTCACCGAGCTCGGCCTGCCGATGCCGGCCTTTCAGGCAGTGCTCGCCTCGACCGCCGAGTTCGTCTGCGGCGGTCTGCTGCTCGCCGGCCTGGCAACCCGCTTCGCGGTGGTGCCGCTGATCATCACCATGATCGTCGCCATCCGCACCGCGCTGTGGGACCAGGTCGAAGGCGTCACCAGCCTCTACTCGCTGGCCGAGTTCCTCTACATCGCGTTGCTCGTCTGGCTGGGCGTCTCCGGCGCCGGCCCGCTGTCGGTCGACGCCGTGTTGGCGCGGTTCGGATCACCACAACGACACCACGACACCACGACGCAACGTTGTGTCGCCGTGTCGTAGTGTCGTGGTGGTCCCCGGCTAGAAGCCGCGCAGCTCGCGCTCCAGCTTTGCCGCTCCAGCCGGTGGCGTCACTGATCCGGAAAGGATCTCCTGCGGCGTCACCGCACGACCGTAGTACTCCTGGTTCTCGCCGTCGCGCGCGCCGACCACGGTGCCGACCAGCGACACGCCGGCGTAGAGACCCTGGCTGCGGCTGTAGGTGTAGACGGCGGCAACCGGCATCACCTGGGCGCCGACGTCGCGACCGAGCGGGCCGGCGGCGGCGCTGAGATCGGCGCCGATCGACACGTTGGCGCCGCGCGCGAACGCGGCCACCGCTTCCGGCGTATTGAGCACGAGGACGAACTCGGTCACCTGCGCGCCGATCTGGAAGCCGAAGCCCGCCCCGCCGGTGCCGATCGCCGACGGTCCGCTCCAGCCACCGTTGTCGGTGCGGGCGACGACCACGCCCCAGCCGCCCTGGCCGCTGAAGATGAAGCCCGCCTTCAGCACGGTGAGGATGGCGAGACCCTTGGCGTTCTTCAGCACCGCGCGCGGGATGCCTTCCTCCGGCATGTCGCGGAACTTGGCGATCACGTCGGCGGCCTGATCGACCTGTTCCTGCATCGCGGCATGCGCCGCGGCAGAGGGGAGGGCGACGAGTGCGACGGCGGCGAGAGCACGCAGGAGTCGAGTCATGCCCGGTCGTGAGGCAACCTCCGTGCCGGCGTGCCAGACACGGATTATTCGGCGCCGAGCGGCAGCAGCGGGGGGGGCGTCGTGTAAGCGCTACACGCCGCGCCTGCTCAGTAGATGACCGACGGCAGATACGAGCCGGTCGGCGCGGCGTAGAGGCCGAGCGACATCAGCGACAATGGCTGGCTGATGCGCAGCCCCTGCGCCAGGCACCAGCGCAACAGCTCCGCCTCGCGGCTCGGCAGCAGGAAGCCCGGCCCGAGGATCGCCGGCGCGGCGCCGATCAGCGCCTGCAGGTCGAGGCGCGTCTCGGCGACCGCGTGGCCGAAGAAGGCGAGCGCGGTCATGTAGCCGGTGACGCGACCCTCGCGCTCGACCACCGTCGCGGAGCCCTGCGTGATCGCCTCGGACAACTCGGTCTGGCGGGTGTGGCCGTGGACGCGAAAGCAGACGATGTTGCACGCCTCCAGGTCGGCGCTGGTCGCCGCGCGCACCGGGAATCCGGGCAGGCGCAGGTTGAGCGGCGCGCCCTCCAGGCAGACCAGCGGCTCGCGGATGGCGAAGCCGAGCTTGCTGTACAGCGACATCGAGCGGCAGTGGTAGGCGGCCTGCACCAGCCGTACGCCGACGAAGTCGCGCTCGGCGCACAGCTCCAGCAGGCGCTGCATGATGGCGCGGCCGACGCCGACGTCCTGGGCGGTCGGATCGACGGTGATCGGTCCGACCCCGGCGATGGCGCCGCCGTTGGTGACGAAGCCGCTGCCGGCGATGCGGCCGTCGCGTTCGGCGACGACGCCGAAGACGTTGCGTTGGCCGAGCATGGTGCGCAGCACCAGTTGCGCGAACTCGACCGACGGGAAGTCGGGCGGAAAATTGTGCGCTGCCGCGATGCTGCGAAAGGCCTCGTAGCAGATGCGCCCGCATTCGGACGCATCGTCGGGCGTGGCGGCTCTCAGGGTCAGCATGGGTGACGTATCTCGTCGGGAGCGCCTGACGCACCAGTTCTGAAGAAGGAGGGCGCGCCCGTCGCGGGCACGGGCGCGCCAAGGCGCGCCCCTACGAACCTCTGACCAGGGTTCCCGGGCGGGCGCCGGTCGCCTCGCCGTTCTCGAACGTCACCTCGCCGGAGACGACGCTGTAGTGGTAGCCGTCGACGCGCTGGGTCAGGCGGCGGCCGCCGGCGGGGAGGTCGAAGATCATCTCCGGCGCGTGCAGCGTCAGGCCGTCGAGATCGATGACGTTGACGTCGGCCTTCTTGCCCACCTGCAGCGTGCCGCGATCGCGGAAGCCGTAGACGGCGGCGGTGTTGCCGGTCTGCAGGCGCACCGCCTGCTCCAGCGGCACGCGTTCGCCGCGCGAGCGGTCGCGCACCCAGTGGGTGAGCAGATAGGTCGGCATGCTGGCGTCGCAGATCAGTCCACAGTGCGCGCCGCCGTCGGAGAGGCCGAGGACGGTGCGCGGGTGCAGCATCATCTCGCGCACCGCGTCGAAGTTGGTGTCGAGGTAGTTGGCCAGCGGCGCGAACAGGAAGGCGCGGCCGTTGCGCTCGAGGATCCAGTCGTACACCACCTCTTCCGGCCGGCGTCCCTCGCGCGCCGCCACCGCGGCGGCGCTGCGCTCGGCGGGCGGCTCGTAGTCGGGCGGATCGCCGAGCGGGAACATCTGCGACCAGTTGGTCAGCAGGTAGCGGGCGATGACGTTGTCGATCGTCGGCTCTTCCGCCAGCAGGCGGGCGCGGATGGCCGGCTCGCGCAGGCGCGCGGCGCGCGCGTCGATCGGCAGCTCGGCCAGCTCCTGCATGTAGGTCGGGTGCGAGATGAACGGATGGAAGGAGCTCTGCAGGCCGAACAGCATGCCGGTCGGCCGGCACGGCACCTGCGGGACGATGCGCAGGCCCTCGGCGGCGAGCTGGTCGACGCGCGCCAGCGTGTCGCGCCACTGCGTCGGCTGCACGAAGGTCTGCGCCAGCGCGAAGGTGATGGTCTGCCCGGTGGCACGGCAGAACTCGATCATCCACGACAGGTCGGGCTCCTGGCCCTGGTGGTCGGAGACCATCTCGAAGACGCCGCGGCCGACCGCGCCGAGCGCGCGGCCGAGCGCCAGCAGCTCCTCCGGCGTCGACGAGGTGCCCGGCACCAGGCCGTGCTTGGAGCGATGCAGGATGGTGCGCGAGGTCGAGAAGCCGACGGCGCCGGCGCGCATCGCCTCCTCGGTGAGCGCCGCCATCGCGGCGATCTCCGTGTCGTTCAGCTCGTCCTCGTGCGCGCGATCGCCGAGCACGTAGGCGCGCAGCGCGCAGTGCGGCACCTGCGCGGCGACGTCCAGCACGCGCGGCATCGCCGCCAGCGCGTCGAGATATTCGGGGAAGGATTCCCAGCGCCACTCGATGCCCTCGTGCAGCGCGGTGCCGGGGATGTCCTCGACCCCCTCCATGAGCTCGATCAGGAACTGTTCCTGGCCCGGCCGGCGCGGCGCGAAGCCGACGCCGCAGTTGCCCATCACCAGCGTCGTCACGCCGTGCCAGCTCGACGGCGCCAGCAGCGGGTCCCAGGTCACCTGGCCGTCGTAGTGCGTGTGCACGTCGACCCACCCGGGGGCGACCAGGCGCCCGGCGGCGTCGATCTCCCGCCGGCCCTGGCCGGCGCGGCCGCCGACCGCGGTGATCTTTCCGCCGTCGATGGCGAGGTCGCCGTGAAAGCGCGCCCGCCCGGTGCCGTCGACAATCAACCCATTGCGAATGACGAGGTCGTGCATGGCCGGCAGGCAACCACAGTTCCCCGCGTTGTGGTAGGGGCGGCGGCGGATTCGGTCTATAGAGACGCCATGCGGTGGTGGGTGGTGCTGTGTGTCCTGCTGAGCCGACCGGCGCTGGCCGGCGAGTCGCGCTTCTACTTCAGCGGCGACGGCACGCTGCGACTGCACCATGCGCATTTCGCCGGCGAGGTGCTGGAGGTGCGCTACCGCCAAGCCGACGGCAGCTATGACCCCGCCGCGCTGAAACAGATCGCGCACTTCTTTCGCAACCGCACCGACGGCGAGCAGGGCACCGTGTCGCTGCGCCTGATCGAGCTGCTCGACTACGTGCAGGATCGCTACCGGCCCAAACGGATGACGCTGGTGTCCGGTTATCGCAGCCCACAGTTCAACCAGTCGTTGCGTGCCGGCGGTCGCAAGGTCGCCGAGGCGTCGGTGCATACCGAGGGCCTCGCCGCCGACGTGCAGTTGGCCGGCCTCAAGCTGCGCCCAGTGTGGAACCAATTGCGTGCGGAGAAGACCGGCGGTGTCGGGCTCTATGCTGGCGAAGGGTTCATCCATCTCGACGCCGGCCAGCCGCGCTTCTGGGAAGCGGCGACATCCGGCGTCGACAAGAACCTGGCGAAGGAGAACGCGCGCCTCTTCGCGCGCACCGAATTCGACCGATACGCGACGCTCGACGGCGCGGCGATTCGACTGCACTCGGTCACGGCCCTGCCGCTCGCGATCGCCCGGACGGCGCATCTGGGCGATGCGGCGCTGACACTCGAGCCCCGGTCATCCTTCGCGCACCTCGAGGGCGATTGCTGGGTATGGAGGGTGCCACCGGAATCCTACGAGCTCGGTGTGTCGTCGGTGATCGCCGCGCCGACGCAGCCGATGCCGATCCGCCTCTCGACCTGCGAACCGCGCATCGGCGCGACGCCGGCGGAGGTGCTGACCAACCCGATCGAGCGCCTTGCAGTGCCGCCACCCTGATTTGCCAATCTACCGGCAAATTTTGCATGCGAAGTACGAACGGCCAGCGTGTCTGGGTACCAACTGGACTGTTCGAGGGCGTGGCACGACCCGTGGTGGGTCATCCAGGCAGGAGGGTCATCATGTCCCGGATACTTGCGAGTGTGACCATCAGTGCGGCGCTGGCGCTGTGCCTGACGCAGGCGCCGCAGCCGGTGAGCGCGGCCGAGCAGTTCATCAGCGGCGAGCTCGTGGTGCTCGATGGCAGCGCCGATCGCTTCCGCCTGGTCGGCCACGACGGCACCTTCAAGGCGCCGGCCGGTGTTCCGCTCGGCGAGCTCGATGGCAAGAACGTCGAGGTGCAGCTGTCCGGCGGGCGGGTGACCGGGATCACCGAGCGCTCGGTGGCGATCACCCCGATCACCTCCGGTTACGAGACGGTGCGCGGCCAGATGGTGGTGCGCGACCCGGTGGCGCGCTCGTTCAATTTCGCCGGCGACACGCGCGTCTACATCGCCGAGCCGACCATCGAGATCGCGCCGTACGCCGGCAAGTGGGTCGAGGTGACGCTCGACAGTCGCGGTCAGGTGAGCGCGCTCAAGCTGGTCAGTGAGCCGCCGCCGCCGCCGGTCAGCCTGCAGCAGGGAGTCGTGCCCGCTCCCGCTGCCAACGCCGCGACCTGCGCGATCGGCAACGCAACCGTCGCCAGCGGCTCCACGGTCTGCCGCGGCGGCATCACCAACCGCTGCGACAACGGCGCGTGGGTCAGCCTGGGGACGATCTGCCGGTGACGGAAAGGCTGTCAGGCTGTTAGGCGGTTAGGCTGTTAGGGGTCGGAAATTGGAAATTCTCAGAAACTCTTTTCTCCCCCTAACAGCCAACAGCCTAGCAGCCTAACAGCCTATCTAAACGGTGACAGCAGCTGGCCGCCGAGGTGGCGCGGAAAGTTCGGCGCATCGGCAATGCCAACCGGACCGCGGAAGCGGCGGTCGGCTGGATAGAAGAAGGTGCCGAACAGCACGTCCCAGCAGCTCAGCACGGCGCCGTAGTTGGTGTTGCCCTCGCGCGGGTCGGGCGAGTGGTGCCAGCGGTGCAGCTCCGGCGTGCTGAAGACGTAGCGCAGCGCCCCGGTGCGCACGGCGATGTTGCCGTGCTGCAGTTGGCCGTAGGCGCCGCTGAACAGGCCGTAGGCGACCATCACCGGCGCGCCGGCGCCGAGCAGGATGAGCGGCAGCGTCTGGCAGACGATCAGGCCGAACAGGTCGAACGGATGGAAGCGCGTCGCATTGAGCCAGTAGAGACGCGGCGCGCTGTGATGCGCGGCGTGGATGCGCCACAGCAGCGGCCGCTCGTGCGTCAGGCGGTGGAACCAGTAGTGGCCGAGCTCCGCCACCGCCAGCGCAAGCACCAGCTGCAGCGCGAGTGGCCAGTGATTCGGCCACAGCTGCACGCCGAGCCGTATCGACAGCCAGGCCGCGCCGCCGATGCCGATGCCGTAGACCAGCAGGCTGGCGACGCGGCTGGTGAGCAGGCCGTTGACGAGCAGGTGGCCGACATCGGTGCGCGCGTCGTCCTGCCCGACGTTCCACTCGCGCCGATAGGGCAGCCAGCGCTCGGCGGCGGCAATCAGCGCGTAGAGCACGCCGAGCACCGCGACGAAAGTCAGTGGCTGCTGCGGATCCGGCGCCAGTCCCAGCGCGGCGCCGAGGTCATAGCGCGGCGCCAGCAACGCCAGCGCGGCGATCAGCGCGACGAAGGCGGGAAAGATGGTGACGGAGGCGATGCGTTCGCCGGACACGCGGCGGCCGTAGCACGGCTCGGCTCTTTGGCAGAAGCCCTCAAAAGGAATCACCGCGGAGACGCGGAGCGTTCATTGCTCAGACTCCTTCCTCGCCCGCATCGCGGGGGAAGGTTCGCTCGGCCAAGCCGGTCGAACAGTCGCTCTCCGCGCCTCAGCGTCTCTGCGGTGACGATCCTGCTTCCTGCCGCCTCACGCCTGCGACCGCACCCAGTCCCACACCTGCGCCAGGCCGTCGTCGAGCGACGTCGCCGCCGACCAGCCGAGCAGGCGGCGCGCCTTGGCGACGTCGCCGACGCGGCGGCTGCCGGCGGTCCAGTCGGGCGCGACGTGCTCGACGCGGTGCGCGGTGCCGGCGACGCGCTGCATGGCGTCGACCAGCGCGTTGACCGTGGTGGCGGCGCCACTGCCGATGTTCAGCACCTCGCCGCTCACCGGCGTGTGCATGGCGGCCAGCGTCGCCTCGACCACGTCGTCGACGAAGACGTAGTCGAGCGCCTGCTCGCCGTCGCCGAACACCACCGGCGCCTCGCCGCGCTTCAGCCGCTCGAAGGTCTTCACGATCACCGACTTGTAGCCCATGCCGGCCCACTGGCGCGGGCCGTAGACGAACAGGTAGCGCAGCGCCGACCAGGCGACACCGCGCTCGGCGCCGATCTGCCGCAACAGGTGCTCGCCGGCGAGCTTCGAGATGCCGTAGACGGTGCGCGGCTCCGGCACCTCGGTCTCGACGAACGGCGCGCCGCTCAACCGCCCGTACGCGTAGAGCGACGAGGTGAAGACGATCTTCTCGACCCCGGCGCGCGCCGCGGCGTCGAACAGCAGCCAGGTGCCGTCGATGTTGGCGCGGAACACCTCCAGCGGCGTGTCCTTGGACTGGTTGTGCTTCTCCGCCGCGAGGTGGAAGCACCAGCGCGCGCCGTCGATGGCGGAACGCAATGCCGCGGCGTCGTCGCTGCCGAGGGTGTGCTGGACCAGCTCGACGCGATCCGACAGGCCGCCGAGGTTGGCGCGGTCGCCGTAGCGCAGGCTGTCGATCACCACCACGCGCGCCGCGCCGCGCGCGATCAGCGCGCGGACGAGGTGCGACCCGATGAAGCCACAGCCGCCGGTGACCACATAGGTTCCGCCCTCGATTCCCCCCTCTCGGCTCCCCCCCTTTGAAAAAGGGGGGTCGGGGGGGATTTTCTGACTATCGCTCATAGCGGCAGCTCTCGCGCGGGCGCGGCGGTTGTCGGCGGGGAGTGTCTGAAAATCCCCCCTTGCCCCCCTTTTTCAAAGGGGGGGAATCAAAGGGGGGAATCGATCACACCGGGCGGGCGCGCTCGATGATGCGGGTGAAGTGGAAGCCGGGCGGCAGGGTGCCGAACGCCAGGCCGTGCTGGGCGGCGAGCCGCGAGGCGCAGAAGGCTTCGGCGACGGCAGAGTCGCCGTCGCGCACCAGCAGCGAGCCCTGCAGCGCCAGCGCCATGCGCTCGACCAGATCGCGGGCGCGCGCCTCGACGTTGTCGGGGTTGCCGAGATCGTCGCGCAGGCGGTCGACGAACTGATCGAGGCGGTGGTCGGCGCCGCGCGCGCGCTCGACCTCGGCGAAGAACGCGTCGCTCGCCTCCGCGCCCTTCGCCATCGCGCGCAGCACGTCGAGGCAGATGACGTTGCCGCTGCCCTCCCAGATGCCGTTGAGCGGCGCCTCGCGGTAGAGGCGCGGCAGCAGCGACTCCTCGACGTAGCCGCTGCCGCCCAGGCACTCGAGCGACTCGGCGGCGTGCGCCGGCCAGCGTTTGCACACCCAGTACTTGATCACCGCCGTCGCCAGGCGCGCGAAGTGCGCCTCGCCCTCGTCGGCGCGCGCGTCGTAGGCGTGCGCCAGCCGCATCATCACCGCCGTCGCCGCTTCCGATTCGACGCACAGGTCGGCGAGCACGTTCTGCATCAGCGGCTGCTCGATCAGCCGCTTGCCGAAGGCGCTGCGGTGCTGGGCGTGGTGCGTCGCCTGCGCGACGCCCTGCCGCATGCCGGCGGCGGCGCCGATGATGCAGTCGAGGCGGGTGTGGTTGACCATCTCGATGATGGTCGGCACGCCGCGTCCCTCGGGGCCGAGCAGGCGCGCCCAGGCGCCGTCGAACTCGATCTCGCTCGACGCGTTGGAGCGGTTGCCGAGCTTGTCCTTCAGCCGCTGGATGAAGACGCGGTTGCGCGTGCCGTCGGGCAGGAAGCGCGGCAGCAGGAAGCAGCTGACGCCCTTCGGCGTCTGCGCCAGCACCAGGAAGGCGTCGCACATCGGCGCCGAGCAGAACCACTTGTGGCCGGTGAGCAGCCAGCCGCCGTCGCCGGCCGACTCGGCGCGCGAGGTGTTGGCGCGCACGTCCGAGCCGCCCTGCTTCTCGGTCATCGCCATGCCGCACAGCGCGCCCTGCTTCTCGCTCGCCGGGCGGCTGCGCCCGTCGTAGTGCGCCGCCACCAGGCGCGGCTGCCACTCGCGCGCCAGCGACGCGTCGGCGCGCAGTGCCGGCACCGCCGAGTAGGTCATCGAGATCGGGCAGCCGTGCCCGGCCTCGGTCTGCGCCATGACGAAGAACAGGGCCGCGCGCGCCACGTGCGCGCCGTCGCGCGGCTCGCGCCAGGGCAGCGCATGCAGGCCGTGGCCGACCGAAAGCTCCATCAGCCGGTGATAGCTGGGATGATATTCGACCTCGTCGATGCGGTGGCCGTAGCGATCGTGCGTGCGCAACACCGGTGGCACGCTGTTGGCCTGCGTGCCCCAGTCGATCACCTCGCCGCTGCCGCAGATGCCGCCGAGCAGCGCGACGCGGTCGGCCGCCCAGCTGGCGCCCTCGCGCGCCAGCGCCTCCTGCAAGGCGCGGTCGGCGGTGAACAGGTTGTAGTCGCGCAGCGGCGGCGGCTGATTCAGCACCTCGTGCGTCGCCATGCCTGGGTTGTGGCGTGCGCGCTGTGCGCGGTCAACTAGGCGGGTTGTTGGTCGTTGGGTGGTCAGGGTGTTGGTGAGATCCGTCCTGAACCGATCGGCCGCGCCCCCTCCGACCCGACCTTGAAAAGACAGGAGGACTCACCACAGAGGCACCGAGTCCCAGAGGAGGACTGCCGCAGCTCCGCACACAGGCCAACCCCGTCAAAGCCATCAGCAGTGGGGTTCGGGAACCACTTGCCTGATCTCGCCGGGCCCCGTCCTCTCTGTGCACTCTGTGCACTCTGTGCCTCTGTGGTGAATTCCTTTCGTCACTTCGAGGCTAACAACCAACAACCTGCACCAGGCGTTCGCTCTCGTCCCAGAGGTCGCGCTGCTTGGCGGTGTCGTAGGATTCCTCGGACGAGCGGATCGGCGTCGTGCCGGCGATGTAGCTGCCGCTGACCGTGGCGAGCGACGGCTCGGTGACCATGCGGGCCAGGTTGCGGCCGGCCTCGTCGAGCGTCTGGGCGTGGAAGAACGGCTTCATGACCGGCACCAGGGCGGGCGCGACGCGGGTGAAGAGGAAGCGCGCCGCGGCGCCGTACTGGCGCGCCAGGCCGGTGCCGGGCACCAGGCCGGGATCGTAGGCGTTGGCGGTGGTCGAGCTGTCGTCGGCGCGCAGGCGCTCGGCCAGCGCGTAGGCGAACAGGATGTTGCACAGCTTCGAGGTCGAGTAGGCGCGATGGCCGGTGCGCAACGGCCCCTCGGCGGCGAGCGTCTCCGTGTCCGGCTCGGCGAGCGCGCGACCGCCGCGGTAGCGCGGCGGCGCGATGCCGGTCTTCTGTGCCGGGTCGTGCGTGCCGCTGCCGAGCATGACGACGCGCGCCGGCGTCGCCAGGTGCGGCAGCAGGCGACGGACGAGCAGGTAGTGGGCGAGGTGGTTGACCGCGTAGGTGCGCTCGAAGCCGTCGGCGCTGCGCTCCGGCGCGCCGACGATCTGCACGCCGGCGTTGCACACGACCGCGGCCAGCGGCGGCCGATCGGCGGCGCTGGCGACCAGCAGCTCGGTGAAGTCGCGCACCGCCGCGAGCGAGTCGAGATCGAGCGGCCGCAGCTCGACGCGCCCGGCCAGCGGCCCGAGCTCGTGGCGTGCCCGCCCGAGATCGCGGCTCGCCACCACTACATGCCACCCCGCCGCAACCAGATGCCGCGTGCAGGCCCCGCCAATCCCCGTATGCCCTCCCGTGACGACGACAGAGGAAGTCATTTGAATTGGTGGAACCACGGATGAACACAGATGAACACGGATGAAATACCTCTGAGCCGTTCTTCGTTTCTCTTATCTGTGTTCATCCGTGGTTCCGTTTTCGTTTTGCTCTACCACGTCACTTCCAGCTCGGTTGGGCCGCGCAGGACGATCGAGCGTTTCCAGTGTTTCGGGGCGCGATCGCCGTCGAGGTCGGGGAAGGCGCGCAGCAGGGCGGGGATGGCGATGCGTGCTTCGGCGCGCGCCAGCGCCGCGCCGAGGCAGAAGTGCGGGCCACGGCCGAAGGCCAGGTGCTCGATGTCGGGACGGGTGATGTCGAGCCGATCCGCGTCGTGGTAGCGGGCCGGGTCGCGGTTGGCGGCGCCGAGCAGGCAGAGCACGACGCTGCCGCGTTTGAGCGGGCGGCCGTCGAGCTCGACGTCGTCGGCGAGCACGACACGGTCGGTCGCCTGCACCGGGCTGTCGTAGCGCAGGAACTCCTCGACCGCCCCAGCGATCAGCGTTGGGTCGTCCTGCAGGCGGCGGCGTTGCTCGGGATGGCGCAGCAGCGCCAGCGTCGCGTTGGCGATGAGGTTGGTGGTGGTCTCGTGGCCGGCGCCGAGGATGAGGCCGCACAGCCCCACCAGCTCGGGGCCGCTCAGCGCGTCGCCCTGCTCCTCGATCGCCACCAGCGCACTGATCAGGTCGTCGCGCGGCGCCTGGCGGCGCGCGTCGGCGATGTCGCGCAGGTAGGCGGCCATCTCTTCGAACGCGCTCTGGCAGGCGACCAGGCCGCCGGGCGCCTGCAGCGGGTCGAGCAGCACCGCCAACGTATCGGACCAGTGCTTGAAGCGTTCGCGGTCGGCGCTGGGGATGCCGAGCAGCTCGGCGATCACCACCACCGGCAACGGGTAGGCGAGGGTCTGGATCAGATCCATGCGGTGGCGGCCGCGCACCGGCTCGAGCAGCTCGTCCACCACCGCCTGGATGCGCGGGGTGAGCGCCTCGACCATGCGCGGCGTGAAGGCCTTGTTGACCAGTCGGCGCAGGCGCGTGTGGCGCGGCGGGTCGACCATCAGCAGCGTGCTGAGGATCATCTCGACGAACGCCGGACTGAGGCCGCGGAATGGGTCGAGCCGCTTGAAGCCGGTCGCCTGCGGGCGATCGACCGAGAAGCGCGCGTCGCTCAGCAGCGCGGCGATGTCGGCGTGGCGCGACAACACGCAGCCGCCGCCGAGCGCGGGGGCGAAGTAGACGGGGTGCCGGTCGAGCAGCCGCCGGTAGGTCGGGTAGGGGTCGAGCCGGTAGCTGGGATGGAACGGATTGAACGCGCCGAGCAGCGGGTTCAGCACCCGCATCGGCCACTCCCACCCGATGATCGTCTGCAGCACGCGCAGCATCGCACCGTCTCGCTTAGCAAGAACCAGGGCACGGCGCGCCAGGCGCGGCTACGATTGGCGGTGCCGCGTGCCGCAGTGTCGCGACTGCGCCAGCCGCACGCGGCGAGCGGCGGTGCCAGCGGCGGTCAGAGCCCGGCGGTCATCGCCGCGCCGCAGCCGGCGACCACCAGTCCGGCGAGCGCATGTTCCCAGCGCGCCAGGCGCGGCCAACCCTGCGGCGGCGCCAGCGCCAGCGCGGCGAAGACCACCGCGAGCATCGTCGCGATGGTCGCCAGGCCGAACACGGTGACCACCAGCGCCGCCTGCGCCACCCCACCGGTGGCGGCCGGATAGAGCAGCAGCGGGATCAGCGGCTCGCAGGGGCCGAAGCCGAAGATGAGGAACAGCGTCCAGACGGTCAGCGTCCGCGCCCCATCCTCCGCCGCATCGTGCGGATGCACGTGCGCGCCGTCATGGCGGTGCGGATGGCGGTGCCGGGTGCCGTCGGCGTGCGCGTGCGAATGGGCATGGCCGTCGCCGCGCAGCGCGCGCCGCACGCCCCAGGCGGCATAGGCGAGACCGAAGCCGAGCATCAGCCAGGCGGCGATCGGGCCGCGCGCCGCCTCGACCCGCTCGAGATGGAAGACGGCGCTGCCCAGCCCGACGCCGATCAGGCCGAGCAGCGCCGAGCTACCGACGTGCGCCAGGCCGCACAGCGTCGTGATCAGCGCCGTGCGGCGGCCCGACCAGTGGCGCGCGCGCGCCAGCGCGATGAACGGCAACGAGTGGTCCGGCCCGAGGGCCGTGTGCAGCACGCCGATGGTCGCGGCACTGAGCAGCAGCGGTGCGCCATCCAGCATGCGGCCCCTATCGCACCTGCCCGCACGCCGCTCCAGCCCTCGGCGCTATGACGGATTGCTCGTCTCCGTGGTAGAGGCGCGGCCGGAGGATTCCCCGCGATGCTGATCGTAGCCGGACGTGTTCCCGTGCGCCCCGACCGCCGCGCCGAGGCCGTCGCCGCGGCGCTGAAGATGGCCGCCGCCACCCAGGCCGAGCCAGGGTGCAAATCGTACCGCTTCTACAGCGACCTCGCCGACCCCAACACCTTCTTCATCTTCGAGGAGTGGGAGAACGAGGCCGCGCTCACCGCCCATTTCCAGACGCCGCACATGGCCGAGTTCAACGCCGCCATCCCCGCGATGGTCGCCGGTCCGCCGTCGATCGACCGCTACGAGGTCAGCGGCGTGGTGAAGATGATGTGAGGAGCAAGAGCGTGACCAGTGACCGGTGACCGGTGACCGGTCCGCGGTTGTCGACACACGCCCAGTTCGGACTGGTCACCGGTCACCGGTTACTGGGTTACTGGTCAGGCGGTTCAGGCCAAAGCGCGGAGGTGACATGCAGGTCATGCGAGTGGACGTCGCCGTCATCGGCGGCGGGACCGCTGGGCTGGGAGCGCGGCGGGCGGTGGTGGAGGCGGGGAAGTCGGCGGTGCTGATCGAGGGTGGTCCGTGGGGGACGACCTGCGCGCGGGTCGGCTGCATGCCGTCGAAGCTGTTGATCGCTGCCGCCGAGGCGGCGCACGCGGTGCGCGCCGCGCCGCACTTCGGCATCCAGGTGCCGGACGGCGTGCGGGTGGACGGGCGCGCGGTGCTGCGGCGCGTGCAGGCGGAGCGCGATCGCTTCGTCGGCTTCGTGCTCGACGGCGTCGAGGCGATCCCGCCCGAGCAGCGCTTGCGCGGCCACGCGCGTTTCGTCGCGCCGACGACGTTGCAGGTGGATGACCACACCCGCGTCGAGGCGCGCGCCGTGGTCATCGCCACCGGCTCGACGCCGAAGATCCCGCCGTCGCTCGCCGCGGTGTGGGATGCGGTGCTGACCAACGAGAACGCCTTCGAGCTCGCCGACCTGCCGGAGTCGATCGCCGTGGTCGGCACCGGGGTCATCGGCCTGGAGGTCGGGCAGGCGCTGCACCGCCTCGGCGTGCGTACGACGCTGTTCGCGCGCCGCGACCTGCTCGGCCCGCTCACCGATCCGGTGGTGCGCGCCAGCGTCAGCGCGGCGATGGCGGCGGAGCTCGACATACACTGCAACGCCAGCATTGCGGTGCAGCGCGACGGCGGCGGCTTCCTCGTGCGCTGGACCGACACCGCCGGCGGGCGCGGCGAGCGACGCGTCGCCGCCATCCTGTCGAGCGCCGGCCGCACGCCCAACCTCGCCGATCTCGGCCTGGAGCACACCGGCCTGGCGCTCGACGCGCAGGGCGTGCCGACCATCGACACCCACACCATGCAGTGCGGCGATGCGCCGATCTTCCTCGCCGGCGACGTCAGCAACTACCGCCCGGTGCTGCACGAGGCGGCCGACGAGGGCCGCATCGCCGGCAGCAACGCGGCGCGCTTTCCCGAGGTGCGCGCCCAGCACCGGCGGGTGCCGCTGCTGATCGCCTTCACCGAGCCCAACCTGGCGATGGTCGGGGCGCGCTTCAGCGAGCTGCGCCAGGGCGAGCACGAGGTCGGCTGCGTCGACTATGGCGACCAGGGCCGCGCCCGCGTCATGCGCCAGAACGCCGGCATGGTGCGCGTCTACGCGACGCGCGAGTGCGGCACGCTGATCGGCGCCGAGATGTTCGGCCCGCGCGTCGAGCACACCGCGCACCTGCTCGCCTGGGCCGTGCAGGCCGGCCTCACCGTCGAGGAGACGCTCGACATGCCCTTCTACCACCCGGTGGTCGAGGAGGGCATTCGCACCGCGCTGCGCGACCTGAGCACGCGCCTCAAGCTGCGCGGCCCGCTGCGTTCCCTGGAGGAGTGCGGGCCGGGCAGCTGAGCGCGGCGCGCCGCCGCTATTGGGACCGGTCGGTGAACGTGGTGGCGGAGTTCTCCGAATGCGGGGCGACGAAGCGCGCTTCCCAGCAATAACCCTGATCGTTGACCAGCTGTGCGATCACCGCCGCGTTGCCGTCCATCGGCAGGACGGGAAGTTGCAGTGCGTCGCTCTTGGCGAGCAGCGAGAAGTGCGCGTCGCCGGCGGCGCCGGCCTGCAGGCGGAGCTCGCGCATGCCGCCGGGGTGTGATCCGCGGCCCTTCCAGCGCCAGCCGTCGGCGCCCTGCGCCGACCAGCACGGGTGGCCGTCGCACTCGCCGCCGGCGGCGACGACGACTTCGTAGGCGAGACGGGTCGGCGCGCCGCTGTACAGGCACAGCGCGTAGGCGGTGCTGGCGAGCGGGTTGCCGAGCGTGCCGAGCGGCGTGTCGGCGCCGCGCCGCCACTCCCAGCGCAGCAGGTCGCGGCGCCGATCGCGCAGCGTCAGGCGCGACGCGCCGGCCCGGATCGGGCGGCGACAGCTGGCGCGCGGCGTGTCGAAGCAGAGCTGGCAGGCATCGCCGACGCCGTTGCCGTCGCTGTCGATCTGGCTCGGGTTGGCGCGGGTCGGGCAGTTGTCCGTCTCGTCGCAGATCCCGTCGCGATCGGCATCGTCGCCGGTGCAGCGCTCGCAGACGTCGCCGACGCCGTTGGAGTCGACATCGTCCTGGCCGCGGTTGGGAACGCTCGGACAGTTGTCGCAGCCGCTCCCGACGCCGTCGTGATCGGGATCCGCCTGGGTCGGGTTGAACGCGAACGGGCAGTTGTCCTCGCCGTTGCACACCGCGTCGTTGTCGTAGTCGTAGCTGCTGCAGTCGTCGCAGGCGTCGCCGAACTGGTCGTAGTCGCCGTCCGCCTGGTCCGGGTTGAAGACCGCCGGGCAGTTGTCGCACAGGTCGCCGCGTCCGTCGCCGTCCTCGTCGTACTGATTGTGGTTCGCGGCGAAGCGGCAATTGTCGACCTCGTCGCAGATCCCATCGGAATCGCCGTCGTAGGTGCCGTCACCCGGGCAGCTGTCGCACTCGTCGCCGTAGCCGTCGTGGTCGGCGTCGGACTGCTCGAGATCGAAGTCGAACGGGCAGTCGTCGCAGCCGCTCGGGCACTGCTGCGGATATCCACAGAAGCCGTCGCCGTCGTAGTCGCTGTACCCGTCGAGCGGGCACGGGTCGCAGGCGTCGCCGGTGCTGTCGCCGTCGCGGTTGACCTGGTCCGGGTTGGCGAGCGCGGCGCAGTTGTCGCAGGCGTCGCCGCTGCCGTCGCCGTCGCCGTCGTCCTGGCTCGGGTTGTACCGCGTGCGGCAATTGTCGGCCGGATCGCAGACGCCGTCGCCGTCGTAGTCGTTGGCGCCGTTTCCGTCGCAGGCGTCGCAGGGGTCGCCGGCGCCGTCGCCGTCGGTGTCGCTCTGACTGGGATTGGACGCGTACGGGCAGTTGTCGAGCGGCAGGCACACGTCGTCGCGGTCGGCGTCGCCGTAGGGTGGACAGAGCTGGCAGGCGTTGCCGAGGCTGTTGCCGTCGTCGTCGCGTTGGCTGGGGTTGGCGACGTTCACGCAGTTGTCGCAGAGGTCGCCGACGGCGTCGTTGTCGGCGTCGGCCTGGTCGGGGTTGCTGCGATAGCGGCAGTTGTCGGTCGAATCGCAGGCGCCATCGCCGTCGTAGTCGTCGCTGCCGGCGGCGCTGCAGTGGTCGCAGGCGTCGCCGACGCCGTCGCCGTCGCCGTCGGCCTGGGTCGGGTTGAACGCGTACGGACAGTTGTCGAGTGCGGAACAGACGTTGTCGGCGTCGTAGTCGTCGTACGGCGCGCAGCGCTGACAGGCGTCGCCGACGCGGTTGTAATCGAAGTCCGCCTGGTCCGGATTGGCGACCGCCGGGCAGTTGTCGCAGGCGTCGCCGTCGCCGTCCGCGTCGCCGTCGAGCTGGTCCGGGTTGCCCGTGCCCAGGCAGTTGTCGACCGCGTCGCAGACGGTGTCGCCGTCGTTGTCGAGGCCCGGTCCGGCGCAGTTGTCGCAGCGATCGCCGAGGCCGTCGCCGTCCGAGTCGGTCTGCAGCGGATCGTAGTAGAAGAGGCAGACGTCGGCGTCGTTGCACACCCCGTCGTCGTCGTAGTCGTCGGTGCCGGGGCCGAGACAGCGGTCGCACGTATCGCCGTAGCCGTCGCCGTCGCCGTCGGTCTGCTCGGGGTTGGGGCTGTACTCGCAGTTGTCGAGCGGCGCGCAGATCTCGTCGGCATCGCCGTCGGCGAACAGCGGGCAGGCCTGGCAGGCGTCGCCGACGCCGTTGCCGTCGCTGTCGAGCTGCGTCGCGTTGGCGGCGCTCGGGCAGTTGTCGCACGGGTCGCCGCGTCCGTCGCCGTCGCCGTCGCGCTGATCGGGGTTCGACTGACCGGGGCAGTTGTCGACCGTGTCGCAGCTGCGGTCGCCGTCGTCGTCGCCGCGCAACGGGCAGCTCTGGCAGGCGTCGCCGACGCCGTTGAAATCACTGTCGGCCTGGTCCGGGTTGACGACCGCCGGACAGTTGTCGCAGGCGTTGCCGAGCCCGTCGCCGTCGTCGTCGAGCTGATCGGGATCGGGGTTGTCGGGACAGAGGTCGCCGCTGCCGCAGATGCCGTCGCGGTCGCCGTCGTCGGCCACCGGGCAGCGATCGCAGGCATCGCCCTCGCCGTCCTGGTTGGCGTCGCGCTGCGTCGGGTTGAACGTGTCCGGGCAGTTGTCGCAGAAGTCCCCGACGCCGTCGCCGTCCGCATCCGACTGGGCGGGGTCGTAGTAGTTGCGACAGCCGTCGGCGCTGTCGCAGGCGCCGTCGTGGTCGGTGTCGCGACCGCCGGCCCCGACGCAGATGTCGCAGACGTCGCCGACCCCGTCGGCGTCGGCGTCGGTCTGGTCGGGATTGGCGACGCCGGCGCAATTGTCGCAGCCGAGCGGGCACTGGCTCGCCTCGTCGCAGAAACCGTCCTGGTCGTAGTCGAACCAGAAGTCGCCGACGCAGGCGTCGCAGGCGTCGCCGAGCTGGTCGTAGTCCGCGTTCTTCTGGTCGAGGTTGGCGACCGCCGGGCAGTTGTCGCAGACGTCGCCGCTGCCATCGCCGTCGCTGTCGGCCTGATCGGGGTTGAAGGTGCCGACGCAGTTGTCGTCGATGGCGCAGATGCCGTCGCCGTCACCGTCCAGGCCCGGCCCGGCGCAGTCGTCGCAGGCATCGCCGATCGTATCGCCGTCGCTGTCCGCCTGGTCGGTGTTGGGCCGATACACGCAGTTGTCGTGCGGGTAGCAGACCTCGTCGCCGTCGCCGTCGGTGAACTGCGGGCAGCGCTGGCAGGCATCGCCGCGCCCGTTGGAGTCGGCGTCGCGCTGGTCGAGGTTGGCGACCGCCGGGCAGTTGTCGCAGGCGTCGCCGAGGCCGTCGTGATCGGTGTCGGTCTGATCGGTGTTGCGGGTCGACGGGCAGTTGTCGGTGGCGACGCAGACCTGATCGCCGTCGCGATCGGTATTCAGCGCACAGAGCTGGCAGGCGTCGCCAAGGCCATTGGAGTCGGCATCGCTCTGGTTCGGATTGGCGGCCGTCGGGCAGTTGTCGCAGGCGCTGCCGAGCCCGTCGCCGTCCGGGTCGGCCTGATCCGGGTTGGGCGTGTAGGAGCAGTTGTCGACCTGGTTGCAGGCGCCGTCCTGGTCGTAGTCGCCGAGCCCGGGTCCGACGCAGTCGTCGCACAGGTCGCCGAGGCCGTCGCCGTCGCCGTCCGCCTGGTCCGGGTTCGGGGTGTAGGGGCAGTTGTCGCCCGCATCGCAGGCCGCGTCGTTGTCGTAGTCGCTGGTGCCCGGCCCGAAACAGCCGTCGCACCCGTCGCCGGCGCCATCGCCGTCCGAATCGGTCTGTGACGGGTTCGGATAGTAGAAACAGTTGTCGGTCGGCTCACAGATGCCGTCGTGGTCGCGATCGGTGGTACCCGGACCGACGCAACCATCGCAGGCGTCGCCGGCACCGTCGCCGTCGCCGTCGGTCTGCGCAGGATTCCGGTCGTACGGGCAGTTGTCGGCGGCCGTGCAGATCTCGTCGCCGTCGTAGTCGCCGTTGAGCGGGCAGGTCTGGCAGGCGTCGCCGACGCCGTTGTAGTCGCTGTCGGTCTGCGCGGGATTGGCGAGCGCCGGGCAGTTGTCGCAGGCATCGCCGCGCCCATCGCCGTCGCCGTCGAGCTGATCGGCGTTGTACGTGTACAGGCAGTTGTCGACCGGATCGCACGCCGCGTCGCCGTCGTCGTCGAGGCCCTGCCCGACACAGTTGTCGCAGGCGTCGCCGTACGCATCGCCGTCGCCGTTCTGTTGATCGGGATTCGCATCGTATCGGCAGTTGTCGACGCCGTTGCAGGTGTCGTCGCCGTCGTCGTCGTTGAAGGACGGACAGCTCTGGCAGGCATCGCCGCGCCCGTTGGAGTCGCGGTCGGCCTGCAGCGGATTGAACACCACCGCGCAGTTGTCGCAGGCATCGCCGATTCCGTCCGCGTCGCTGTCGAGTTGATCGGGATTCGGCCGGTAGTCGCAGTTGTCGAGCGGATCGCAGACGCCGTCGCCGTCGTTGTCGAGTCCGGCGCCGACGCAATTGTCGCAGGCGTCACCGAACGGATCGCCATCGCCGTTCGCCTGGTCGGCGTTGCGGTCGTAGATGCAGTTGTCGGCGCCGTTGCAGACGTCGTCGCCGTCGTAGTCGGTTCCGGCCGCGCACGTCTGGCACAGGTCGCCGCGACCGTTGCCGTCGGCATCCGCCTGGGTGGGGTTGGCGAGCGCCGGACAGTTGTCGCAGGTGTCGCCGATCGCATCGGCGTCGCTGTCGAGTTGATCGGGATTGGGCGCGTACAGGCAGTTGTCCTGCCCGTTGCACAGCTGGTCGCCGTCGTAGTCCTGGTTGACCGGACAGACCTGGCAGAGGTCGCCGACGCCGTTGCCGTCGTAGTCGCCCTGCAACGGATCATATAGCGCCGGACAGATGTCGCAGACGTCGCCCGCGCCGTCGCCGTCGCCGTCGGCCTGGTCGGGGTTGGCGACGTAGCGGCAGTTGTCGACCGTGTTGCACAGGCCGTCGCCGTCGTAGTCGCTGCACGTCTGCGCCGCCGCCGCCGGCGCGTGGATCAACAACCAGACGGCAAGCCACGCCGCGACCAACCGACCGCCCAGAAGGCCTGCCGTCATCGTTCCCCCTCGCGTCCCGCTCTTCGACTTAGTCGAGCGGCACCGAGTCGATCAATTGGGGGAAATCCCTACGGACGAAGTCGGGCTCAGTGCTGCGTCTCGCCGCGGCTGACCACCACCGCGGCGGCGAGGTCGCCGGTGACGTTCACGGTGGTGCGGCACATGTCGAGGATGCGGTCGACGCCGAGGATGATGCCGATGCCGTCGGGCGGCACGCCGACCAGGCCGAGGATCATGGCGATGACCGGGATCGAGCCGGCCGGCACGCCGGCGGTGCCGATGCCGCCGAGCACGCAGATGAAGACGACCAGGATCTGCTGCGCCAGCGCCAGCTCGACGCCGTAGAACTGCGCCAGGAAGAGCACGGTGACGCCCTCGAACAGTGCGGTGCCGTTCTGGTTGGCGGTCGAGCCGATGCTGAGCACGAAGCGGCTGACGTGCGCCGGCAGGCGCAGGTTCTCCTCCGCCACCTGCAATGCCGTCGGCAGGGTCGCGTTGCTCGAGGCGGTGGAGAAGGCGGTGACCACCGCCGGCCGCACGGCGCGGAAGAAGAACAGCGGCGACATGCCGCCCAGCCAGGCGACCGAGGCGGAGTAGACGCCGAACTGCTGGATCGCCAGCGCCAGCACCACCACCAGCACGTACCAGCCGAGCTGGTTCAGGATGTCGTAGCCGAGGCGCGCGGTGAGCGTGAACAGCAGGCAGCCGACGCCGATCGGCGCGAAGCGAATCACCAGCCCGAGCAGCCGCATGGTGACGTCGTAGAGCCCCTGCAGCGCCTGTTCGAAGGCGCGCGTCGCCTCGCTGCGCGTCAGCACCAGGCCAATGCCGAGCAGCAGCGCGAACACCATCACCGCCAGCATGTCGCCGTCGGCCATCGCCCTGACGACGTTGGCCGGCACCAGCTGCACGAGGAAGTCGACGCCGGTGGCGCCGCCGCCGAGCGCCGCCGCCGGCGGCGCCGCGGCGCGCGACTGCAAGGTGTCGCGCAGCGCCGGCGGCAGCCCGTCGCCGGGACGGATGAGGTTGACCAGCGTGACGCCGACCAGCACCGCGATGCTGGTGACGACGACGGTGTAGGCGAGCGTCTTCAGCCCGATGCGCCCGAGCTGGCGCAGGTCGCGCAGCTCGGCGACGCCGAGCGCCAGCGCCGACAGCACCAGCGGCAGGACGAGCATGAACAGCAGGCGCAGGAAGATCTTGCCGATCGGCTCGGTGCCGTAGGTGATCAGCGCCGCCAGCGCGGCGCTGTCGCCGGCGACCAGGTGCGCCAGCACGCCGAGGCCGGCGCCGGCGACCAGACCGATGAACATCCGCCGCGACAGGCCGGGCTGCATGCGGCGCGACTAGCGGCTTTCGCGGCGCGGCAAAAGGGTCACGCGTCGTCGTGGGTGCGCGGAGGGTCTCGGCGGACGTGCTCCAGCTGAGGCGCTGAGGCCACGGATTTCACGGATGCCGGACACGGATTACACGGAGCCTGCAGGCGGCTTGCGGGCTCCGGGCTTATTCTTCTCTCCGGGTAATCCAGGTCTTCTCCGTGCAATCCGTGGCCAAGCGCGCCGGCGACAAGGACGCCGCTCACACCCCACGCCGGCGACGCAGCAACGCCAGTGCGACGGCGGCGACGAGCGGCCATGCCGCGCTGCCGCCCGATGCGGGCGCCGCGACCTGGCAGCCGTCGTCTTCGTCGTTGGCGACCGGAGGGCAGCTGCCGCACAGCGTCGGCGTGCGGGTCGGCGTCGCGATGACGATGGGGGTGACAGCGGACTCCGGTTCCGCACACACCTGGCCGCCGACAGCCAGGACGTCCAGCGCGTTGCCGCGCGGATCGGACGCGCCGGCACCGGTCACGTCCACCCTGCAGCACTCGCCAGCCGTCGCCTCGACGAAGAAGTCGCAGCAGTACAGGACGCCGTCGTCGATCGGGTCGACGTCGCTGAGCGACAGGATGAGCGCGCGGTAGGTGAAGTCGCGGTTGTCGAGCAGCTTGCCCTGCAGCTGCTTGCCGTGGGTGCCGGAGGCGTAGCAGGCGCTGGTGTCGGGCAGGGTGAGGCAGCTGCCGTCCCACGTCAGGTCGTTCTGTGTGCCGGCGACCTGCGCGCCGCCGGTGTCGAGCGCCACGCAGACGGTGGCGGTGCCGCCCGGGTCGGCCGGGCCGGCGGTGGCCGCGGTCAGCGTGACCGCGCTGAGTGGACGAGCGATCAGGAGCAGCAAGACGAGCAGGCTGGCGCGCATCGGACCTCCGCTGGTTGTCTCTCTATGCCGGCTGGCCACGCGATCTTGCCACGCTCACGTCCGGGCCGGAGCGCGCCGGTCAGTTGCCCGCGTCGAGCAGCGGCAGCAGGCTCTTGCCGGGCATGCCGGCCGGCGGCGGCAGGTCGGCGAGGGCGACGACGGTCGGCAGTACGTCGATCTGCTCGACCGGCGTGTAGACGCGGCGCGGCGTGAAGCGCGGCGCGCCGATCAGCAGCGGGACGAGCCCCGGGTGGGTGGGGTCGCCACGGCTTGCGGTGAAGACGACCAAGACCCCGTCGCCGAGGCCGAGCGCGGCGAGCTGGCGCAGGACGCGTCCGACCAGCGCGTCGCTCCAGGCGACGACGCCGTCGCTGGCGCCCGGCGGTGGGCCGTCATCGTGGATCCAGAGGAAGAACGGCAGCCGTGCGTGCTCGGCCAACCAGGTCATCAGCGACGCGGTGTCACCCTGCGGCGGCGCGGCGAACGGCTGCGCGATGACCGTCGCGAAGCCGCGATCCGGATCGCTGCGCGCATCGACCGCGGCGGTGGCGGTGCCGCGTTGCTGGAAGAGCGAGGCGAGCGTCACGGCGGTGGTACGCACGCTGCCGCCCTCGCCGGCGGCGGTGCGGTCGAAGACCACCGACTGGCGCGCCAGCGCATCGAGGTTGGGCGTGATCGACGCGGCGCCCTGGTCGTCGCCGAGCCGCGCCACCGGCAGCGAGGCGACGGTGAGCAGCACGACCTGGGTCGGCCGCCAGTTCACCTGCGCGCGCCAGCGCAGCACGGTGTAGCCGAGCGACGAGAGCAGGGCGAGAACGGCGATCAGGCGGACGTAACGCACCGGCGCAGCTTGTCCCCGGTCGCGCTCGGGGTTGCAAGCATCGGGTCATGCGCGATCGTGTTCGCGGACCAGGTGTCGTCGCAAACCCGGGCGCGGCAAACCGCGCCCCTACAGTTTGTGTCGAGCCATGGTCATCAATGCGGCGAGTGCGGCGAGCAATCCGAGCAGTGAGAGCGCGGGGGCGGGCGCGATGGTGCTCACCGCCGCGAGTGGGCCGTCGAGGCCGCGGCAGACGTCGCGCGCGAAGACGCGCTCGCCGTCGCGTAGTGGGCGGGCCGGTGTGAAGCAGAAGGCGCCGCCGGCGTCGCTGCCGGTGCTGCCGAGACCGCAGTCGTCGTCGCCGCCGCCGAGGCGGCCGTCGGCACCGGCGCTGCACAGCAGCAGGCATCCTGGTGCGAGGCTGTTGTCGGTGTCGCCGCACACCGGACCGCTCCCCGGCGCCAGCGGACCGGCGAGGCGCGGCGCGGCGGGGCTCGGCGTGCGCGTCTGCGTCGCCGTGGCGGTCGCGGTGGCGGTGGGTGTGGCCGTCGCGCTCGCGCTCGCCGTCGCGGTCGGCGTGCTGGCCGCCGGCGCGACGCTGTCGGTGGCGGTGGCGGTTGCCGTCACCGTCGCGCTCGGCGTCGGCGACCCCTCCTCCATCGCCGCCTGGTACAGCTGTGCGTAGACGCCGCTGTTGTCGCCGTCCTGACCGGCGAGGCTGGCGGCGGCCGGAGTGGGTGGTGCGTCGTCGCTCTCCCACAGAACGGCGATGTCGCAGGTGCCGGAGCCGGCGACGGCGGCGCCGCCGGGGTTGAGCACCGGCCGGCCGCCGGCGGCGGCGCCGAGCGCCAGGCCCTGGATGCCCTCGGTCGTCGTGTTGACCTGGAACGGCGTGCCGATCGGTCGCGCGGCGGCGTCGAGGAACTGCGCGAACACCAGGCCGTCGGTGATCGGATACGGCACCGCCGTCCAGACCACCATGAAGCAGCTGCCGGCGGCGGCGACGTCGGGCATCAGATCGTGCGTGTCGGGTGCGGTGGCGAACAGCAGCGGCGCGCCGAGCGGGCTGCCGTCGGCAGCGAAGTACTGGCCGCGCACGACGCCGAAGCTGGGCGGATCGGCGGCGGCTGGAAGCTCGTCGGGTCTGGTCGGCGGCAGCTCGCCGAGGCTCGACCAGACGACGAGGAATTCGCCGCCGGGGCTCAGCGCGACCGCCGGGTTGTCGATCAACGGCGGCAGACCGACGCCGGCGTAGAAGTCGACGCCGGCGTCGATGCGCACCTCGCCGCTCGCCGGGTTGCCGTCGCCGGCGTAGCGGCGCGCCATCACCTGCCAGCCCGCCATGCCGCCGTCGCTGCTCCAGACGACGACGAAGCGGCCGTCCGGCGCCATCGCGACGTCGGGGTGGAACTGGTCGCCGATGGAGGTTTCGTTGACCACAAACTCGCCGCCGAGCGGCGTGCCGTCGGCGGCGAAGCGCTGGCCGAAGACGTCGGAGGCGGACGCATCGGAGCGGCCGGGCCAGACGACGACGAAGTTGCCGTCGGCATCCATCGCCACGGCGGGCCCGATGCCGGCCGGACGCTCGACCGAGCCCTGATTGTCGAGCGTCGTGCTGTTGACCAGGAACGCATCCTTCAGCGGCGTGCCGCCGGCGTCATAGCGCTGCGCGTAGACGTCGACGCGATCCGGCGTCGCGACGGCGGCGGCGGCGGAGCCCTCGACCGGCGTCTGCGACGAAATCGCCGCCGCCCAGGCGACGACGAAACGGCCGTCCGGTGCACAGGCCACCGCCGCCAGCGCGGCGCGTTGCTCGCTCGGGTTGACGGCGAGCTCGCCGCCGAGCGGCGTGCCGTCGGCGGCGAAGCGGCGCGCCCGCACGCCGACCGGGACGTTCATGTCGTCGGGATCGAAGCTGGTCCATGCGGCGACGAAACTACCGTCGCCGGCGCGGCACGCCGCCGGCACCATCTGGCTGCCGTCGGTGAGCAGGTTGATCGGGATCTCGTCGCCGCTCGGCTGCGCCGGGTTGCGCGGCGTCGGTGTCGGCGTGTTGGTCGGCGTGCGCGTGTCGGTCGGGGTGCTGCCGGCGGGTGCGCCGTAGCGGCGCGCGTAGATGCCGCTCAGGCTGCCGTCCTGACCGTCGGCCACCGCATCATTGATCAGATCCGCGACGCCGGCGCTCTCCCAGAGCACCGCGTACTCATCGGTGCCGCGTGCCGCCAGCGCCGCGCCGCCGGCGTCGAGCACGACGGTCGCCTTGCCCGCGCCGCTGTCGATCACCAGCGCGAATCCCTGCACGCCGTCGGTGGTCGTGTTCGCCGCCTGGGCGCCGCTGTCCGGGGTGCCGTCTGCCTCGTAGCTCTGCACGAAGACGCTGCCGTCGCTGAACTGCGTGCGGCCGGTCCAGGCGACGACGAAACGCTCGCCGGCGAGCGGCGCGACGTCGGGCAGTGCGGTCTCGCCCCAGCTCTCGAAGGGCATCAGGATCGCGTCGCCGGTAGGCAGGCCGTCGGCGTCGAACGGGCGGGCGAAGACCTGCGACTTGCTCGGTCCGTCCACCACCGGCGTCGCCGCCATCATCGCCGCCGGCGGGCCCATCGCCCCGGCGGTGTTCGACCAGGCGACGACGAATCCGCCGCCATCGTGCACGGCGATCGCCGGTCCCTCGTGGAAGCGGATGCCGGTGCCGTCGTTGTTGTCGTTCGGGTCGTTGACCGCGATCTCGTCGCCGAGCGGGCTGCCGTCGGCGGCGAAACGGCGCGCGACCACGTCGGTGTCGGTGTCGCCCGGCGTCGTCCAGGCGACGACGAAGCTGCCGTCGGCGCGCATGCCAACGTCGGGGCGGGTTTGATCGCCGGCCGTGGTGCGGTTGATCTGCAACTCGCCGCCGACCGCCGCACCGGTGCTGCTGTAACGCTGCGCGCGCACCGCGGTACCGTCCGCATCGACCGCGCTGGCGGCGCTGGTCGCCGGCAGCGATCCGGCCGTGTCGCTCGCCCACACGACGACGAAGCGCCCGGTGGCGTCGGCGGCGACCGATGGCCCGACCGCGTCGGGTTGATCCACGCTGCCCTGTGCGCCGGCGGCGAACGTGTTCACCAGGAATGCGTCGCCGAGCGCCGTTCCGTCGCTGCCGAAGCGGCGCGCGTAGACGTCGTTGGTGCGGCGCAGCAGCGCCGCGGCGGCGTGCGCCGGAGTCGACTCCGCCGCGTCGGGCATCACCCAGGCGACGACGAAGCCGCCGCCGCCATCGCAGGCGACCGCCGGCAGGCGCGCCGGCGTCGTGGCGCTCTCGACGGCGAATTCGTCGCCGAGCGGCATGCCGCTCGCGTCGAACAGTCGCGCCGCGATGCTGGCGACGCGATCGGCGCTCGCGATGGTGGTCCATGCCGCGACCAGCGAGCCGTCCGGCCGACGGCACGCCGCGGGCGTGACCTGATCACCGGCGGTGACGGTGTTGACGGCGAGCTCGCCGCCGAGCGGATCGATCGCGCGCGCGCGCGGTGCGACGAACAACGACAGCATCGCCGCAGCGATGCGAAGCGCAGCCTGCATGAGCCCTCTCCCCGAAGCGAACGGGGCGACTTAGAGCGTCGCGCAGCGCGTCGTTCAACATGAAAATAGGACGCAGAATCTGCTGTTCAGCCATCTGCGCGAAGGACTGTGGCAGAGCGCACGCGCGGCGCGCTGCCGCGCGCCGGCTCAGGGCAGGTCGGGGAGCGACGGCAGCTGGCTCGGCGGGGCGGTCCAGCCCTGCTTGGCGAAGAACGTCTGCAGGTTGCGCGCGACCGCGTCGGCGAGGCGGCCGGCGTCGGCTTCCACCGTCGAGGTGAGCTCCTTCACGCCGGAGGCGGCGGCGCCGGCCTGCACGGCGGCGCCGGCGCCCATGGTGACGACGGCGCCGGGCGTCGGCGGGCTGGCCGACGACGCGGTGAACTCGAGCAGCTGCGCGGCCTCGCGCCGGCCGGTGACCTGGTAGAGCTGCACCTGTGCGGTGACGCTCGACTGGCCCTGGTGGAAGCCGATCGCCATGCGCTTCAGCTGGCTGCCCTCGTCGACCGAGACGAACTGGCCGCCGACAGCGACGGCGCCCTCCGGCGGCACCTGGCTGCGGGTGATGCGCTGCGCCGGCAGGCCCATGGCGGTGATCTTCGCCACCAGGTCGGTGGCCAGGCGGTCGGCCACCTGGTGGCCGGTGTCGATCGCCTGTTGATCGGGATCGCCGCCCTCGCCGAGCAGGCGGCTGCCGATGCGGCGCAGCGGGCCGCCCTGGTCGAGCTGCACCTCGGAGGGCGAGACGGCAAAGTCGTAGACGTAGACCGCCGCCGGACGCGGCAGGCCGACCGCGTTGGTCTCCTGGGTGATCTTCACTCGCGACGGCCCGCAGCCGGCGAGCACCACCAGACTCAACGCAGAGACGCCGAGGCGCAGAGGATTGCCGAGAAAACGAGAGTTCATCGTCCTTCTCATCTCGCGCCCTCCGCGACTCTGCGACTCTGCGTTGATTTTTCCGGGAGCGGTCAGAACCACGCCCACCAGGGCTTCTTCTCGGCGTTGTTGCGCTCCAGATGCACGCTGCGCGAGTCGAGCAGCGTGCCCTCGGCGTAGCGCAGACGGGCGAGCTCGATGTTGTAGTTGGTCAGCGATTCGATCTCCGAGCGCTGCGCCTGCGTCAGGCGCTCGGTAAAATCGATCAGGTCCTTGGTGGTGGCCAGCCCGACGTCGTAGCGCGCCTGCTGGTTCTTGACGTTCTCCTCCGCCAGCTCGCGCGCCACCCGCGTCGCCTCGATCGCCTTCAGGTAGGCTTTCAGGTTGTTGACCGTCTGGGTGATCTCCAGCGTCACGTCCTCTTCGACCTGGCGCAGCGAGAGGCGCGCCGATTCGGCGTTCACCTTGGCCTGCGCGTACTCGGCCTTGGCCGACGCGTTGTCGAGCGGGATCGTCAGCTGCGCGCCGACCAGGTACTGGTAGTAGCGGCCGTCGGTGAGCAGATCGAGCGAGCGGCCGTAGCCGCCGAGAATCTGCGGGTTGGGGGCCGAGGAGAAGCCGCCCGGGGTCGGCGTCGGCGCGCCCGGGACCGGCGTCGGCACCAGGCCCGCGTCGGTGCCGCCGAGGCCGTTCAGCCCGATGCGCGCGGTCAGATCGAAGCGCGGCAACAGCCGATTCTCGGCGATCTTGCGCTCGACCTTGCGGCCATCGACGTTGAGGCGCGCGGCGATCAGCTCGGGGCGCTGCAGGTAGGCGACCTTGAGGCTCTCGTCGAGGTCGAACTCGGTGCGCACCACCGCCGGCTTGTCGGCCGGCTCGATCATGATCAACGCGTCGCTGTCGTCCTGAGAGGCGTTCACCAGGGCGCGCAGGTTGTCGCGCGCGATGCGCTCCAGGGCGCGGGAGCGCACCAGGTTGGCCTCGCGGCGGGCGACCTCCGCCTCCGACTCGAGCACCGAGGTGTGCGGCAACGCGCCGACCTTGAAGCGTCCCTCGTTCTGGCGCAGCAGCTCCTTGGCGAGATCGAGGCCCTTCTCCTCGACGTGCACGTTCTCGATCGCCAGCACGTACGTCCAATAGGCGCGCTCGACGTTCTCGATCAGCGTCGCGACGCCGGCAGTGTAGTCGTAGTACGCCTGCTCCTCGCCGATCTGCGCCACGTCGACCACCAGGTAGGCGAAGCGCCAGCCGAAGTCGCGCAGCAGCGGCTGGTTGAGGGTGAGGTTGAGGGTGGTGACGTAGTCGGGATTGACCAGGTTGATGAAGTTCGGGTTGCTCTCCAGCTTGGCGTTGGTCCAATCGGCCGACAGGCGCCCGTTGCTGAACAGCGTCTTGCGCAGGCCGGCGTTGAAATCGACTTCCTCGCTGAAGAGGAACGGCTGTCCCGCGCCGGTGTCGGGATCGATGTTGGAGAACGGGCTGATCGTCTGCACCGGCGTCACGTTGCGCGTCTTGCGCGCTTCGCCGAAGAACTCGGGATCGAACTTCGACCAGGCCTGGCGGACGCGCGCCGTGGCGGCGATGGGGCTGAGCTTGCGGATGCGCAGGCCGGTGTTGTTCTCCAGCGCCAGGCCGATGCACTCGGCCAGCGTGATCGGCCGCGGCCCGGCGGTCTCCACCAGGCGCCCGTAGCTGCCGCGCTCGCTCTCGAACGCGTCGCTCGGAATGCGGTTGCTCCATTGGTCGCCGAGCAGGGTCGGAAAGTTGGGGACGTCGTCGAGCAGGTACTCGCGCGAGCCGTCGCTGTTCAGCGACACGTTGGCGGCCGGCGCGGCGGCGGCGAGCAACAACAGCGCGACGACAGCGATCCGCCTCAGCATGGTGTTCCCCCGATCGACACAGTGAATCGCGCCGCCTCTAGCACGCGTGCCCGACCCGGTCACGCCGGGTGGCGGCCGTTGCTCGGCCACACCCGTGCGAAGGCGACCTGCCAGGCGCGCCGCAGGCGGGCGCCGAGCCGCAGGCGGCCGAGGTCGTCGAACAGCGAATAGGCCACCGGCGTCATCAGCAGGGTCAGCAGCAGGCACAGCGTCTGGCCGCCGATGATCACCTTCGCCATCGAGGCGCGGCTGCCCGAGCCGGGGCCGCGGCCGAGCGCGATCGGGATCATACCGGCGACCAGCATGACGGTGGTCATCAGAATCGGCCGCAGGCGGACGTGGTTGGCCTGCAGGATGGCGGCGTCGCGGTCCATGCCCTGGGCGCGCAGCGTGTTGGTGTAGTCGATCTGCAGGATGCCGTTCTTCTTGACGATGCCGAACAGCATGAAGAGGCCGAGCACGCTGTAGATGTTGAGCGTCTCGCCGAGCAGCCACAGCGAGGCGATGGCGAACGGGATCGAGAGCGGCAGCGCCAGCAGGATGGTGATCGGGTGGGCGAAGCTTTCGAACTGCGCCGCCAGGATCATGTACATGAAGAGGAAGCTCAGGAAGAAGGCGAGCAGGAAGTTGCCGCCGCTCTCGCCCAGCGACTTGGCGCGGCCGCCGAACACCAGGCCATAGGTCGGCGGCAGGTCGAGCTGCGCGAACAGCACTTTCACGCGCTCGACCGCGGTGCCGAGCGGCATGCCGTCGAGGTTGGCCACCACCGTCACCTTGCGCTGGCGGTTGTGGTGGTCGATCTGCGCCGGGCCGCGCTGCTCGCTCAGCGTCGCCAGGTTGGCGAGCCGCACCAACTCGCCGGTCGGCGTCGCGATGGTGACGTCGCCGATGGCGCGCGGGTCGTTGCGATTCTGTCGCTGCGCGCGCAGCCAGACGTCGATCTGCTCCTGCTCCTCGCGGAAGGTGCTGATCGCCTCGCCGCCGACCAGGGTGCGCAGCGCGCTGGCGACGTCGCGGACGTTGATACCGAAGATCGACGCCTTGTCGCGCAGGATGTCCACCTGCAGCTCCGGCTGGCGCACCGACAGGGTGGTGTCGATGTCGACGAAGCCCTTCATCTCCCCCAGGCTGGCCATCATCTTCTCGGCCGCGGCCTGCAGCGTCGCCAGGTTGGGCCCGGTGAGATCGAACTGCAGGTCGCTGAAGCGCTGGCCGCCGCTGACGAACAGGTTCACGTCCTGCACGCTGGTGCGCAGGTCGGGGTACTCGCCCATGATCGCGCGTGCCTGCTTCATGATGTCGCGCTGGCCGATCTGGCGCTCCTCCAGCTCCGCCAGCCGCACGTAGGTGGTGCCGCGCGTCACCGGCCCCTCGCCGGCGCGCAGCCGGCCGGAGGTGTCGCCGATGGTGGTGAGCAGATGGTGGACGTGCGGCAGTTGCTGCAGCCGCGCCTCGATGGCGCGCATGGTCTCGTCGGTGCGCTCGAGGCTGTAGCCTTCCGGCGTCTGCACCACGACCTCGAACTCGCTCTGGTCGTCGTGCGGGATGAAGTCCTTGCCGACCGCGCCGAACAGCGGGATCGTGCTGCCCATCACCAGCAGCGACAGCAGCACGATCACCCAGCGGTGGCGCAGCGACCAGCGCAGGATGGCGCCGTAGGCGCGGTCGATGGCGCCGTAGACGCCCTGCTGGGCGCGGTGCTGGCGCGGACTGAGGCGCAGGAAGCGCGCGCACAGCATCGGCGTCAGCGTGAACGAGACGATCAGCGAGACCAGGATCGAGACCGCGACGGTGACGCCGTAGCTGTGGAAGAAGCGCCCGACCTGCCCTTCCATGAAGGCCACCGGCAGGAAGATCACTACGAGCGAGAAGGTGGTGGCGAGCACCGCGAGGCTGATCTCGCCGGTCGCCGCGCTCGCCGCCTCGCGCGCGCTGACGCCCTTCTCCTCCATGTAGCGGAAGATGTTCTCCAGCACGACGACGGCGTCGTCGATGACGATGCCGGTCGCCAGCACCAGGCCGAGCATGGTGATGTTGTTGAGGGTGAAGTCGAACCAGCGCATCACCGTGAAGGTCGCGATGATCGAGGTCGGAATCGCCACCGCCGCGATCAGCGTCGCGCGCAGGTTGGCGATGAACAGCATGACGGTGAGGCTGACCAGCACGCCGGCGAGGATCAGGTGCAGCTTCACCTCGTCGATCGAGCGCTGGATGAAGCGCGACTGGTCGCGCACCAGCTGGATGTCGATGTCCGACGGCAGCGTCGAGCGGATCATCTCCAGGCGCTTCTTCACCGTGTCGATGACCTGCACGGTGTTGGTGCCGGTCTGCTTGCGCACGATCAGCGTCACCGCCGGATGCCCGTCGAGGCGGGCGAGGTTGCGCGGCTCGACGAAGGCGTCGGCCACCGTGCCGATGTCGCCGATGGTCAGCGGCCGGCCCTGCGCGCTGCCGACGATCAGGTCGCGGAAGTCCTCGGCGCGCGTGATGCGCCCCATGGTGCGCAGGATGAGCTCTTTCTTGCCCTGGTCGACGCGCCCGCCGGGAATCTCGACGTTCTGCGCCCGCACCGCCGCTTTGACGCGGTCGATCGACAGCCCGTAGGCGGCCAGCTTGTCGGTGTCGAGCACGATGTTGATGGCGCGCTCGAGGCCGCCGATCAGCGACACCGAGCCGACGCCGCGCTGCGTCTCGATGTCCTCCTTGATCTGCTTCTTGGCGATCTCGGTGATCTCGCGCAGGTCGCGGTTGCCGGAGACGACGACGCTCAGGATCGGCGTGCTCTCGACGTCGAACTTCGACACGATCGGTGCGTCGGTGCCTTCCGGCAGCTGCGACAGGATGCCCGACACCTTGTCGCGCACGTCCTGCGCGCCGGCGTCGCCGTCGCGCGACAGGTTGAAGAAGACGATGACGGTGGAGAGCCCCTCGCTGGTCGTCGACTGCAGCTCGTCGATGCCCTCGATGGTGTTGATCGCCTCCTCGACCGGCTTGGTGACGCTGCTCTCCATCTCCTCGACGCTGGCGCCGGACAGCGTCGTGGTGACCGAGACGATGGCGAAGTCGACGTTGGGGAACAGGTCGACCGCCATGCGGCGGTAGGAGAACCACCCCAGCACGACCAGAAAGCTGATGAACATGGTCGTCGCGACGGGGCGACGAATGCAGAGATCGACCAGGCGCATGGCGCTACGCCGCCGACGAGCCCGCGCCGCGCATCAGCTGTCGCCCTTGCGCACCGCCACCGCCATGCCGTTTTCGAGCTTGGCGAGGCCGGAGGTGGCGACCACTTCGTCGGCGTGCAGGCCCTCGATGACCTCGACCAGGCCCTGGTCGTCGCGCGTGCCGACGCGCACGTGGCGCTCGTAGGCGATGCCGTCGCGCACGACGAACAGCTTGGTGACGCCGGCGAAGGTGACCACCGCGGTCTCGGGGACCACCAGCGCTTCGTCGTCGGCGCGGGTGACGATGTTGGCGGCAGAGAAGAAGCCCGGTTTCAGCCGATGGTCGGCGTTCGGCACCTCCGCCTCGACGGTGATCGAGCGATTCTCCGCGTTGGCCGCCGGGCTGACGCGCAGCAGGCGCCCTTCGAACGCGTCGTCGGGGTAGGCGTCGACCTTGATCTGCACCGGCTGGCCGACCGCGACCTCGTCGGCGAAGCGCTCCGGCACGTCGCCGCGCAGCGTGAGCGGATCGTCGGCCACCAGGTCGAACAACGGCGTGCCCGGTCGCACGTACTCGCCGACCGACACCAGCCGCTTCACCACCGCACCGGTCAGCGGCGAGCGCACGTGCTTGTGCTCCAGCTGCACGTTCATACCGTCGCGCTGCGCCTCGGCGACCGCGACGTTGGTCTGCATCTGCTCGTATTCCTGCGGCGAGATGACGTTGCTCTTCATCAGCTCGCGACCGCGCGCCTCGTCGGCGCGCGCCTTGGCGAGCCGCGCCTCGACCTCGCGCAGCTGCGCGCGCGCGCTGGTGTCGTCCACCTCGGCCAGCACCTGGCCCTGCGTGACGTGGTCGCCGAGGTCCACCGACAGCTTCTCGATCTGCCCCTCGACCTGGCTCGACAACGTCACTTCCTGGTTGCCGAACAACGTGCCGACGAACTTCAACAGCCGCTTGGTCGGCCGGAACGACACCGGCACCACCGTCACCTGCAGCGTCTCCTCCGCCTTGCCCGCCGTCGGTGTCGCGATGGTCTGCGAGTCGGATGGGTTGGCGCACGCGCCGGCGAGAAGCGCGATCGCGGCGAGCAGCGGAAGCAGGGTCTGCCGGTGCGCCGGTGCGCCGGTGCGCCGGTAAGTAGAAATGTCGATACCGGCAAACCGGCGCACCGGCACACCGGCGCACTCGATCACGTGCCTCACGCCTTGCCTCCCGCCGCTCGCTTGCCATTTGCCGTCGCTGCGCGCGTCGCGCGGGGCTGGAAGGCGGCGCGCACGCCGCCCAGGAAGGTGCGCGTCACCAGGCGCGCCAGGTCGTCGGGGCGCGCCGTCTCGTCGCGATACAGGCACGCCGAACGGATCATGCCGAACAACATCTCCACCGCCAGCCGCGGATCGACGCGGGTGCGGCCGAGCTCGGCCGCGATGCGGTCGCCGACGCGCGCCACCACCGCTTCGCGCTGCTGTTCCCACTCGACCCGCTCGCTCGGGTCGAGCTTGGTCTCGTGCCGGTGCAGCAGGACGAAGAAGTCGCGCCGCTGCCAGAAGTAGCCGACGATGGTGCGGGTCAGCGCCTCGATCGTGCGCTCGAGCGGCGCGCGCGTCGTCAGCACGCCGTCGATCGCCTCCTGCATGCCCTTCAGCCCGTCCACCAGGGTGGCGAAGTAGAGGTCTTCCTTCGAGGTGAAGTAGCGATAGAGCGTGCCCTTGCCGATGCGCAGCCGGCCGCTGATCTCGTCGGTCAGCACCTCGTGATAGGGCCGCTCGGAGAACACCTCCGAGGCGCAGCGCAGGATGGCCGCACGGGTGTCTTCGCTCTTCTTTCGTCCGCGCATGGAAGGGGCTGAATTCCGGTACTGACTGGTCAGTTCTACCAATCGGCGCGTCCGAGTCAACGTGGGTTGGCCGCCTCGCCCATCATCAAGAAAGTGGCGCTGCGCGGGTGGCGTTGTGCCGCGCGACGCGGCCGGCGCGCGCCGACTCACCCAGCTCGCATTGCGAACGACGCGGCATTTGTCTTGCTCCTCGAGGGCGCTCCGGAGGTAGAGCCATGCGTGCGCCGACCCGATCCCCACGTTCCGACCTGGCAGCGTTGCTGAGCGCGCTGCTGATCGCGCTGCTCGGCTTCGCTCCGCGCGTCGCGGCGAAGGGCGCGGCGCAGCTGTGGGTGGCGCCCGACGGCAGCGACGCGGCGGCGGGCACGCGCGCGGCGCCGTTCGCGACGTTGGAGCGCGCCCGCGACGCGGCGCGCGCCATGCGCGGTCGCGCCGTGTTCATCAACCTGGAGGACGGGACCTACCGCCTGACGCGGCCGCTGGAGCTCGACGCGCGCGACGGCGGTCGGCAGGTGGTCTACCGCGCCGCGCCGGGCGCCCACCCGGTGATCTCCGGCGCCATCGCGGTGAGCGGCTGGCAGCCGTACTCCGGCCGCATCCAGCGCGCCTTCGTTGGCGACCTCGCGACCCGCCAGCTCTACGTCAACGGGCAGCGCGCCACCCGCGCGCGCACGCAGGACTTTCTCGCCAGCTTCCGTCCGACCTACGGGTTGGCGGAAGGCGAGGTGCGCGGCATCGAGTACCTGCCGAATCCGATTCTCAACCCGGCGCACTACGCCGATCCGACGAAGTGGACCAATCCGGGCGCCGTCGAGGCGGTGGTGGTGACGCAATGGAAGATGGCGAGCTGCCCGATCGACCACGTCGAGCCCCCAGTCGGCACCACGCCCGGTCTGCTGGTCATGCAGGAGCCGTGCTGGACCAACGCGAACATGTTCCGCGATGCGACCTCCGGGCT
This sequence comes from Deltaproteobacteria bacterium, assembly GCA_033764095.1. Classification (GTDB taxonomy): domain Bacteria; phylum Desulfobacterota; class Binatia; order HRBIN30; family CADEER01; genus JBDTMT01. Next base: position 22,384 of record JANRJF010000034.1, on the reverse strand, counting down.
GCCCGGCATCTGGAGCTTCTGGCAGGTGACGCGCTTCGAGAACGCGCTCGAGTTCCTCGACCAGGCCGGCGAGTGGTACCTCGATCGCGCCAGCGGCTGGCTCTACTACTGGCCGTTCTTCAACGAAGACCTGCGCACCGCGACCGTTGAACTGCCGCTGCTCGAAACGTTGGTGGACATCCGCGGCACCGCGACGCAGCCGGTGACCAAGCTGCGCTTCTCCGGCCTCACCTTCAGCGGCGCGACCTGGCTGGAGCCGAGCGGGCCGGACGGCTACGTCGCCGACCAGGGCGGCTTCCACCTCATCGGCACCGACCACACGCCGAACTACACCGGCCACGACAACCTCAACTGGACGCGCACGCCGGGGAACGTCAGCGTGCGCTTCGGCACGGATCTGCAGTTCGACCGCAACACCTTCGAGCACCTCGGCGCCGTCGGCATCGACTTCGTCGTCGGCTGCCAGCGCAACCGCGTCACCAGCAACATCTTCCGCGACCTCTCCTCCGCCGCGGTGCAGATCGGCGGCGTCGGCTTGGATGACGCGCGGCCGCCGGCGGCGAGCTTCCTGCTGCGCGACAACACGCTCTTCAACAACCACATCTATCGCGCTGGTCGCGACTACGTGGACGCCGCCGGGATCATGATCGGCTACGCGCAGCGCACCTCGATCCTGCACAACACGATCATCGACGTGCCGTGGTCCGGCATCTCGATCGGCTGGGGCTGGGGTCTGCTCGACCGCCCGAGCTTTCCCGGCCTGGGTGACGCGACGGCGGGGATGTGGGGCACCTTCGACACGCCGACGGTGCTGCGCGAGACCAAGGTGATCGCCAATCGCATCGAGCAATACGTGAACGTGGTGTGGGACGGCGGTGCCGTCTACACGGTCGGCGGCCAGGGGCCGACGCCGGCGACCGGCACGCTGCTCGCCGGCAACGTCGCCGCGCACAAGCGCCCACGCGCCGGCTCGAACACGTTCTACACCGACGGCGGCAGCACCCACGTCACGCTGCGCGGCAACGTCTCGTACGACAACCCGACCGGCTTCGCCGACTTCGGACCGTGCCCGAGTCTGCTCGATCCGCTGCCGTACCCGCCCTACTGCATCGCCGACCTCATTCCGTACGGCAGCGATACCGGCGGCTGCCGCACCTACGGCAACATCCGCTACGTCGGCAACTATTGGGCGCACCCGCGCTTCGAAGCGCCGTGCCCGTATACCGACGACTTCGGCGTCTCCTACCCGATCAACCTCAGCTACGCGCGCAATCGCGTCATCGAGAGCGAGGCCGACGTGCCGCAATCGATCCTGCGCCACGCCGGCAGCAACCTGCTGCCCAGGTGAGAAGGGGCGATTCGCTGGCACCGTGCGTAGGGGCCGCGGCAAGCCGCGCCCCTACGCGCGATAAGCAGCGATGGTTTGAGCCCCAGAAGCGGGTTCGACGACGCGATCAGCTCGCGCCGTCGACCAGGGCACCGACGGCAGCGAGCTCCGGGACGCTGGAGCGGCCGCCGAGTCGCGTGCAGGCGAGCGCCGCGGCGCCGGCGGCGAAGCGCAACGCGCGTGCCGCATCCCAGCCCTGCAGCAGACCGTAGAGGCAGCCGGCGTGGAAGCAGTCGCCGGCGCTGGTGGTGTCGACCACCGCAACGCGAAACGCCGGAACATAGAGCAACTCGCCGTCGGCGATGGCGAGCGCGCCGCCGGCACCGAGCGTCGCGGCGACCAGGCGCGGTCCGGCGGCGTGCATGGCGCGCAGCGCCTCGCGCAGGTCGGCGCGGCCGGTGTGCCGCTGCGGGAAGCGGTCGGAGACGATCACCACGTCGCTCAGCGCCAGCAGCGCATCGGTGCGCGGGCCGGGCTCGTCGACGTCGAGCATCACCAACGCACCGGCGTCGCGCGCCCAGCCGGCGGCGAGGATGGCGGTCTCGACGTCGTCGGCATCGAGCAGCAGCGCGCGGCCGGAAGACAGCGTGGCGCGATCGAGCTCGGCGGCGGCGAGCGCCAGGCCGGCGGGTCGATGCCAGAGGATACTGCGCTCGCCGGTGACCGCGTCCACCATGATCATCGACGTGTGACTGCCGACGCCACGTCGCAGCGGCGCGCCGCGCAGATCCACACCGGCCGCGGTCAGCGACTCGCGCTGCAGAACGCCGCCGGCGTCATCGCCGAGTGGACCGACGTAGGCGGTGCGCAGGTCCCAACGCTGCAACGCGACCAGTGCGGTCGGCACCTGGCCGCCCGGCAGCACGGCGTAGTCGAGCAGGCGCGCCTTGCCGTCGCCGCCCGGCGGCCGCGGCACCCGACAGACGTGATCGATGGTATTGAAGCCGAAGCCGACGACGTCGAAGGCGCGTTGGGCGGCGGCTGTCGCGCTCATGGCGTCGGGGCGGCGATGATGCCCGCCACCGGCACCTCCAGCAGCGGCCGCGTCGGGCTGGTGGTGTGCACGCGCACCACGGCGGTGAATGGACCGGGCGCCGCGCCGGCGACGGTGCCGATCAGCAGGGCGCGACCGTCGGCCGCGTCGGCGAGGCGCACGGCGAGCTGCGGCGCCGCGCTGCTGGCGCCGAGAAAGCGCACCGCATCGTTGCCGGCGCGCAGCGCGACACTCTGCGCCAGCTCGGCGCCCGGCGGCACGGTTCCGAGGTACACCTGTGCGGGCTCGGCCGCGGCGTCCAGTGCGACGCTGCCGGCCAGCGTCAGCAGGACGGCGCGTTGGGTCGGGTCGTTGCTGTAGACGGTCACCGTGCGCTGTTGCGCACCCGGTGCCGCGGCGGTGTCGAAGCGCGCGCGCACCGCGCCGCGCCCGCCCGGTGGCACCTCGCCGGGACCGACCAGCACGGCGGCGGCGTCGCAGGCGACGCGCAGCTCGGTGATGCTCAGCGTCGCGCCGCCGTCGTTGACGAAGGGAAACTCGTGCTCGACCGCGGTGCCCTGCGGGACGCGACCGAAATCATGCGCGGTGGCGGCGAAGGCGAGGTGCGGAGGCGCGGCGGGTGGCGCGCTGTCGCGTCCGCACGACGCCAGCATCACGAGCAGTAGGAAGCGATGAGCGACGAGCGATGAGCGATGCGAAGCGCGCGTATACCTCATCGCTCGTCGCTCATCGCTCGGCACTTCCCGGTCGCTCGTCGCTGATCGCTCGGCACTGCTCTTACGGCAGGATGGCGATGGCGCGCAGCGGGCCGCCCGAGCCGCCCTCGATCGGCATCGGCAGCGCGATCAGCGTCGCGCCCTTGGCCGGCAGCTTGTCGAGGTTGGCGAGGTTCTCGAAGCCGGGCTTGTTGGCGCCGTTGACGACGCGATGGACGATGAAGTCCTGCGACGGGCCGTAGTCGATGCTCGGCGTGTCGACGCCGATCGCCTTGATGTCGCGCTCGCCGACCAGAAACTCCGCCGCCTCCCTGGAGAAGCCAGGAAAATGCAGGTTGGCGACGTCGCCGGCCTTGTCGGTGCCGAGGTAGCGCAGCTTGTCCGGCCAGCGTGCGCCCCAGCCGCTGTACATCACCACGATGGCACCGGCCGGGATGCGGCCGTGCGCCCTCTCCCAGGCGAGCAGATCGTCGCGCGTCAGGCGGTAGTCGGGGTCGCGCGCCGCCGCGGCGCTGACGTCGACCCGTACCAGCGGCCCGATGCCGGCGGCGATCGGCACCTGGTCCGCCGTCAGCTTGCCCTCGCTGAAGTGCGCCGGCGCGTCCATGTGGGTGCCGCCGTGCTCGGCGCCGCTGTAGTTGTTCGCCTCGTACCAGTAGTGCCCGGGCGTGTCGCCGTGGTGCACGACCTCCAGCTTGAATCCCTGCGCGGTCGGCCAGTAGATCGTCTCGGCGCCGAACGGGTAGGTGAGGTCGACCAGCTTGGCGGTGTCGATGTCGACCGCCGCGCATGGCGCGGCCAACAGCAGCAGGGCGACGGCGGTAGCGCGCAGCATGCGCGGCTGTATGCCACGCGGCGGCGGAGCGGGGAACTGCCTCCCGCTCGCGGCCGTCAGCGCCGGATCTGGCGGCGGCGTTCGGCGCGCGACAGGCCGTCCGGCGCGGCCGGCGCGCGCTGCGCCTCGCCGGTCGCCGGCGTCAGCAGGCGCTGCGGCAGGATCTGGCGGAAGTGGATGCCGGCCCAGATGACGAACGGGAAGAGCTGCGTGTCCCAGCTCTGCACGAAGGCGTCGAAGAACTGGTAGACGCGCGTCATGAAGGGGTTGAACGCACCCGGGAAGGCGGTCGCGTAGCTCGCCTTGATCGACACCACGACGTCGAACACCTGCAGCACCAGCGCGATCGCCAGCGCCAATCCCAGCCGTTTCGCCTTCACGCCCCAGGTCGGCGCCGGCGTCGCCAGCATCAGCGGGATCAGCAGCACCAGGTTGGCCATCACCCATTCGGCCGGGATGCCCTGCGGCGCCATGCGCAGCGCGCTCGGGTTGGCCTTCAGCCAGTCGAGCAGCGGTTGGTCGGCGGGCGGTTGGGTGGCGAGGCCGAGCTTGGTCTGCAGGTAGAAGATGCCGGTTGGGTTGCGCTGCGTGTCGATGAACAGCGCGGTTGGGTGACTCCAGTTCGGGTCGGTGGAGAACTCGGTCAGCCACAGGCCGACGCGCGTGGCGCGCAACAGCACCTGCGCGTAGGCGGGCGCCAGCGGCTTCCACGCCTGGTAGGTGACGACCAGTCCGACGACCAGCAGCAACAGGAAGCGCAGCGGCCTAATGCGCGGGGACATCGGCGAACCGCGTGGCCCAGTACAGCCACAGCGCCACGGCGACGCAGACCACCAACGCCTGCGCCACGTAGACGTGCGTGTCGTGGAAGATCTCGTGGAAGAACAGCCCGACGAGGAACAGCGCGCTGACGCGGACGACGTTGACCAACTGGATGACGGCGATGCCGATGGCGGTGCCGATGCCGCGCGCTCGCCACGAGGTCGGATAGGCGAATACGGCGGCGAGGTAGATGCTGGTCGGCACCGCGCCGGAGCAGGCCGGCGCCACGTCGACCTCGAAGTTTCCCGATCCCATGATGGTCCCCATCTTGTGCACCGGGAAGCCGCCGATGGCGCCGATCACCTTGAGCACGCCGTAGCTCATCCAGGCCGACAGCTGCGCCAGCGCGGCGCCGATGTCGACCACTTTGAGGATCGGGTCCCACGTCAGGATGAAGAAGAAGACCATGATCAGCACCAGGAAGGTGCCGATCACGCGCGCCGCGAGCCAGCCCGACATGTACCGCCAAGTGGCTAACGGTGGGGGTGTGGCGAGTCAAGTTGCGCCCGGAAGCGATGAGCGACGAGCGATGAGGGCCTGGTGTTGGGGGCGCGGGCATCCACTGGCTTGGAATCTCATCGCTCGTCGCTCATCGCTCATCGCGGTATGATCCCCGCATGCGTCCGCGCGACCTCGCCGCGCTCGATTTCGCCCGCGTCACCGCGCGGGTCGCCGACTTCGCCGTCTCGCCGGCCGGCCAGGAGCGCTGTCGCGCCCTGCTGCCGGTGACCGAGCGGGCGATCGCCGACGTGGCGCTGGAGCGTGCCTGGCAGATGTTCCGTCTGCTGGAGCAGTATGGCGAGCCGCCGCTGGCGACGGTCGCCGACGTGCGCCCGCACCTGCGCAGCGCGGCGCACGAGGGCTTCGTGCTCGACGGGCCGACGCTGGTGCAGGTGCGCACCACGCTGGCGGCGCTGCGCGACGTCGGCGCCTACTTCCGCCGTCACGCCGCGCAGGCGGCGGCGCTCGGCGATCTGCCGGCCCGGCTGGTCGCCTTTCCGGCTCTGCATGCGGCGCTGCAGCGCGCCCTCGACGACGACGGCGGCGTGCTCGACGCCGCCAGCGATGCGCTGGCGCGGGTGCGCGCCAGCATCCGTCGCCTGCGCGACACGGTGACGCGCAAGCTGGAGGAGCTGATCGCGCGGCGCGGCCTCGCCGACGTGGTGGCCGATTCGTACGTCACCGTGCGCAACAGTCGCTTCGTCGTGCCGGTGCGCGTCGCCGCCGCCAGCCAACTGCCGGGCGTCGTGCAGGATCGCTCGGTGTCGGGCGAGACGCTCTTCGTCGAGCCGCTGTTCGCCGTCGAGCTCAACAACCAGCTGCTGCTCGCGGTGCGCGAGGAGGGGCTGATCGTGCAGCGCATCCTCACCGACCTGACCGCGCTGGTCGGCGCCGAGCACGAGGCGATCACCGCCAGCATCGACGCGCTGGTCGAGGCCGACGCGCTCAGCGCCGCGGCGCGCTTCGCGCGCGCCTACCGCTGCACGCGGCCGCGCTTCTCCGACGGCGCCGTCGCGCTGCGCGCCGCGCGTCATCCGGGCCTGTTGTTCACCGGCCGGCCGGTGACGCCGATCGACCTGCTGCTGCCGGCCGAACGGCGCGTGCTGGTGGTCACCGGCCCGAACACCGGCGGCAAGACGGTGGCGCTGAAGACGCTCGGCCTCTGCGCGCTGATGGCGCAGAGCGGTCTCCTGAGTCCCGCCGCCGAGGGCGCCCAGTTGCCGTGCGTCGCGGCGGTCTACGCCGACGTCGGCGACGAGCAGAGCATCGAGCGCAACCTCTCGACCTTCTCCGCGCACGTCACCAACCTGAGCGCGATCACCGCCGCCGGCGTGTACGGCGCGCTGGTGCTGCTCGACGAGCCGGGCGTCGGCACGGATCCGGAGGAGGGGGCTGCGCTGGCGCTCGGGTTGATCGACTGGTTCGACGCGCACGGCGCGCGCCTGGCGCTCACGACGCACTACACGCCGGTCAAGCTGGCGGCGCTCGACGATCCGCGCTGCACGGTGGCGGCGGTGGACTTCGACGTCGACACGCTGACGCCGCGCTATCGCCTCGCCTACGATTCGATCGGGCGCTCGCTGGCGCTGCCGATCGCGCGCCGCCTCGGCCTGCCGGAGGCGATCCTCACCACCGCCGCGGCGGCGCAGCCCGAGCATGCGCGCCTGCTGGCCGCGGCGCTCGCACGCCTCGAGCGCAGCCGAGCGGAGCTGGAGGCTTTGCGCGACGCCGCGGCGGCCGACGCGCGCACCGCGGCGGCCGAGCGCGGCGAGGCGGAGCGTCTCGCCGGCGAGCTGCGCGAGCGGCGCCGCAGCGCCTGGCAGGAGGAGCTGCGCAGCGCGCGCGCCTTCGTCCGCCAGTTGAAGGACGAGGGCCGCGCCAGGCTCGACGCCCTGCGCGCCGACCAGCGCGCCGCCTTCGCCCGCTTCACGCGCGAGCAGGAAGCGGCGATCGCGGCGCGCGAGACCGCCGACGCCGGGCCGGCGGCGGCGCCGGCGGTGCCGACGCTGCCGGGTCGCGTGCAGATTGGCGACACCGTCGAGGTGGCGGAGCGCGGCATCCAGGGCGAGCTGCTCGAGCTCGACGGGGCGCGCGCCTGGATCCAGCGCGGCGCGCTGCGCTTCGAGGTGCCGGCGGCGCAGTTGCGCCGCGTCGGCGCCGCCGCGCCGCCGCGTGCGCAGGTGGTGAGCGCGCCGGTGGAATCGAGCGGCGGCACCGGCGAGCTCAGCCTCATCGGCCTGCGCGCGCCGGAAGCGGTGCAACGCCTCGCCAGCTTCCTCGACCGCGCCGTGCTCGCCGGCGAGGAGCACGTGCGCATCGTGCACGGCGTCGGCAGCGGCGCGCTGCGCCGCGCCGTGCAGGACTACCTCGCCACCTCGCCCTACTGCGCCGGCTACCGCGGCGGCGAGCCCGGCGAAGGCGGTGCCGGCGTCACCGTCGCGACCATCATGGGCTGAACGTCCTTCCACAGAAAACACAGAGCACCACGGAGGGCACGGAGGCTTCGCGTTTGAACTGACACCTCCGTGTGTTCCGCGGTTCTCTGTGTTCATCTGTGGCGAGTTCTTCTTGACCGCTTGCCTGTGACGTGGTGGAAGCGCGGCACCACCCGCTGCAGGAGGACGCCATGGCCGCAGGACCGCGTGAGCGCATCGCCAGCCTGATCAAGGACGTCGAGAAGTCGGCGCGTCAGTTGCGCAACGACATCCGCAAGCGCGCCGCGGCGGCGCCGAAGAACCTGGAGGCGGTCAGCGGCCAGCTGCGCAAGGGCGCCGCCGACATCGCCAAGCAGGTCGAGCAGTACGTCCGCGAGGTGCGCGTGTCGTTGGAAGGCAAGCCGGCGGCGGCGAAGAAGCCCGCCAAGCGCGCCACCGCGCCGAAGCGCAAGAAGGTCGTGCGCCGGCGTACGCGCGCGTGAGCGGACTGCGCCCCGGCGCGGCGCCTCGTCCGCTCGGGCGCACGCAACTGCGCGCCTTTCCGCTCGCCTACGGCTGCTGGCGTTTTGCCGGCGCGTCGCTGCGCGAGGCGCGCGCCAAGATTGACGCGGCGTTGGGGCTCGGCGTCACGCTGTTCGACCATGCCGACATCTACGGCGGCGACGGCGCCGCCGAACGGCTCTTCGGCGACGCGCTCGCCGAGGCGCCCGGGCTGCGCGACCGCATGCTGATCGCCAGCAAGGGCGGCATCGTGCCGGGCGTACCCTACGACTCCAGCCCGGCGCACGTCCGCGCTGCCTGCGAAGCCTCGCTGCGCCGGCTGCGCGTCGAGGTCATCGACCTCTACCAGCTCCACCGCCCCGACTGGTTGATGGATCCCGAGCCGCTGGCGGCGGAGCTCGATGCGCTGCACCGCGACGGCAAGATCCGCGCCGTCGGCGTCTCCAACTTCCGCCCGTCGCAGGTCGATGCGTTGCAGCGCTTCCTGCCCTGTCCGATCGCCACCCAGCAGCCCGAGCTCAGCCCTTGGGTGCTCGATCCGCTGCGCGACGGCGTGCTCGACCAATGTCTGCGCGAGCACATCACGCCGCTCGCCTGGAGCCCGCTCGCCGGTGGGCGCCTCGGCCTCGGCGCCGACGCGGCGCGGCGCGAGCCGCACGGCGCGCGTCTGGCGGAGCTGATCGAGCTGCTCGACAGCTTCGCGACGCGCCAGGGCGTGTCGCGCACCGCCGTCGTCCTCGCCTTCCTGCTCGTCCATCCCGCCGGCATCATCCCGATCCTCGGCACCCAGCGCGTCGAGCGCATCGCCGACGCCGCCGACGCGTTCAAGGTCGAGCTGACGCGCGCCGACTGGTACGCGATCGTCAGCACGTCGCTGGGCGAGCGCCTTCCGTGACGAGAAATCACCACAGATGAACACAGAGAACCACGGAGAACACGGAGGCTTCGCATTCGCGCCGACACCTCCGTGTCCTCTGTGGTTCTCTGTGTTCATCTGTGGTGATTCCCGGCCATGACGTCCCGCGTCGAAGTGAGCTGGTTCGCGCCGCTGTGCGACGACGACTACGAGTTTCTCGGCGTGCCGGATGCGGCGCTGCGCAGCGCGTTTCCGCACTGCCGCGACATCGTCCTGAAGGCGGAGGCGAACGGCTTCGACAACATCCTCTGTCCCTCCGGCTACGCGCTCGGCATCGACAGCGTCGCCTTCGCCAGCGCGGTGGCGCCGCTGACCACGCGCCTGCGCCTGCTGGTGGCGGTGCGCTGCGGCGAGATGTTCCCGCCACAGTTGGCGCGCCAGCTGGCGACCCTCGACCAGCTGCTCGACGGGCGGCTGACGATCAACATCATCTCCAGCGACCTGCCCGGCGCGCCGCTGCCCGCGGCGCCGCGCTACCAGCGCACCCGCGAGTGCATGCAGATCCTGCGCGCGCTGCTCGCCGGCGACGCGCTGCGCTACCGCGGCGAGTTCTACGACCTGACCCTGGATCCACCGGCGGCGCGGCTGCGCGGCGGCCGCGCGCCGCAGTTCTACTTCGGCGGCCTCTCCGAGGATGCGCGCCGCGTCGCGGCCGAGGAGGCCGACGTCTTCCTGATGTGGCCGGAGCCGCTGCCGGCGCTGCGCACGCTGCTCGACGACATGCGCGGCCGCGCCGCGCGCGCCGGCCGGCGGCTGCGCTTCGGCTATCGCGTCCACATGATCGTGCGCGAGACCGAAGCCGAGGCGCGCGCCTACGCCCGCCGCCTGGTGAGCCGCCTCGACGACGCCACCGGCACGGCGATCCGCCAACAGTCGCTCGATCACGCCTCGGTCGGCGTGCGCCGCCAGGCCGAGATGCGCGACGCCGCCGACGACGAGGGGTTCGTCGAGGACCAGCTGTGGACCGGCATCGGCCGCGCCCGCTCCGGCTGCGGCGCCGCCCTGGTCGGCGACCCCGATCAGGTGGTCGCCAAGCTGCGCGCCTACATCGACCTCGGCATCGAGAGCTTCATCCTGTCCGGCTACCCGCATGCAGCAGAGTGCGACCATGTCGGCCGCTATGTGCTGCCGCGCCTGCGCGGCGCTTGAGCGCCGCGCCGCTCGCGCCCACGGCTGATGGCCTATGGGCTATGGTTCGTAGCGGCGGGCCGAGCTTTGAGGCAGCCCGCGGCGTTCGACCTTCGCGGCAGAACGTTGGGTGTTCCGGCTATAGGCCATAAGCCATGGGCCATAAGCGAAGAGCGCCGCGTCAGTGGTGTTCTTCTCCCTTGCGCACTCGCTGACACCTGGTGCATAGGTCGAAGCGAACCGTTCCGCCTATCAACGTCCGCTTGCAACGAGGGGGGATCTCGATGAGCAAGCTCGCGCGCAGCCTGAGTGCGCTGATGATCGCCGTGGGCTGCGCTGGCGCAGCAGCGGCCCAGTCGGCCGGGCCGAATGCGCCGGCCAGCATCGTGGACAATGCCAGCACCGGCACGCAGCCCTGGGGCGCGACCGCGCAGGCGACCGCGAGTGACGATCTCTATGCCTTTGCCGCCGTCGGGATGGGGACGCCGTCGCACTACCTGGCGGCGACCGGGTTCGGGTTCGCGCTGCCGCCGAGCGCGGTCGTGCTCGGTATCCGCGCCGACATCGAGCGGCGGGCGATCGGCGGCATCGCCACCGACAATGCCGTGCGCATCATCAAGGGCGGCGTGATCGGCGCGACCGACCGCTCGCTCGGCGGCAACTGGCCGGGGGCCGACGCCGTCGCCACCTATGGCGGCGCCAGCGACCTGTGGGGCGAGAGCTGGACGGCCGCCGACATCAACGGCGCCGGCTTCGGTGTGGCGATCTCCGCCAAGGACAGCATCAGCGGCGCGCTGGCGCAGGTGGACGCGATGTCGATCACCGTCTTCTACAGCGTCTGCGGCGACGGCACGCTGGCTGCCAACGAGGATTGCGACGACAACAACACCGCCAACGGCGACTGCTGCGATTCGACCTGCCAGTTCGAGTCGCCGGGCAGCCCGTGCGCGGACGGCAATCTGTGCAACGGCGACGAGACCTGCGACGGCAGCGGCGGCTGCGATCCCGGTGCGCCGCTCGACTGCGATGACAGCGACGTCTGCTCGCAGGACACCTGCAGCCCGACCCTCGGTTGCGTGAACAGCGACGCGCCGCGCGTCGGCTGCAAGACGGCGCAGAAGAGCGTGCTGATCTACAAGGACAACGCAACCGACGCGAAGGACAAGCTGGTGTGGAAGTGGGTGAAGGGCCAGCCGACCAGCTTCGCGCAGCTCGGCGTGCCGACCGGTACCGCCACCGCCTACACCCTCTGCCTCTACGCGTATGCCGGGACGACCGCGGCGGAGATCGCCGATGTGACGGTGCCGGGCGGCAGCGGCTGGAGCGTGCTCGGCGCCAACAAGGGCTACAAGTACAAGAACAGCGCCGGCACCGAGGACGGCGCGCGCAAGATCATCCTCAAGGCCAGCGCCGCCAACACCAGCAAGGCGCTGCTCAAGGCGAAGGGCGCCAACCTGCCGGACATCGTGGTGCCGATTCCCACCCCGGTGGTCGCCCAGCTGGTCAACAGCTCGACCAGCACCTGCTTCACCGCCCAGTTCAACACGCCGAAGAAGAACAGCGGCGGCACGTTCAAAGCGAAGTCACCGTGAGGGAACGGGGCTGAGACGGGGTGGTGAGGGGTTAAGGGGTTGGGGGTCAGGGAAGAAATCCCCAACCCCGAACCCCTAGCCCCCAACCCCCTGATTCTCCTGCTGCGCGATCCGCGCTAGGCGGTTGCGCCATGAAGCGCGATATCTTCTCCGCCGACCACCAGCTGTTCCGCGACCAGTTCCGCAAGTTCGCCGAGCGCGAGATCGCGCCGCGCGTCGCCGAGTGGAACGAGCGCGGCATGAGCGACCGCGAGACCTGGCGCAAGCTGGGCGAGGCCGGCTACCTGGGCGCCAACCAGCCGGCCGAGTACGGCGGCTCGGGTGCCGATTTCCTCTACGACGCGATCATCATGGAGGAGCTCGCCGACCTGCGCGCGCACGCCATCATGGTCTCGCTGCACTCCGACATCGTGATGCCGTACCTGGTCACCTACGGCAGCGAGGCGCAGAAGCAGCGCTATCTGCCGGGCGCGATCAGCGGCGAGATCCTGCTCGGCATCGCGATGACCGAGCCCGGCACCGGCTCCGACCTCGCCAACGTGCAGACGCGCGCCCGCCGCGACGGCGACCACTACGTGCTCAACGGCGCCAAGACGTTCATCTCCAACGGCCAGATCGGCGACCTGTTCGTCGTCGTCTGCAAGACCGATCCCGACGCCAAGCCGCCGCACAAGGGGGTCAGCCTGATTCTGGTCGAGGCCGATACCCCCGGCTTCGTGCGCGGCCGCAAGCTCGACAAGCTCGGCCTGCGCGGCCAGGACACCAGCGAACTGGCCTTCGAGGACTGCCGTGTCCCGCTGGACAACCTGCTCGGCCGCGAGGGCGACGGCTTCCGCATGCTGATGGAGAAGCTGCAGCAGGAGCGCCTCACCATCGCCATCGCCTCGATCGCCTCCTGCCGCCGCGCGCTGGACGACACCATCGCCTACGCCAAGGAGCGGCGTGCCTTCGGACAGCCGATCGCCGCCTTCCAGAACACCCCGTTCACGCTGGTCGAGCTCGCCACCCAGGTCGAGATCGGCCAGGCCTTCGTCGACAAGCTGCTCGCCGCCCACGTACGCGGCGAGGAGATCGTCAGCGAGGTGAGCATGGCGAAGTGGTGGACCACCGATCTGCAGAAGCGCCTGACCAGCGAGTGCCTGCAACTGCACGGCGGCTACGGCTTCATGCGCGAGTACCCGATCGCCACCGACTACGCCGACGCAGCCGTGCAGTCGATCTACGCCGGTACCAACGAGATCATGAAGGTGATCATCGCCAAGCGCCTGGGTCTGGCCTAGTCGTCCTTCACCACAACGGCACCACGACACAACGAATCACGACGGTCGTTGTGGCCCGTTGTGTCGGTGTGCCGTTGTGGTTGAAGCGCGACTACGTCAGGTCGCCCGAGCGCCAGCGCCCCGATGCGTAGCGCTCCAGGCCGGCGCCGATCTCGCCGGCCTGCATCGCCTCGACCCCGTACTCGTACTCGCGCAGCAGCGCGGCGGGCAGTGCCAGCGACCATTGCTCGTAGGAGGACAAGCGATCGGTGCGCAGGGCGCCCTGTGGGCGCGCGGCGATCTCGGTCGCCAGCGCGATCGCCGCGGCGAGCGCCTCGCCCTTCGGCACCAGGCGGTTGGCGAGCCCCATGCGCAGGGCTTCCTCGCCGCTGACGCCGCGCCCGGTGAGGATCAGGTCGAGCGCGTGACTGTGGCCGATGAGGCGCGCCAGGCGGATGGTGCCGCCGTCCATCAGCGGGATGCCCCAGCGCCGGCAGAAGACGCCGAACACCGCGTCCTCGGCGGCGACGCGCAGGTCGCACCATGCCGCCACCTCCAGGCCGCCGGCGACGGCGTGTCCCTCGACCGCCGCGATCACCGGCTTGCGCAGCAGCATGCGGGTCGGGCCGACCGGCCCGTCGCCGTCCGGCGCGACACGCGTGACGCGCGGCGCGCCCGGCTCGCGCATCGCCTTGAGATCGGCGCCGGCGCAGAACGTGCCGTTGGCGCCGACCAGCACCGCCACCGCCAGCGCGTCCTCGGCGTCGAAGCGGCGGAACGCGTCGGCCAGCGCCTCCGCCGTCGGCCGGTCGATCGCATTGGCGACCTCCGGTCGGTCGAGGGTGACGATCGCCACCCGCTCGCGCGTCTCGAAATGGACCGCCATCGCACCTCCTGGATTCAGCGCTCACCGGCCAGGCCGGCAGCGGGATCGATCTGCACCGAGGCCGCCACCTGGCGCCACAACACCGCGATCACCCGCCGCGGGCTCGGCCGCACCGGACGGGTCAGGGCTTCCACCATCACCTGGCGCATGGCGCCGAACATCGCCGCGCCGGCCAGGCCGGGATCGACGCCGACCGGCAGCTCGCCGTTGCGCTGCCCGCGCCGGATGCTGCGCGCCGCGCGGTCGACCACCACCGCGATGCGGTCGGCCTCGCGTCGCGCCACCTCCGGATCGCGCGACAGCGGACCGTAGAGCACCGGCGCGAACGGCTCGCGGTAGTGGAAACGCACCCCCGCCTCGAGACGCAGATACTCGTGGCGCGCCCACCGCCCGTGCGCCTCCAGGTCGAGATCGAGCGCCTGGCGGTGGAAGCGGTCGAAGAAGTCGTCGACCAGCGCCCCGACCAGCCCCGACTTGGAGCCGAAGTAACGGTGCACCAGGCTCGGCACCACCCCGGCCGCGGCGCCCACCGCGGCGATCTCGACATGGCCGCGCGTCGCGATCGCCACCTCGCGTGCGGCCGCCAGCAACCGTTCGCGCGTCGCGTGGCCCTTGCGCGTCGTCGGGTGCGCGCCGCTCGCCATGCGGCCAGCCATGGAAGAGAATTGTTTTGATGTCAATTCACTTCTGCGCTATCGCCGGACTAGGTGAAGGACGACCATGACGACCCTGCTCGATGATCGCGGCGTCGCCGAGCGCGTGCTGGCGCATATCCAGAACCGCACCACGGACGTCGGCGACGGCATCTGGCGCGAGCCGGTGGCGCACTACCAGGACGCGGCGCGCTTCGCGCGCGAGCTGGCGGTCCTGCGCCAGCTGCCGGTTCCTTTCTGCCCGTCGGCGGCGCTGCCCGAGCCCGGTGCCTACGTGGCGCGCGAGGCGGCCGGCACGCCGCTGCTGGCGGTGCGCGGCGACGACCGCCGGGTGCGCGTCTTCCGCAACGCCTGCCGGCATCGCGGCACCGAGCTGGCCAGCGGCAGTGGCTGCACCAAGGCGTTCGTCTGTCCGTACCACGGCTGGACGTACCGTCTCGACGGCCGCCTGCAGCACATTCCGCACGCCGAGGGATTCCCGGGTCTCGACCCGAGCCGGTACGGGCTCACGGCGGTGACGGCGGAGGAGCGTCACGGGCTGGTCTTCGTCACCCAGGAGGGCGGCGCGGCGCAGCCGGCGGACGAGCTCCCCGAGCTGCTCAGTTCGGAGCAGCAGATTCTGAACAGCTTCGCGGCCGAGTTCGAGGTGAACTGGAAGATCTACCTGGAGGGGTTTCTCGAGGGGTACCACATCCGCGCCACCCATCCGCGCTCGTTCTATCCCTACGGCTACGACGACCTGAACCTGGTCGAGCACAGCGGCCGCCACACCCGCATCACCTTCCCGTTCCGCCGCATCGAGAAGCTCGCCGAGGTCGCGCCGGCCGAGCGCCGCGTCGACGGCCTGCTCACCTACGTCTACCACCTGTTCCCCAACGCCCTGGTGACGGTCTTGTCGCGCCACACCAACCTGGTGGTCCTGGAACCGCTGGCGGTGAATCGCACGCGGCTGGTGACCTATTTCCTCACCAACCGCGGCGGCGCGGGGGACGCGGTCGAGCAGGCCAAGCGCGACGCCGCCTTCGTCAACGACTCCGGCGCCGCCGAGGACCTCGCCGTCGTGCTGGCCATCCAGCGCAGCCTGGCGAGCGGCGCCAACGACGCCTTCACCTTCGGCGCATACGAATCGGGCATCGTCCACTTCCACCGCACCCTGCACGCGCTGCTCGACCAGCCGTCGAGCTGATCGCCGCGCCGTGCGCGGTTGCGCGGTGGCGGCGGTTCAGGCGTTGGTGAAGTCGGCGTCTCAGCGCCGGGGAGGAGCACAGCGCATGGGCAAGCTCCTGGCAGCACTGCTGGTGCTGGTCGTACTCGACGGGACGGCGTGGGCCGCCGAGCCAGGCGGCGGTGGCAGCAGCGCGGCGGTCGGTTGCGACGCGGTGCGCGACCTCTCCCATTTTCGTCGTCTCGCCTATCGTCAGCAGTCGGCGATCGGCTTCTGCTCGACGCTCAACTCCGTCTTGCGGGCGACCCTCGTGCCCGACCACGACGGGCTGGTTCTGATGACGGTGCGCTACGCGTCTAGCACGTCGGAATGCGGTGACGACCGGGATCCGCGCTGCGTCGTCGAGGGCCCGCAGACCTGTCGGCGTTTGAGCGCCGACGACACGTCGCGCCTACGCCAGGCGTTGGCAGCCGTGCGGATGTGCCCCACCAAGGATCCCTCCTGTTCCGGTCCTGTCGGAGAATCCTGCCTCACCCGCGTCCTGACCTGGAATGACGAATCATTCAGTGACGCCTGCTCGGAGCAACCGCGCTTGGACCCGGGCGAGGGGCGCCGAATCGAAGCGCTGATCGAGTCCCTGGCCGGGCCCACGGTCGCCTGCGGCCCCAAGAACGACGACGGGTTGTCCGGCAATTGATCGCCTGGCTGCGCCGCAGTCATTGCCACCACCGCGCGGCGCGGCGTAGGCAGCGAGGGTGGCCGCAAAACCGCGCGGCCAGGCAAGGAGGCGTCATGCGTCTGCTGCGCAGTACCGTGCTCGCGTACTCGCTCGTGACCGGCGTCGTCGCGGCACCGTGCGCGGCTCAGCCCGACGGTGCGGCCGGCTTTGTCGCGCAGGAGGGACTGTGCCTCGGCGATTGCGACGGCGATCGCATCGTCGACGTGGCCGAGTTGCTGCGCGGTGTGCGCATCGCCCTCGGTGCGGCGCCGCGCGCCCTCTGTCCGGTTGGCGGCAATGGTTTCTGGATCGACGGCCTGATCGGGTCGGTACGCAATGCGCTGATCGGATGCGAGACGGTGCGCGACTTCTCTGCCTTCACCACCTTCTCCTATCGTCAGGTGTCGGCGCTCGGCTTCTGCCCGCAGCCGGGCTCGATTCTCAGCGCCTCGCTCGCGCGTGCCGGCGCGGGCGCGCAGCTGACCATCACGCGCGTCGCCGCGCCGCCGCCCGGCTGCGACGGGGACGATCCGGGGTGCCTGCGCGAGCAGCCGGCGACCTGCCGGCAGCTGAACAGCGAGGCACTGGCGCCGGTGCTCGACGCGTTCGCCGCCGTGACCACCTACCACACCGAAGACCCGGTCTGCCTCAACACGGTCTACGATCCTTGCGTCATTCGAATCGCGCAGTGGGATGGCGAGTCGTTCGACGACTACCCGCACAATCAGCGCCGCCTGCCGGACGGCGAGATGAGTCGCCTCGCGGCGTTGCTCGACACGCTCGAGGGGGAGAGCGCCGTACCCTGCGGCGGCGTGCGTGCGGCCGTCCTCGACGAATCGCGCAGCACGCTCGTCCTGCAGACCGCGGCGATTCCGATCGTCCTGCCACTCAGCGCCGAACTAACCTTGACGACGCGCCCGCCGGATCGCGGTGACCTGAGCGTTCTGGCGCGCCTGCCCGACATCCATTTCGCGCCGATCCAGGTCCCCGGCCTGGTATGTGCCTGCGCGCAGGTGCGTGAGCTCAGCAGCAACCGCCCCGAGGCGCTGGTCGGCACCATTCACTGCGGCGCCGCGGCAGAGCGCGAGCTCGACCTCGACACGACGGTCGACCACAACACCAGCCCCGGTTCGGCTGGCAATCGCGGCGGTCTGCCCGACGACCCGGAGTGCGACAACTATATCGACCACCCCGCCGGTACGCATTCATTTGCCTGCCGGGAAGGGACCGGCCTCGCCTGTCGGAGCGAGCACCACCTGCACACCGGGGTGTGCAACAGCCCGGTGGTCACGACGCGCGACAGCGTGCCGGCGCCGCGCGGTTCGGCGCGTCTCGATCTCGGCGTGCAACTCGCCCTGCTGCAGGACGCCGGCACGTGCGCGGAAGCGCGGCGGGCCAACGGCGACTGCATGTTCCCCGACTACGGCGCCGACTGCCTACCCTGCACGTCGGATGACCCGCGAGAGCGCATCGACGTCGAGATCGCGCTCACTACTGGCCGCGCCAGCGCCAGTGTGTACGACCTCAACAACGCCGGCGATCCTGTGCAGAACGAGATCGCCCCCGACGTGGACTGCTTCGGAGTTCCCTGCATCGCCAGCGCCACGGGCAGCCCGTTCGACTGCGATGCACTCGCCGGCAATCCCAGCGGCGGCCTCGGCGGCGCGGTGCTGGTCGGCGCGCTGCCGCGCGTCGATGAGCCGCAGATCGGCGACACCGTGATGACCTTCACCCTGGCGCTGCGCGACGCGGCGCCAGCGCCCCCACCCTGACCCGCCCCCGCTGGCGCAGGACTCGTCACGGCACGCCGGCGACCGGCTGCATCTCGACGTCGCAGCGGCCGCCGACGCGGACGGTCTGCGGCTCGGGCGCGGCGCGGCAGTCGGCGCCGCGCGCGGGGACCCGGCAGGTGAGGGTCACCGGCACGCCATCCTCGATCCACGGCGGCGTGCGGCGCAGGCGCGCATCGGCGGCGAACTGGCAGCGGCGCGAGACGCCGTGCGGCGTGCAGCGCTTCGGCGCCTCCAGGCTGACCTTGCGCCCGTCGACGACGAAACCGGGGAAGGCGTCGTCGTAGCTGATCGCATCGCGGCCGGCGTCGTCGCTGACGCGCGCCAGGCGGAAGCGGAAGCCGTCGCCGTCGCGGTCGTCGACGCGGATGCGGGTGTTGACCAGCAACGCGACCTGCTCGCCGCGCCGCGCGACGGCGGCGGTGATGTACTCGACGCGTTCCGCCGGCGCGAAGCACTTCCCCATCGCCGGCGGGTGATAGTAGTGGCGCAGGCCGCGCAGGTCGTCGAGCGGCGTGCCGGGAAAGACCGCGCGCAGGTCGTCCGCATCGCCGAACAGGATGCGCTCGACGTCGCCGACGTTCTGCGCGTACATCGCCTGCACGCGCGCGGTGCGCGGATCGGCGGCGAGGTCGGGGCGCAGGAAGCAGGCGGTGAGGCCGGTGGTCTGGGTGAGGTACTCGTCCCAGATGTTGTACTGCGACACCGTCGTCGCGACGCCCTCGATGTCGCCGTCGGAGCGACAGCCCTGGCCGCGCAGGCAGCGTTCGCGGGCGCGGTTGCGGATTGACAGGGCGATGGCGTTGCGCTCGCACGCGCCGTAGGCGTTGCAGCCGCGCTCGAGGTGCCCCTCGTAGAGCGCGGTGCGCATGGCGAGGTCGAGCTGCCGCGCCTGGCGCAGCGTGTCGTTCGGCCAGTGCCCGGCCTGCGCGGCGGTGAAGTCGGTCCAGGCGCGCAGCAGCGCGTCGCGCCGGCCGAGCAGGCCGCGGTTCGCCCCGGCGCACTGCGGCGAAGCGTGGAAGGCGCGCACGATGCGGTCGCGCGCGCTGCTGCCGCCGGCGTCGCGCGTCACGGAATCGGACGCCGGCGCCTCGAAGCGCGGCGCGGCATCGCGCGCCACCAAGACGCGCGCATCGATCACCTGCCGGGTCTGCGGCGGGCAGCGATGGTCGGCGACGCGCAGCGTGCGGCGCTCGGCGACGATCGCTCGATAGCGGTCGGCGTCCTGCGGTGTCGCACGGCTGGCGTCGAAGACGAGCTCGAACCCGACGTACGGTGTGCCGTCGCGATCGGTGAGTGGCCGGCCATCGCGTACCACGACGCACGGAATGACCGCCGAACCCTGTGCCAGCGTGCCGATCGGCGCGCCGCGCCCGTCGCTCCCGACGCGACCGGCATCGTAGAGCGGCACGCTGGTCGGCCCGTCGAACTGGTAGACGGTCATCAGCGGCGTCGCCGGGATCGCCATCGCGGAGGTGCTCGTCAGGAGACCACCCAGGATGACGGCGACGAGCCGCGCGCGCCTTTGGCTGTCCCCGCTTTGAAAACGGGGGCCACTTCCCCCCCTTTTAAAAGGGCGGGCGATTGGGGATTTGCGAATCGCTCTGCGCATCACTGAGGTTCTGAAAATCCCCCCTGGCCCCCCTTTTTCAAAGGGGGGAGCTTCGAAGGGGGGGATAGCTCAGAACACCACCACCATCTCGCCGCCGATCGCCTGCGCGTCGCGGCGGCTGACCGAGGGGTTGAAGAAGAACTGCGCGTCGGGCTGGATCACCAGCCACGGCGCCACGGCGAACTGGTAGGTCAGCTCGAGCACCGTCTCGCCGTCGCCGACCGCCATGTTCTGCGCGGCGGTCTGTTGCTCGTACTGGCTGGTGTAGCGCAGGAACGACACGGCGAGCCCGAGCATGTCCTTCGGTCGCGATGGGATGGCGCACCAGGCGAGGCCGGCGTCGGCGTAGATGCCGACCGCGCTGCGCGACGACGGCATGCTGCCGGAGATGCGCGCGAAGCCAGCCAGCAGCGGATCGCCGCCGTCGCTGGCGAGCAACGCCTGGTCGACCATCAGGTAGATCTCGCCGGTCGAGCCGCGCGAGAAGCCGTCGATCACCGGGTCGCGCCCGCCGGTGTCGTAGATGCCGCCGAGCGTGTAGGTCGCCGGCAGCCAGTCCTGCGGCGCCTCGGCCGCCGCCTCGGCGAAGAAGATGTAGCCGGCGTTGTTGCCGATCTTCCAGTCGAAGCCGTGGTTGCCGGCGGTGTCGATGCCGGGGTCGCCGGTGTAGGCGCCGAACCTGCCGGTGAGCCACGGCAATGGCTTCGCGCGCAGGAACACGCCGGGAGCGGCGAGCGGGTAGACCGGCGCGTCGCTGTTCAGGTTCTGCGACGGCAGGTCGCCGAACGCCGCGTTGAGGAACATGCCGGCGTAGCGCGAGACCATGAAGTCGGTGTCGGCGGCGAGCTGGCCGAGCTTGACGACGTACCGGCCGTCGGCGAACGCCTGGCGCAGGTAGATGTTGTAGACGCGGAACGCGTCCGACGCCTCCCAGCCGCTCAGCGCCATCGACGGCGTGCCGCCGATCAGCTTCACCGTCGGCTCCTCGCCGACGAACCAGTGCACGTCGAAATGGAAGCCGAAGCCTTTCCACAGCCCCAGCTTGTGAAAGTTCTGCTCGAATCCGGTGTCGAGGTAGCCGTTCACCTCGACGCCGGTCTTGGCGCCCCCGTTCAGGTTGCCCCAGAGCAGGCCGATGTAGGTCAGGTAGGGCTCGAAGCCGTGCGCCGACAGCGCCGGCCGCACACCCTGCCAGCCGCCGGTGAGGTTCTGCTGCTCGAGCGGCCCCTCCGGCGGATCGTCCGCGGCATCCACCGGTGTGACGAGCGCGAGCAACGATGCCAGGACGATCGCCGCCCCGGTCCGTCGCAGGATTGCGCCGTCCGCCATCACCACCGCCCAACGTCCGCCTGTCGTATCGAGGCAATCGGCCGCCGGCGCAAGCGGAGAATGGCACAAGCCCTGCCATATCTTGCCGGCGCCGGACCAACCTTCTATGTCTCGCGGGTCGGTCTGCGGGCGTCCCTGCCCAGGCAACTCACCGGCCGGCGCAATCCACCACGCAAGAGGGAGGCAGCATGGCCAAGAGGCAGGAAGCGGTAATCGTCGCCACCGCCCGCACCGGGCTCGCGAAGTCGTTCCGTGGATCGTTCAATCTCACCCGGCCGGACGA
The DNA here is from genome assembly GCA_033764095.1 of Deltaproteobacteria bacterium. GTDB lineage: Bacteria > Desulfobacterota > Binatia > HRBIN30 > CADEER01 > JBDTMT01. Next base: position 862 of record JANRJF010000034.1, on the reverse strand, counting down.
TCTGGCCGCGGCGTGCGTCAAGGAAGTGATGAAGAAGACGCCGCAGCTCGATCCGAACGAGATCGACGACGTGGTGATGGGTACCGGGTTCCCGGAGGGACCGCAGGGCTTCAACGTCGGCCGCAACGTCGCGGTCATGGCCGGGCTGCCGGTGACGGTCGCCGGGCAGACGGTGAGCCGCTTCTGCTCGTCGGGCCTGCAGGCGGTCGCCACCGCCGCGCACATGGTCGAGAACGAGGGCGCTGCGGCGGTGGTCGGCGGCGGGCTCGAGTCGATCACCATGATGCAGAACGACTTCAACAAGCATAACCTCTTCAATCCCTGGCTGATGGATCACAAGAAGGCGATCTACATGCCGATGGGGCTGACGGCGGAGATCGTCGCCGACCGCTACAAGGTCAGCCGCGAGTCGCAGGACGAGCTGGCGCTGGCCTCGCAGCAGCGCACCGCGGCGGCGCAGCAGTCGGGTAAGTTCAAGGACGAGATCTTCGCGATGACGGTGACCATGGAAGTCACCGACAAGGCGACAGGCACCAAGTCGCAGAAGCAGGTGACGATCGAGAAGGACGAGTGCAACCGTCCGGAGACGACGGCGGAGGGCCTCGCCAAGCTGCCCGGCGCGTTCAAGGAAGGCGGCAGCGTCACCGCCGGCAACTCGTCGCAGTTCTCCGACGGCGCCTCGGCCTGCCTGATCATGTCGGGCGAGCGCGCCGCCAAGCTCGGCATCAAGCCGCTCGGCATCTTCCGCGGCTTCGTCGTCGCCGGCTGCGAGCCGGACGAGATGGGCATCGGTCCGGTCTTCGCGGTGCCCAAGCTGCTGGAGCGCAACGGTCTCAAGATCGACGACATCGACATCGTCGAG